>CAJLHL010000007.1 GCA_905206455.1 uncultured Eubacteriales bacterium
GATAGATTTTACCATCGTATTTACAACAATCATCTTTCATATACATACCTCGTGTACCGGATGGTGTGACGAACAGTTTCGCTAACTTCGGGTCTTTGGTATGACAAATACCCCACAGACTAACCGCCTTGTCAGGTGTCCAATCGCCCTGTTGCGTAGCGTCGTGTGTCTGCCATAATTTATATATTTGATCTTCATATTGATATGGTGTACCGATTGGAACGTCTGTAAAATCTCTCCGTCTCCATTTCGGGATTTGATGTTGAACAGAAATAAGCCCTGTTCCGTCTACTTCCCCCGATACCGATTTTTCCGCTAAGATACTGGCATCTGTCGCGCCTTGAGATTTCATAGCATTCAAAACAATCATTCTACTATCCAATAGATTCAACCCCCTCTCTGTAGGCTTTCGCAAGTGCATCCCACGTCACCGGCTCCGGCTCTGAGTCGGGAGGAAGAGATGCCTTCCATTTTTCCCACGCTTCCGTTTTTGGTGAGATATCGGTCACTTGAGTTCCGTCGTGTTCTATCGAAACGAAACCGTTATATTGAAAAAAGACCTCTAAAAACTCTTCTGAAATAACAAGCAAACCTTCTGCATAGTTGCTCTGCGGAGCAGGATATGCCCCGCTTTCATTAGGTATTTTTTGAATGTACATATCACCACTCCTATCCAAATGCAACGTAATTGTACTTTTTGTCTTTTTCATTGAGCTGGTAATACTCTTTTGACGCATACCAGGACACTGTATTTCCAGACATATTAACATTCATTCCCCCACTATCATACCCAGTGACAGATACAGGTACATACGCTGCTCCGCTCGAAAAAAAACTTGAGCCTTGACCAGATATAATAAATAATTTTGGAAAAAACGAAAGTGTTATGATATTTTTATCGCCTTCTCCATACGTGCCAGTTCCTATATATGAACCCGTTTCTATCTTAACTCCGTCCCCTATATAGTCATTTTTTAAGTTTGTTAATTTATATTTTTTTTCCGCTAATGATTCTGATCTATAAACACCTTGTCTGCTGCCAAACATCGAAATAGATCGAATATCAGAATCATCTGGGTATAAATTAGCTATAGTTGTATCTGCGTTACAATCTGCCTGTAGAATGGTAACGACTTTTGTTTCTGTATCAACTATTAAATTTGTATCTGATTCTCTTAGGATAAGAACTTTGCTGTCGCTCACCGCCGCCATGTCAGGGCAACTTGTATCATCGCTGGACTGATAAATTTTCTCATACCACTTCTTCTCAGAAATGCTATACAACGAAATAGTTGTTTTTTCACCGCTAAAGTAACCCCGATAAAACAGGACAATAAAGCCGTTACAATAAACACAATGTATAATCTTATCATTGCTGGTTAGACTTGTGGGTAATTCAATACTCGTCAAGCTGGAATCAGGCTTTCCGGTAGAATATTTAAGATACCGCGAATCCATCCCCCATGTGACATAGTATCCATCGTTATACGATGCGCCTGCATTTCGACTGAAAGGGACCTCAGTGAAATTCAGATCATTTCCTGATTTCGTTATAAGCACTGCGGTACGATAATAGGAATATTCGTCGTAAGGATAGACGAATCCCCAATTTTCTTCGCCTATAATGCGTTTATTAGCATTCAGTCTATCATCATCGCTCAAGCTCCAATTCAGGGTCTTTTTCTCCCAAGTTTTTCCATCTTTGGATATGAGGAATTCTGGATTGCTTTCCGTGCTTCCGTTGATAACAACAAAGTAACCACACACGTACGCAACACCGCTGGTTCTTTTGCTCGTAGCAAACCAAGGATCAGATTTCTTTAAAAAAGTTTCTCCGCAATCAGCAGAATAATGGATATCATGACCACTCCCATTAACGGCTATGCTGACAACATTCTTTTTTCCGTCAGAAGCAACGTACGCAATGGGTTTGACGTCTGAGATTGATATGTAATCATACGTTTCCCATATTGGCGTACTGCTTACATCCACTTCGTATTTGACAAAATCTTTCATGCCTTCTTCGACTGCAACATCAACATACCTTTTATTTGCCGCCCCAGTATCTTCTGTAGGATCAGCTATTCCTTTAACCGGAGTCTCAGGACTAAAAGTAACTCCACTAAAATTTCCTATTCGCAAAGATGGAACTGTAAGTGATGGATCAGTTGCTAATAAAAGCATTACATTGCCCACATAATCTCGAATAAATTGAACAGGAGAATGTTTATTAAACGGAGATACAGAATTTGCAAAACCAATTCCTTCTCTTGTATCTCTAAAAATAATATCCCCGGTCACCGTTCCGCCGGCAAGCGGAAGATAATCCATCTCCGGCAGCTGGTCTGCCGGAATTTTCCCATCTTCGCCATATAAACCTTCCACGTTTTCCGCCTTCGTCACCGGATAAATGGTATTAACATCGCCCTTCTCATCCTTCACTTGCAGCAGCCCGTCTATTTCTTTTACAGTCATCCTGTTACCTCCTTCTTCCCTGCTCTCGCCTCAGACATCATCCGGCTCACCGTTCCGTTCCAAAACAGCTGCCGACGCAGAACCATCGGTCATAATCCCGCCTGCTGGATCATGGCGTTTTCCGTTCGCCGAGTCCGTACTTTTCTTCGACACGGTATAAGAGCCTTCCACGCGGGAAACCGGCTTGATCCAGATACAATTGCTCTGCGCCGGTTCGCTGTCCTGAATAAATACGCGGGAAAAGCCGCCGCCCATCACATACCAGCGGCTCTGATCAGAATTAAAGATCAGATGAAGATAAGAACCTGCTGCGTTTCCCTGCGGCGCAGAACCTCCGTCTGCGGCACAGATCGGATACGAAGCGCCGCCATTCAGGGCCAGTGCGGCGTTTTGCGGCAGATCTTCCGGCAATTTGATGACCAGAGCCTGTTGGGCGAAAGGAACCGTAATTCCGTCTGAAATGACAGCCTGACAGATCCCGTCCCGAATCTCGCAGGAAACTGTCTCTATCGGCTGTTTCTTCAAATCGGAAAAAGATTCGTCGATTACATCTGCATTATAGTTAAAATCATTTACATTATAAAAATCGTCTGTGTCGGGCTTTTTCAACCCCAGATTAGTTGTCTCTGTAGCCATTCAGATTAAGAACCTCCTCTCTTAATTGTCCGTGCGTCCGTACGGAAAGCTGATCGTGTGTGTATGCCGTCAGCTGTCGATGCTGATTATACTTCAGCTGCACATCGGTCAGAAGATTTGCGGGAACGATCCGGGCCAGCATTTTCTGTACCTCTTCAAAATTACTCCGGGCGGTCAGCTCCACCTTGACGACAAGCCGGTATTCCTTGGGAATCAGCTGTACGGAAAAGCCTTCTTCCCCGCAGAGCGCCGTCAGCTGACGCTGCAGCACCCGGATTGTAAACGGTAGCTGCTCATTGATTTTTGCTTTGATCCTAAAGCGCCGGTCATCAAGACGATCCGTATCCTTCGGCGTCAGATTCAGTATCTTTTCATACCTTCGGATCCCCGTTTCATCTGCAGTATCGATAAACTGATTGGAAAACACACTGTCCAGCGCTTCAAAAAACCGATCGGCCGATTCTTGTTCTACTGACATGATCTGCTGAAATTCCGCCGTATCCCGGAGAACCTGAGGCAGATATTCCATCAATGCTTTTCTCATATTGTCACCTCGATAGAAGATAATTCGGGAATCTGCGCGTAAGCCAGCTGAATATTTGCCGTTCCGCCATTGACTGAAGTTCCGGATATATCCAGAACACAACTTAAGTTAAGCAGCTTATTCTCGATCTGGGAAATCCTTACTACCGAAACTTCCTCATCAGCCCAAGCTGCAGATATCTCATGAAAATATTCTCTCACCGCATTTTCCAGCTGAGACTTCGCCGCCTCAAAAGACCAGCCGTCTACAAAGACGATATCGCTCCTCACCGTTACGGGAAAAGCTGTCACTCCTTCCACCGTCACCGTATGTCCGATCGGGGCGATCCCAAATCCCTCTCCCTGATTCCGGGAAGGATCGACCTCCGTCTGCACCTGTGCGATCAGTGCGGAAGAGGGCGCCTCATATTCGGAATCGATGATCGTCAGTTTTACCGTCCCTCCGCCGTCCCAGACAGGCAGAACCTTTACTCCTCCCACACCGTCGATCAGCCTTACTTTGTTTTTATAATCCGCAATATTTCCGCCAAATGACAGGCTGTCCAGACTGTCATAATACCGTTTTCTCAGAGCATCCGCGTCGTCGGCATCCTCTCCCGGAATCAGAAGATCCGTAATCTCCGCGGTTTCCAGACCCTCGATATACTGAATCGGCAGCAAAAACCCCGAATACAGATTGCCGCAGATACCGGCAGTTTCACATTCCAGACGGTATTTTCCGTCTCCGACTTTCTCCGTGACTATGTAATTCTGGTCACCGCAGTTAAACCGGCTTCCGGTTTCCAGTTCCAAAGACGCCGGCGTGAAAGTCCCTTCGATGACGGCCTCCGTGGCCGGTTGTATGGGAACGCCCCTCTCACGGCAGCGCATCATCAGATATTGCATCGAAGCAGTATCGACAAACGTCTCGTCCATAATCACATCCAGTTCGATATACGCCTTCGCCATCTCCGCCGCTGCCGGGGCCAGCGCATCATAGATCACAGAACCCTCTCTCTTATCCACCGTATTCGGAACGCGGTCCAGCATGGATGAGAGAATCGCTTCAAAGGTCATCTGATCTGAATATCTTCCAATCATGAAAGTTGTCCTCCTTCCCAGGTAAATTCAGATTCCACATTTCCCTGTGTGGTCTCTGCACTGAATCGGACGAGATACGCTTCCTTCCATTCTTTTGAAAACTGAAAATCCCCCACGCTGAGAATCCGATCATCTGCGAGCAGCGCCTTTTCGATCACGCTCTGTATCCGTACCTGCAGATGAGGTGAAAAACTCTCTCCGATCAGACTGCTGAGCTCTGTCCCATAGTTCCATGAATACATCTCATATTTGTAGCGTTCCGTATGTAATATGAGAAAAATCGCCTGTTTCATAGCTTCAAGGCCTGTGAGCATTCCCGAGGACCGCCCGCCGGAAAAATTCAGACAGTAGGTACGCGTCGGCTGTATCTCTACGGTAAAGTCCTGCAGGAGATCATCGTTATAATCATTAGGCAACATATCTATAGTCCCCCTTTCTTATCAAAAATTAAATATTCCTGTCCCCCCTGAACGCGGAACAAGATCAAAACATCGCCGATTTCAAAGGAATCTGCCGTCATCCCTCCCGGTACGATCAAAAATTCCCGTCCGAGAATCAGTTTCTGAGACAGTCTCACCTGAAACGGATTTTTAGACTGTACCGCGCCGTAACAGATTTCCACGGGCTTTGCCGCTTCCATCGCTGTCAACGCCGCTTTCTTTATACTTTCATTGATATTACGCATGAAATTCCCCCCGCACTCCGGCCAGATACAGATCCATCGTATGAATCCCGTCAGAAAACGTATGCTTCGCCTTTTCCACGCCCATATAATTCGACAAATCCATGTCTCCGAGCCTCATTCCCACAGAGACAAGCGTTCCCGCACGGACGCGGATATCGCCGAATACAGATTTTATCGTAAGCTCCCGTTTCTTCAAATTGTAATATTTCAGAAGCGCATCAGCCTTCACCTTGAGATCCGCCGCGGAAAGAGCCTTGTCCAGTTTCTCGTAATACTGGAGTGTTCCCCACTTCGACTGATTTAAGGTATCGTTAAAAACGTGAACCTCCCGCTGGCCGCTGTCGCCGTTGTCATAGGCCAGTTTAATTCGGTTGTAAGTCTCATCGTCAATCGTCGATGTATAATCGTACTCCTCCGCTGTACTCTCATCCACCCAGACAGGCAGAAGCATGTCTTCGTAGGGCTTAAGCGTAAGCTGTCCGAAATCATCATATAAAACATACATCTTGCCTGTATTCAGCAGCGTCAGATCCGAAGCGTTCCCTAAAATATCAAATAACGTTCCGTCTTCGATTCTCTGCGGAATCTTATATTTCGTATCCGCCACAGTCCCGCAGGCCAGTCCATAATCGGCCGCCAGCATTTTCAGCAGTTCAGCGTACGTCTTCCCGGAATAGGAGATCGTATCTTTGTTTTTAAAATAACGCAGCTGATCATAACACGTTACCTCGATCGTCCGGCGATTCGATCTGCTCTTTTTGAAAACATATCCGTAAAATACTTTCTCCCCCTGAAACCGGAACGAAACGGGATTCCCCTCGTGAAAGCTGAGCGTATCATCTTTCACCACGGTGAACTTTAAAGAAGCGGGAGACCCCTTTCTCGAGGTCTCCCAGACGATCTCTCCCTCCACGCAGGGATTCTGAACAATCTGCTGGTTATTCTGAATCAGAATTTCAGCGCCGTTCTGAAGAAATGCTTCGGCAGAGGGGAGTTCGCTTTTATGTGATCCGGCTGCGCCGGTTACCGATTTGATCACCACTGTGGTGATCTCTTTTGAAGCCTGCGGCCCACCCGCCCCGGCCGAGGTTCCGTCCGTCACGTTCTCTTGATTTTTTGAAGAGGAATTTCCCGCATAATTGGCTGCGGTATCGGACGGACTCACATAATTTTGAGGATTTTTCGATGCTCCGTTTACATGCACCCCGAAATGCAGGTGATTTCCCGTGGAACTTCCGGTCGTGCCCACGGCGGCGATCTTTTGTCCTCCGGTTACAGACTGTCCTTTTTTTACGTAGATTTCCCTGCAATGACCGTAAAAGGTCATCACACCGCCGCCGTGATCAATGCTTACATAATTTCCATATCCGCCGTTTTTTCCCGCCCGGGTCACTGTACCGGATGCTGCAGCAAGAATCGGCGTACCGGATGCTGCGGCGAGATCAATGCCGTCGTGATGCTCTTTGCCGTGAAAAGGACAGGTACGGGTCCCGAATTTACTGGATATCCGGCTGTACTGCGGACAAGGCCATACATATTTTCCCATATTACCTCCTATGACGGCAGCCTCAGTACAGATCCCGGATATATCCAATGACCTTCAGAGGAACTGGAACGGCCTCGTTTTTTCGCCTCTGCTTCGATCGTATCTGCATTTAAAGTATAGATTTCCCGAAATCTGCCGCCGTCTCCCAATTCTGTCCTGGCGATCCCCCACAGAGAGTCGCCGTTTTTAACAGTATAAGTATCTTTCTTTTCCTTTGCAGAAGCGTCCCGCTGCGCAGATACCACAGCTGAAGTCTGCCCGTCTTTCTTTTTAAATTCGATCTTCTTGGTACCGTACGTGCGGTACTGGAGCAGTTCGATTTTTACCGATATATCTGTGCCGTATTCCTCCGCGTCCTCCTCGATCTCATAGGTTTCCAGAGAGACATCCATGGAATTCGACTCCATCAGCAGTTCTCCGCCGCTGTCGGTCCGGATCACGTCAAAGGAAAAGCATCTGCAGTCTGTCTTCAGTTTTTCCAGAAGAGACAGATAATACTGCGCTCCCCGGAATCCGTCTTTGTAGAGCGCAAAGGGATAAAGCCGGTTTGGAAGCAGCGCTTCAAAGGAAATCTTGCTCAGTCCCGGAAGTTTCGCAATATTTACTTCGCCTTCATTAATCAGGGTAATCGTCTCATTTTGATTGCTGATCTTCAGCGTCATAGATTTCGGTGTAACCGGCAGCAGAACACCGTCCATATAGAATTGATACATCAGTTGTGCACTCCTTCCTCACTGATATCCAGCGCTTCTGCTACTTTTGCCTCAAAAAGGCTGACGACACCGTCGATATCCATATCGGAAGCGATGGTATTATTATTATTCATTTCCACCCGGATTTCCGCTGTCGTATAGCGATTGATCACTTCTCGCTCCGCGATCTCGCGAAGCCACTGCAGCTCCTCGTTGGACATCTCCACGCTCCCTGCGATCCGATCGGTATTCTCCGCCGCAGATCCGGTATTTTCCGCCGTCTGGCTGACAGCGTCCGCGAGCCCTGCGGGATTGACAGAACCGGCAATGCCGCCTGTACCCAGATTCCCGTATTGGCTGAGATCCGATCCTTTGAGCAGATCGGAAATATTGTCGAAACTCATGCCGTTCTTAAGCTTGTCCGAGATTTGACTCTGCTTCGAATCGCCCCAGTCATAAGCTCCTCTGGCGAGATCGGAATAATTCAGACGTTCGGAAATTTCAGGCGCGCTGCGGTCCAGCGTGATGGAACTTTCATTTTTTCCCCAAGCGAGCACCTCATCCTGCAGATTGCTCAGCGACGCTGTCCAATCCGTACCGAAGATAGCATCGATAATCTTTGTGACCACCTTTCCCAGAGACAGAAACCATGAGATTATATTACCGATCAAATTGAGAACCGCATCTCCGAAACTGTCAAACCCACCATTTGCAACGTTGAGAATCCATTCTACAATCCCGAAAAACGGTTCTACGAAAATAGTCCAAAGCGCCTGCACGATCCCGTTAAACAAACCGATGATCAGGTTTCCGATGATAGCTCCCGCCGTTACTACAGCGGCGCAGATTATGCCCAAAGCGGAAAATGACGTTCCGAGTACTTTGTTTATCGCCGCAACTACAAGAAAGATAACAGCGATCAGCGCGATGACGGCGATAATGATCAGAAAAATCGGATTCAAACCCATCACCGCATTAAACCCCCGCTGTACGGCCTCCCATACAGCCGTGGCCATGGACGCGATTCTCGTTGCCGCCGCAGCCGCGTTTACCGCAATCTGGTAAGCGCCGAAGGCCGCGACTGCGCCGAGAACCGCCGGGCCGATCATAGACCAGTTGTCCACGATAACCGATGCGATTCCGGCAATAATACCGAAGATCTGAGATGCGATTCCTCCTACCGCTGCCAGTCCTGTCATCAGCGCCGCCGTGATTTGCTGAAACTGAGAGCTGTTCATCACCTGATTCATCTTAGCCAGGATCGGAGAAAAGACGGAGAGAGCCTGATTCTTCATCGAAGTCCATATCTGCGACCAGGTTTTCGGTATAGCCCCAAAGCGCTCCTCTGTTCCTTCGGCCGCTGATAAAAGCGCGTTCTTCACGACGTCGGAGGTGACCACTCCCTGATCCGCCACGCTTTGAATCGATCCTTCCGCGATTCCCATATAGTCTTCGATCGCCCGGCCGATTTCAGGAGCCGCTTCCAGGACAGATCTGAGTTCTTCTCCTTTCAGGACTCCTGACGCCATCGCGTTCGTCAGCTGTTCCATCGCGCTCTTCTGCTCTTCCGCAGATGCGCCGCCCAAAGTGAACTGTTTGTTTGCCTGTTCCACAAAAGCGATCATCTGATCGGTATCCCCGCCGAAAACGCTTCCCGCTTTACGACTGAATTCCGCCACTGCATCCGCAGTATCGAAGTACGCCATTCGGGACCGCTGTGCGGACGCCATAATCTTGTTTTCCAGTTCAGAGACAGAACCTTCGTCTTCCACCGTCAGACGCAGCCGGCTGCTGGTCTCCATCATGCGGTCGGAAAGCGCCACTGCTTTTTTAATCCCGCCGGCAACATCGATTTTCGACGCCAGATTTTTTAGACCGCTCGCCAGTTTTCCGGAACCGAATCCGCCTTTCTGCATTTCCTGCGAGGCGATCCGGATATTTTCTCCGAGAGAGAGAAATTCCTTTCCGGTTTTCGACAGTTCCATATTCATTTTCCGAATACCGGAGGGATCGATACTGTACTCCATTTTCGCCTGAAGATTCTCATAATTTTCCATAACGGCGCTGATCGTGCGGTTGATCTCTCTCAGCGGAGCGGATGCTCTGTCGTAAAGTGTGAAAGTTGTTTCCATCGTCGCCATATCGCATCACCTCCTCCGCGCAGACTTTCGTTCCATTTCTTTCTGTTTTTTTCTTTCATTCTCTGCCCGCACTTGAATTGCAGCGATGATAAATGCCTTTTCTCTCCGCGGCAGCTGCAGAAAATCGGACGGCAGCAAGTGAAATTCGTGCAGGCAGTAATATGCAAAATTCGCTTCACTGTCACCGCCCTCGATCAGTTTTTTGCTTCGTCTACCTGATCCTGCAGACTGCTGTCAAATCCGCAGATCTGCTGCAGCTTCTCTACGAATGCGGCAAATTCTCCGGCGCTGAGCATGGCTTTGAGCAAATTATCCGCGCCCATAACCCGGTAGCTGTCCTGCAGAACCGTATCGTTAAGATTCGGATATACCGTGCAGGCAGCCGCAAGCTTTCCAAGATACTGGTTAAAATCCGTCTCCATCGTAAACTGATTCTTCTTTCCCGGAACAGGAACTCTCTTCGTACAGCTCTTCCTCAGAGCCTCATCCTCCGCGCTGGAGATGCAGCGGATCTCCCAAGGGATCGGCTGCCCGTCCTCTCCCCGAAAACGGGGAGAGACGACATATTTTTCGTTTTCAATCTGATCTGCGTTTTCCGCTAAAAATGCGGTCAGTGTCATACTCATCCTTCACTCCTTACTGCATACCGTCGAGACCGCTGAATTTCTCAGGCATGTCCCAATCTTCAAAAGTACCGGAAATTTCTTCATCCAGATATTCCGCATCAGCGTCAAATTTCGCCAGAATCCCTCCTTCGATCAGGCAGTCTCTGAGAATAACAGTCTGACGTCCCACTGCTGACGTAGGATCTTCATTAGTAACCTGAACATCAAAATAGAACACTTCCCCTGTATTCTTGTAATGAAGCATGAGCTCCCTCATCACCGACTGGTTGAAGTGCATCGTTCCGGAAAATTCACCGCTGCCTCCGGAAGGCTTATGTCCCTTGGAGACCTTTCCCAGAATCGGAATTTCCGAGATGTTCATCGTCCACTTCGCTTCAAAATTGATGAGCTGCATAAAATTATAGCGCTCATCATTCACTGTAACGAAACACTCAGCCAGAGAACCGGATACCGCGTCCTTCGCTGTCATAACATTTGCCATAATACTCACTTTCTCCTTTCTACTGGACAATCACTGTCATATAAAGCTGTTCCATCGCATTGACCGGCGTCACATAATCGGTGACCAAAACGGATTTTTTTGTATCGCCGATTTCCACCGTCACATTGCTGCTTGAAAATCCCTCGATTGCTCGAATACTCTGAAGCTGCTCGTGATGTTTTACGATGTCGTTCCAAAGACTGATCCTTCCTGCTTCATCATTGGGTACTTTGCCCAGATACTTCCGGTTGAACAGAGCTGCGATATCGTTGCCGATCTGGTCCAGTACACGAACCGTCTGATTGCTGGAAAAGTCCGCCGATTTCTCATCGGTGACACTTACAAAGGTGTTGATATCTGTCAGCAGACGAATCTCATCGTTGACCTTGTGGAAAATCAGTTTTCCGCTCTTTATCGCCTCTTCCAACTGCGTCTGCGTATATTCGGCGTCTACATCCAGTTCACCGTCATAGGTGACGTTCGTAAGACTTCGATTCACCTCACACGCCGCTTCTGCTCCAGCGGTCCAATACACCAGCGACGCGTCGTCTTTAGCGGCTGCAAGTCCGTTTTCCACCGAGATGACGCCCTCATGATCCGCTTTTGTATAACGGAAGAGCACCGTCTGAAACTTTACGCCGTTCTCCTCTCTCATCCTCTTTGTAAACGCCGCGAACAATGCTTTAACCGTTTCTTCTGTGCAGGCGCATCCCATCGTATTGAAAGAATAAGATTCAATCTTGTCCAGATATTTCTGATATCCGCCGTCATCGGTGCTTCCGTCCGTACCGCCGGTCAGCGGAAGAGAAGCGGTAGGTTCCAGCGAAGCGGAAGACAGGAAGGTGACATACGAATTGTCTCTGAGATCCCCCATCTCCTGTACGCCCTGTTGAAAATCGACGCAGGAAGTTCCCAGATAAGTGGCGACATCGTAAACTTTATTGGTCTCCTCTGCGTAATTCTCATTTTTTGTGATTACGATCTTAAGATCATTGCCTCTCGTACCGCTGTAACGGGCGCTGGCAAATTTATTGGACGCCTTTACGCCGCCGCTGTTGACGCGGTAAAAATGCGCCGTCTTCGCATGGGAAAAAATTTCCCGCATCATCTGCATCCTTTCATCGGTATACGCATATCCGAAAATCTCCTGAGAGTTTTTCTGGAAATCTCCGCTCTCTACCGTAAAGACCTGGTCCTCCGGTCCCCAGCTCAATTCCACAGGCATCGTCACCGTACCCCGATCGGATAATGCCGCGGACGCTTTTGCCGCAGATACAAAATTGATATAACTTCCCGGAAGAACCTTACTCTGTGTAAGCCATGTTCCGCCTCCAAGTGCCATAATTAGTTCACTCCTCTCATAAATCCGCCGGTTCTGCTTTCCGTCTTCCGACAGAACAGATCTATCCTTCATTCCACAGCGCTGTCAGCAGATTCCGGCTGCTGTAATATCTTTTTAATGTCAGAATGCTTTTCTTCTTCAAACTTTACTGTTTCCGCGAATTTCACGGACTCCTCACTCGTCCGTGCCCGGCCGGTCTTTTGACGTTCCTGCGGTTATCTCCGCTCCTTCCATATAGACAAGATCTGCGCTTTTTTTCTGAAGCGCGCAGTACGTGATATAGAAATGAAGCATTCCTTCAGCGATCTCCCAGCTGACAGCGCTGCCCCGCAGGCCGCTGTTTTCTTCTTTCAGCGCAATATATTCCAAGGCGTCCAGCAGCTTCTCCGCCGTATCGAGCATCTCCTCGCTGCTGCCGGCTTCCGCCGGAAAATAGCCGACGTCCAACGGGACGGTCATCTTTCTGCGTCCCCCAACATACATAATCACTGAAGGAGATCGTACAGAAACGATAAAACAGGGACTGTCCTCACCTCGATCCCGCTCATTCCGGTAAACGGGATACCCTTCACCGAAAGAAGACTGTATCTTTTCCGATACGCCCGTTATAATTTCATTTACCATTACCTAATCCTTCCTTTCCCGTCGTTCTTTTCCGGCGGAGATACTCCCTCCGACCGGTGTTTTTCTTATTTAGCCCATCCGATCTCCCCCTTTCGCCGATAATAAAAACCCTGCCGCAAATGCAGCAGGGTTTTGCCGGTATCCGTTTCCGATGTCCAAAAGAGATTTGAAAAAGATTCGCTTGTCATCCACTTCTGACAAATACCATGTTAGCATCTTTCAAACGAACATGTTGAACACTGCTCCATTTTATTTAAAAATCTTTCCGCCTTCATACGGACAGCGCTTTCCGTGCTGTCACATTTAAATCCGATCTTCACCCAGGACATTCCCAGCTCATATCTGAGCCGAAGAATATTCCGCATCTCCGGATCCGGAACATCCTCCAGAAATCTTTCCGCCTGTTCCAGCTGCGCCGCATATTCCGACCGTTTCTTTACCAGTTTCAGCGTCACTTCGTTCAGCCTCTCCATATCCACGCCGGTGATGGAAAACCGCCTGGCGGTATAAGGAAATTCGCAGGAGGACCCCGAAACGACGTCTGTTACCGTCGTCTTCGATATATCCTCAATCAGAAGTTCCAGTCCCTCCATCTCCGAACGTATTTTTCTGAGATTTTTTAAAATCTCTGTGATGCCTTTCATCATTCAACCTCCTTTCCACTAAAATCCAACAATCGCATTGACAGAGCGCTGAAAATATTCTATGATTGATTTACCTAATTAACTGAATATTTTACAAAATCACTCGTTTCTTGTTGTATTTTGCTGAATTCTTTCCGTTTTCATTTTTCATTATACTGAAAGTTTTCTGTTTGTCAACAAGTTTACTGAAAGTTTTTACATTTTATGGAGGCGACCATGACATTACTTGAACGAGTCAAACACCTATGCAAAGAAAAGGGCGTTACACAGGGAAAAATGGAAAAAGATATCGGCATCAGCAACGGCGCTTCTTCAAAATGGAAGACCAGCTCGCCCAGTATGGCGATTCTGCAGAAACTCGCGGATTATTTTTCCGTTCCCATCGAATATCTGACAAAAGGAGAGAAAAGCGAAAACAGCAGCCTCAGCGAAAGAGACAGAAAAGATATCGCAAGAGATCTCAACAATATTATGGAAAAACTTTCTTCAGGAGAAGATGGTCCCGCCAGCTATGACGGTGAACCCCTATCCCCGGAATCAGCGGAACTTTTCCGCGAAGAACTGGAAATCGCTCTGAAAAGACTTAAAATCATAAATAAAGAAAAGTACAATCCATATAAAAACAAAACTGATAAAAACCCTGACAGGGCTTGAGAATTCATAATGCAGCGCCGAATTTCCGCATCTGCGGACGGCAGATCAGGCGGAAGGCCGTCCAAATGACCGGACACCCGACGGGATCCCAAAAGGCCGGAATCTCACCTGCCGGGACTCCTTCCGGAGAAGAATCTGATATCCCTGTCGAATATATAATATGGAAATATTCACCCGAAAAGAGGTGTATCATTTGAACGATATTATCTGCCGGACCGTTCAGCGGCTCATAAAAAAATATCAGACCCGCAACCCTTTTGAAATTGCCGAAGCGTTAAATATAGAAGTACAAATCGGAAGTCCGGGCTGCGACGGCTGTTATATGTTTCTGAAAAATCACCGGTATATCTTTCTGAATCAGGAACTGCCGGATAACGAACGCACAATGGTGATGGCACACGAATTAGGTCACGCGGTGCTTCACCGGAAACAAAACTGTTATTTTATCCGGAACAAAACGTTGCTTCTCACCTCAAAAACAGAAAAGGAAGCCAATCGCTTTGCCGCGGAACTTTTGGTGCCGGACGATCTGATCTACCGCTACGAAGGATTTACCATCCGTCAGATTTCCTACGCCGAAGGTCTCAATGAAGAGCTGCTGCATCTGAAATATCCCTCTTAGAGCCGCAGCCGGCCGCAAAAAAAGACCGGGCCCGCATCTCCGATTTTCACCGGATCAGAACTTAAATCTGATCCCTCTTCAAATCCGAGGATCGGGTCCGGTCTCGTCATTCTCTCCGCTTTCTTCGCTGGATATCTGAAAACGGAAGCGTTACATCACAGCGCGATTAAGGACAGGCCATATTTCAGAAAACGCCGTCACATCGGTGAAAAACGTTTTATTTTTTTTCTTCCAGCTTCTCCACGGCCCTGTGAATCATAGCCGCCGCTTCTTCTCTGGTGATGAAAGAACCGTATCTTTTACTGCCGTCGGGATCGCCTTGGATAATCTTATTTTCCTCGGCCCATTTTCTGTCCTCTTCCGACCAGTCGTTGGGCTTTTTTTCTGCCAGTCTGGCGAAATAATTATCTAACATTTTATCAAACTGTGCCTGTGTCATTTCCTCTTCCTCTTTTCCATCGTTTTCGTTATTCTCATTCTTTTGCGCACGATATTTTTCATAAATTTTTCCGAGCCCGAAAGCTTTCACTGTATTGCTGCCGGTATTTTTCCAGCGGACTGCGTAACCTCTGGTATCCACATGGACAAAACTTCCGTAAAGGCCGATTCCCGTCTTTGGAAAAAAAGCCTCCAGATAAGCGGCCACTGCTTTCGGAGGCACATCCTTCACAGCGATATCGCAGGCGGTGCCTTTGACATGCTGAGAGTTGGAAGCGCCGCCAACTTTCTTATTGTACTGAGGAGTCCGGTAAGCCGAATTGATCGTCACCGGTTTTCCGAAATAATCCCGGACGGACTGGATAATTTTCACCGTCTCCGGCGACAGAAGGATTTTATCGCTGCCGTCTTTGCAGCGAAACTCTCTGACGCGAAAATCGGCGGATACTTTTTGGTCGCCGTCCCGTTTCAGACTGTACTCTTTGACTGACATGGTTTTCACCTCATTTTCCGATACAAACTGAGACTCTTGCTGACACGGATTGCTGCTTACTCTGTCAATATATGTACGCCGCCGCGCTCCTGTTCCTTTTGGAACTTTTCTCGGGCAGAATGCCGCTCTTCCCGCAGCCCGCCGGCAAATCTGACGCCATTGCAAAGATACCGCCGCGCCGAAATTCCGCGCAAAAAATAAAAACAGCCGTACGCGATCCAGAAGAATGATTTCTTCTGTCGGTACAGCTGTCTGCTTTTTCAGCCGAGACGATCGGTACGGATACCGATATTGTCCGCCATTTTATCGACGACCTGCTGAAATACGGTCAGCTCGTCTTCCGTTACGCCGTCTGTCATCCGTTCAAGAAAATTGCGCTTCATTTTGCCGAGGGTCTGCTCCAGCTCCTTGTCCTCGATATTGAGCGTGAGATGATTCACTCTGCGGTCCTTCTTGTCCTTTTCTGTGCTCAGAAATCCTTTCCTCGTCAGAGAATCCACGGAACGGCAGATCAGCGACTGAGAAATCCCCAGATTTACGGCGATTTCCTTCGCCGTATCCACCTCCGGATGTTCCAGCATAAAAATCATCATAGACGTTTCATTCGGAGTAAAACTGTAGTCGCCCAGACTCTCCTTACAGGACTCCTGATACTTGCGCATCATATCATAGAATACCGCCAGATATTTCATATCACCTGCATTACCCTGCATTTCAAATTCCCCCTATAAATTATTTTTCTCTCGATAAAAAATAGTTTCACCTTATTCTAACACTAATCATTTGAAAGTTAAATGCTAAAATTTAAAATATTTATGTGTTTTTTATGCATTTGCATAATCAGCCGGAAAATCAAGCCCCTTTCGCGTGCAATGCAATGAGATGATTCAGCAATTTGCACAATTCGACAATATTAATCGGTTTCGTAATATATTCATCCATCCCCGCCTGCCGGCTTTTTTCGATGTCCTCGGTAAAAGCGTAGGCCGACATGGCCACCACCGGAACCACCGCCGCATCAGCGTGAGCGGAAGTCCGGATTTTCGACGTGGCTTTCAGACCGTCCATCCGCGGCATCTGAATATCCATCAACACCGCGTCATAAGTACCGGGCTTCGATTTTTCAAACATCTGAAGAGCCTCCAGTCCGTCCTCCGCAGGATCGCATTCCACCCCTTCGTCCATCAGCAGGTCGATCAGCATATTCCGATTCATTTCATTGTCCTCAGCTACCAGAAAACGTCTTCCGCTCAAATCCCAGGTCCCCTGCGGGATTTCATCCTCCGGAAAAAGTTCGCTCTCCGCACATTCAAATGCCGCTTCAAAAGAAAAAACAGATCCTTGATTCGGCACACTCTGCACGTGAATCTCGCTGCCCATCCGACGGAGAAGATCGCGGCAGATACTGAGTCCCAGACCTGTTCCTCCGGCGGCAAACGCATCGCCCCGCTCTTTTCCCTCCGCCTCTTCAAACGGTTCAAAGATCCGCTCCTGATCTTCCGGACGGATGCCGATTCCCGTATCAGAAACTTCTACATACAGCCATACCTTTCCGTCTTCCATCTTCCGTTCCTCGATTTCCAAACGGATCCGTCCCCCTGTGCCGGTATATTTCACCGCATTATTCAGCAGATTTATGATGATCTGCTGGAGCCGTACTTTATCCCCGATAATCTGATGATGTTCTACTCTGATATCCATTTCAAAATGCTGCTGTTTTTCACCGCTGATCTGACACATCATCGCGTCTACCGCTTCCACAACCTCATAAAAATCGAAAGGAATCTGGTAGAGCGTCATTTTTCCCCTTTCAATTCTGGACATCTCAAGGATATCGTTGATCAGAGACAACATATATGACGTGGAAATTTCCAATTTCCGCAGATACATCGTCGTCTTCTGTTCATCTCCCACAGATCTTCTGGCCAGTGTCGTCAGTCCCACGATAGCGTTCATCGGCGTTCGAAGCTCGTGAGACATGCCGGACAGAAAATCACTTTTGGCCTGATTGGCGATTTTTTCCCGGTCCAGCTCCGCTCCCATTCTGCAGATTTCAAATTTTGCCGCGATCCGGACATTCCAGACAAAGAATAAAATCAAAGCCGTCAGCAAAATGATACCGCATAAACTAAAGAGGCTTGCCACGATCTGCGCGTCCCTTTCCAGCGCACCTCCCGATTCACGGATAATCACGCGAACCGTGTGCAGTACAGCAACAAAAGTTATAATCCCTGCAGTTAAGAGAATGACGGCGGTCAATTTGTGTTTTTCATTTCTTTCGTTAAAGAACCTGCCGTAGTTTTTCATATCAACCTCCTTGTGCAATAAATTTTAACATCTGAAAAATCACCCCTTCAATCAAGGCTGTTGTACAAATATCGCCAAAAAACGACACAAATCGAAGCTGAATATTTTGTCAAAAACGACGAAGAAGGGGAACCCGTTTCCGGTTTCCCCTTCCGCAGAATGCGATGAGCCGACAGACGACTTATCCGAAGTATCTTTCGAGTAACCCCTTCAGCGCCTTACCGTGTCTCGCTTCATCTCTTGCCATTTCGTGAACAGTATCGTGGATCGCATCCAGATTTGCTTTCTTTGCTCTGACTGCCAGATCTGTCTTACCTGCTGTAGCGCCGTATTCCGCTTCCACGCGCAGTTCCAGATTCTTCTTCGTGCTGTCAGTTACTACTTCGCCCAGCAGTTCAGCGAACTTCGCAGCATGCTCTGCTTCTTCCCATGCTGCCTTCTCCCAGTAGAGACCGATTTCAGGATAACCTTCTCTGTGAGCGACTCTCGCCATAGCCAGATACATGCCCACTTCTGTACATTCGCCTTCGAAGTTGGCTCTCAGATCAGCCTTGATATCTTCATCTACATCCTTTGCAACGCCTACCACATGCTCTGCGGCCCATTCCATTTCGCCCTTCATTTCCTTGAACTTTTCTGCAGGAACTCCGCATACCGGACATTTTTCCGGAGCCTGATCGCCCTCGTGAACGTAACCGCATACCTGACATACAAACTTAGCCATAATTCTTATCTCCTTTCAACGTTAAATATAATTTTCCCATCTTTTCTGCTTCTGCGGTATCTTCCCCATATTATAGCATACGATCCGGAAAAAAACAGATGCGAATCTCCTACAAACCGGGGTAAATTTTCATAATATTGCTCTCTTTCAGCTGTTTTTATGATACCATAATATCACAGATAAGCTGTTGCATATGCAACAGTACAGGAGGTTTTTATGAATTTTTCTGAGATCCCACTTTTCGACCACATCACCGATCAGGACTGCCGGCGCATGATGAGCTGCTTCCAGACCTCTTTCGTGTCGCTGAATGGAGAACAGGAGCTGGACATCCGAAAATATTACCATCATGACATCGGTATCGTGCTCAGCGGATCCGTGGAAATCTCACGGATTGATTTCAACGGAAGAAAAAGCATTCTGGAAATCATCGAAAAAAATGAAATGTTTGGGCGGCTGTATTCCTATACGCCCGAAGAAAATGACACCATTACCGCAAAGTGTCTCAAGCCCGCCAAAATCGCCTTTATCCCCAACGAACACATTCAGAGGCAGTGCGAAAACGCCTGCAGCTGCCATACCGCGCTGATTTCGAATCTGCTGGAGCTCATGTCCAAAAAGACGAGCACGCTGAGCGCGAGAGTGAATATTCTCAGCCAGAGAACGATCCGCGAAAAACTGGTCAATTATTTTTACCAGCTCTCCGCAGTTATCGGCACAAATGATTTTCAGCTGCCGTACAGTATGACCACCCTGGCCGACTATCTGTGCGTAGACCGCAGCGCCATGACGCGGGAGCTGAAACACATGAAAAAAGACGGGCTCATCGAAGGGGACGGAAAAAATATCCGTCTGCTGATATAGAGGAACTACCGTCGACAGAAAACATAAACGCCCCTTCCGAACCGGCTCCCGCGTCAGATCCGAAAATCTAACGATAGAAGGCCGGTCAGAAAGGGGCTTTTTCCATACTTTTTACCAATATCAACTTTATTCACGCCGGCAGAAGATATCCGCGAAACGCTGCGTCCTTTCCGTCGAATTCACCGTCGGCGTCTGTTTTATTCTTTCACTTGTCTATCGAAGTCTTGTCTGTACAGACCGGCAGATTCGCCTGTTTTTATCGCTCCATCCTCTGGCCGCCGGCGAAAGAACGAACCCCGCTTCTCTTATGCTCGCTCTTTCGATGCATCCGATCAGCGATCTGCTTTTTGTCCTCTGCAATCGTTCCTCCCAAAAGATAGGAATCCAGTTCCGCATAGGTCATTCCCATCTCCGCTTCATCCGTCTGACCGTCAAACAGGGCTGCGGAAGGGGCCTTGTCGATGACACATCCCGGGGCATTTAAATACCTGAGAAATTCATAAACTTCGGTGACGGTCAGATCGCCGATGGGATTGAAATCATAAGCGCCGTCACCCCATTTTGTGAAGTAGCCCACATAAGCCTCACTCCGATTGCCTGTACCCGCCACCAGTCTGTTTTCCGCTGCGGCCACCGCATACAGAGTCAGCATTCTGAGGCGGGGCGCCATATTGGACAGCGCAGCCTCATTCAGCGGAGTCACCTCCTGCAGAGCGCGGATTTCCGCTTCTTTGACCGGCGTCAGATCCACCGTGCGTATCTCGATGCCATACTCTTCCGCAACGGTCCGGGCATCCGCCGCATCCTGAGTGTAATTGCGTTTCGCCGTACACGGCAGAATGATGCCCGTCGTATTTTCACAGGCGGCCTTGCAGAGAATACCGGTTAAGGCGGAATCCTTTCCTCCGCTATTGCCGTACACGATGCCTTCTGCGCCGCTGTCTGCCAATACAGACCTGATAAACTGCACTCTGTTTTCAAATTCTTCCTTATAATCACGCATCTTTATCACTTCTTTCTCTGCGTTCCTATTTTTCCAGCAGTCTGATCAGACGCTGCGCCGCTTCGCGCGTATCCTCCGGACTTCCGAAAGAGGAAAACCGGAAATATCCCTGACCGCATGCACCAAAGCCCTCTCCCGGCGTGCCTATAATCTGTGCTTCGTTTAACAGATAATCAAAAAATTCCCAGCTGTCCATGTTCCCCGGACATCTCATCCAGATATACGGAGCATTTTTTCCTCCGCAGTACCAGATTCCCAGCTGATCCAGCGCATCCATCAGTACCTTTGCATTTTTCTTGTATACTCCGATATTCTCATGAATCTGCCGCTGTCCCTCCGGTGTGAAGACAGCCGCTGCACCTTTCTGGATGATATAAGAGACGCCGTTTGTCTTAGTCGTGCGATTGCGCATCCACATATCATGCAGATTCATACCGCTCCGCTCCAGCTCCTTCGGCACGACGGTATAGCCCAGCCGTGTTCCGGTGAATCCCGCCGTTTTGGAGAGAGAACAAATCTCAACAGCACAGGTTTTCGCTCCGTCTATCTCAAAAATACTGTGCGGCAGAGTTTCATCCTCTATAAAAGCCTCATAGGCAGCGTCAAACAGGATAATCGAACCCTTTCGATTTGCAAAATCCACCCATGCCTGAAGCTGATCACGGCTGAAAACCGCACCGGTAGGATTGTTCGGCGAACAGATGTAGAGGAGATCCGCTTCGATGTCCTCCCGCGGTTCCGGCAGGAATCCGTTTTCCTCTCCGGAAGTCAGGCGAACGATTTTTCTCCCCGCCATCACGTTAGCGTCCACATAAGCAGGATACGCCGGTTCGATGACCAGAGCGCTGCTTTTCCTGTCGAACAAATCGAGGATATCGCCGAGTTCATCACTGGCTCCGCTGGATACGAAGATTTCGTCGGCAGAAAGCACGACCCCCCTTCTCTCATAATAGCCGGCGACCGCCTCCCTCAGAAACGGCGCTCCGCATTCCGGCATATAGCCGTGAAAACGTTCCGGCGCCGCCTGATCATCGACGGCCTCATGTAAAGCGCGGATCACGGCATCGCAGAGCGGCAGGGATACATCACCGATCCCCATGCGGCACAGATGCTCTGACGGATTCGCTTCAAGATACGCTTTCGTCTTCTGAGCGATGTTGTAGAACAGATAAGAATCCTTTAAATCCGCATAATGCATATTGGGAGTAATCATATCGCAATCTCTCCTTCATAAACAATTTCCGCCGGACCGGCCATGGTCACGGCTCCGTTTCGGGCGATCTGAATCTTCAGTGTTCCTCCGTCCAGGTGAACCGACACCGGAGTATCATATTCACAGTACCCCCTCGCTGCAGCCGCTGCCGCACTGGCGCACGCTCCGGTCCCGCATGCCATCGTTACACCGCTGCCCCGCTCCCATACGCGCATGCGCAGCTCTTTTTCAGAGAGAACCTGAACGAACTCCACATTCACCCCTCCGGGAAAATTCTCGTGATGTTCGATCTGCGGACCCAGCACGGTCAGAGGAATTTCTTCGACGTCATCGGCAAAGATGACCGCGTGGGGATTTCCCACGGACACAGGCGTGCATACGATATCCGCGTCTCCCGCGCGGAAAGCGATATCATCCCCCACCGCAGCTTTCCCCATGCCGACGATCACGCTTTTTACCTTGCCCCCCGCAATCTGCAGGTCCAGTTCTCTGAGTCCGGACAGAGTTTCGATCCTCAGATGAGTTCTGTTCGTATACCCCTTGTCAAAAACATACTTTCCCACACAGCGTATACCGTTTCCGCACATTTTCGCTTCGCTTCCGTCGGCGTTGAAGATACGCATTTTAAAATCGGCTCTCTCCGATGGAGAAATATAAATCATTCCGTCCGAACCTGCGCCGAAGTTGCGGTCGGACAGCTTTACAGACAATTCCCCGATATTTTCCGGTACCGGGCCGTAAACATACAGATAATCGTTGCCCAGACCGTGCATTTTTGTAAACCGCATACCTTTCTCCTTTTCTTCTACCTGACCCCGAACAGCAGATCCGCATATATCGGAAACGGCCAGTAACTCTTAGCTGTAAGAGTCTCCGCCTCATCGCAGGCGACTCTCAGCTCACTCATCCCGGTGAGAACGGTATCGCGTATGACCGCGGATTCCACCGCCACATCCTCGGTTCCGTGAAGCGCCATGAGAGCCTCTTCCAATTTTTCCGCCTGTACCGAAATACGATCCGTCAGAGCGGAGAGCTTCTTCACCAGCCCGATTTCATAAGCGCAGCTGATATCCGGAACGAGACTTTTCTTTGCAGTCGCAGCTCTCGCCACATCTGCGGCATAGGCCTCGACCGCAGGAGCAATCTGTGTCTTGGCCATGTCCGCCATCGTATTCGCCTCAATTCTCACCGTCTTACAGTAATTATCCAGTGTGATCTCGTAGCGGGATCGGATCTCCGCCTCGGAAAATACACCGTGAAGCGTCAGCATATCGACATTCTTCTTATCAAGGATATGAGGCACTGCATCCGGTGTAGTACGCAAGTTTAAAAGTCCGCGTTTTTCAACCGCTTCCTTGATCCAGCTTTCGTCATATCCATTGCCGTTAAAAATGATACGTTTGTGATCCCGGATCGTTTTTTGAATCATCTCATGAAGCGCACTTTCAAAATCCTCCGCCTGTTCCAAACGGTCAGCATAAATTCTGAGACTTTCAGCTACAGCGCTGTTCAGCATGATATTGGCGCAGGCGATACTGTTGGAGGATCCCAGCATGCGGAACTCGAACTTATTGCCGGTAAAAGCGAAAGGCGAAGTTCTGTTGCGGTCGGTAGTATCGCGGTTGAATTTCGGGAGCACATCGACGCCGAGCTTCATCTGCGTCTTCTCCGTTTCCCGGTATGGGGCGTCGTTTTCAATCGCCTCGAGTACCGCATTCAATTCGTCTCCGAGAAAGACGGAAACCACAGCGGGAGGCGCTTCATTCGCTCCCAGCCGGTGATCGTTTCCCGCGGTGGCTACAGAAATGCGCAGCAGATCCTGATAATCGTCCACCGCCTTGATTACCGCGCACAAAAACAGGAGGAACTGGGCGTTTTCATAAGGAGTCTCTCCGGGAGAAAGCAGATTCTGACCCGTATCGGAAGCGATGGACCAGTTATTGTGTTTGCCGCTGCCGTTCACTCCCGCGAAAGGTTTTTCATGGAGCAGACACACGAGGCCGTGTTTGGCCGCCACCTTCTGCATAATTTCCATCGTCAGCTGATTATGATCTGTCGCGATATTTGTCGTGGTATAGACAGGCGCCAGCTCATGCTGGGCGGGAGCGACTTCGTTGTGTTCTGTCTTTGCCAGAATCCCCAGTTTCCACAGCTCGTCATCCAGCTCTTTCATAAATGCCGCCACCCGCGGCTTAATCACGCCGAAATAGTGATCATCCATCTCCTGCCCTTTGGGCGGCTTCGCACCGAACAGCGTGCGGCCGGTAAATCGCAGATCGGGGCGCTGATCGTACATTTCCTTCGTTATGAGGAAATATTCCTGTTCCGGACCTACGGAAGAACGGACACATTTTGCGGTATCATTGCCGAACAGGCGGAGAATGCGCAGCGCCTGTCTGTTGAGCGCCTCCATCGAACGAAGCAGAGGCGTCTTTTTATCCAGCGCATGCCCGCCGTAAGAACAGAATGCCGTAGGAATACAGAGAGTTTTTCCCTTGATAAAGGCATAGGAAGTCGGATCCCACGCAGTATAGCCCCTCGCTTCAAAAGTCGCACGCAGACCGCCGCTGGGAAAGGAAGATGCGTCCGGTTCCCCTTTGATGAGTTCTTTTCCTGAGAATTCCATAATCACTCCGCCGTCCGGAGACGGTGAAATAAAGCTGTCGTGCTTTTCCGCCGTAATTCCGGTAAGAGGCTGAAACCAATGTGTGAAATGTGTCGCTCCTCTGGCGACCGCCCAGTCCTTCATCGCAGCCGCCACCGCATTGGCAACGCCGATATCCAGCTCTGTGCCCTCGTCGATCGTCGTCTTCAGAGAATCATAGACCTCTTTGGATAGAGTTGCTTTCATCACTCTGTCGTCAAAAACCAGACTGCCGAAATATTCTGATACAGTTCCCATAATTTTTTCTCCTTTTTCTCTGATAAAAAAGACAAAGGCGTCTTTCATGTATATCAACAACATGAAAGACGCCTTTGCCTTTCTTCGCTTTACCAATCCTTTTTCTTTTTTCACCGGGACGGCAGCGTTTCTCAACGCACCTGCTTCGGAGACCTCGCCGGATTTTACGACTCGCGTGCGGATCCGCCGCCTTCGGAATTCATTTCCAAAAAGCAAAAAACGTCTTTGAGCTCACCACTCAAAGACGCCGTTGCCTTCGCTTCTTGTATTAAACACCTGTCAGGCGGATTTTGTCAACCCCCTTTTTCATTTTTTCTTTCCCATTCTGCCGGTCTTCAAATTCCAGTGTTTTATTCTTGACAAAACGCAGACCTCGGTGTATATTACTGACAAATGAGCAAAGGCGTTCATTTCAGTACAGTCCGTTCTGTACCGAAATGAGCGTCTTTTCTTTTTTCGATCTCTCTGAAAGGAAAGGAAACAATATGAAAATAGAAGGTCAGGTACGAATCCCCTCCGGCTGCGCTATCGCCGCCGTTATCTCCAGAGAAGGAAATAAAATGTCCGGCGAGAAAATCACCGATGCGATGAGACCGATGCACGACCGTTCCAACGGACTGGGCGGAGGATTCGCAGGATACGGAATCTATCCCCAATATAAAGATTTCTATGCGCTGCACATGTTTTTCGATGAACGGACTACGCGAAAAAACTGCGAAGCATTTTTAAAGGAACACTTCGAAATCGTCCAGTCGGAAATTATTCCAACCCGCAAAATTCCGGCGATCACCGACGAACCGATTATCTGGAGATATTTTGTCGCTCCGTTAAAATCCGTTCTCATCTCAGCACAGCTGGATGAAAAAGAATTTGTAGCCCGTACCGTCATGAAAATCAACGCTGAAATGAAGGGAGCCTACGTATTTTCCAGCGGCAAAAATATGGGGACGTTTAAAGCGGTAGGATTTCCTGAAGACGTAGGCGTTTTTTACAGACTGGAAGAATACGAGGCCTATTCCTGGACGGCACACGGCCGTTACCCTACGAATACGCCCGGCTGGTGGGGAGGCGCGCATCCGTTTACGCTGCTCGATTATTCCGTCGTTCATAACGGTGAAATTTCATCCTACGACGCCAACCGCCGCTTCATCGAAATGTTCGGATATAAATGCACGCTGCAGACCGACACCGAAGTCATCACCTATATTATGGATTACCTCATCCGCGTACAGGGACTGACTCTCGGAGAAGCCGCCAGCGTGACAGCCGCACCGTTTTGGAGCACGATTGAAGAGAAAACCGATCTCGAAGACAAAGAGAAACATATCTACCTGCGCACTCTTTTCCCGAGCCTTCTGATCACCGGTCCGTTTTCTATCGTCCTCGGCTACAGCGGCGGCCTGATGGCCCTGAACGACCGTCTGAAGCTTCGTTCCATGGTGGTCGGCGAAAAAGACGATAAAGTATTTATCGCCAGCGAAGAAGCGGCGATCCGCGCGATGGAACCGGACGCGGAAAATATCTGGGCGCCCGCAGGCGGCGAACCTGTTATCATTCAAGTAAAGGACGGTGCGTACTGATGAGTATAGAATTTATATATCCCGAATTTGAAGTGATTCGCAGCGACAGCCGCTGTATCGGCTGCAGAGTCTGTGAACAGCAATGCGCCAACGGTGTGCATCGCTACGATGCAAAAAAAAATATTTTAACAGAAGATGAAACAAAGTGTGTAAACTGCCAGCGCTGCGTATCTTTCTGCCCGACCAGAGCGCTGAAGATCGTAAAAAGTGACTGCACGCTGCGGGCAAACGCGAACTGGCAGAACGACACGATAAAGGAAATCTACAAGCAGGCAGGCAGCGGCGGCGTGCTTCTGTCCTCCATGGGCAATCCGAAGCCGATGCCGGTATACTGGGACAAAATTCTGATCAACGCCTCTCAGGTGACAAATCCGCCCATCGATCCTCTCCGCGAGCCCATGGAAACCCGGGTATTTCTCGGAAAAAAGCCGGAGAAAATTCAGCGCGATGAAAATGGCAGATTAAAATGCTGCCTGCCGCCTCAGATCGAATTATCCATGCCCGTCATGTTCTCCGCCATGAGTTACGGATCTATCAGCTACAACGCCCACGCCTCTCTGGCACGCGCCGCATCGGAACTCGGCATTCTGTATAATACCGGTGAAGGAGGTCTGCACGAAGACTTCTACTGCTATGGCGAAGACACGATCGTTCAAGTGGCTTCCGGACGATTCGGGGTTTATGAGGATTATCTCAACGCCGGCGCGGCGATTGAGATCAAAATGGGTCAGGGAGCAAAACCCGGCATCGGCGGCCATCTTCCCGGTGCGAAGATCATCGGAGACGTGTCCCGCACCAGAATGATTCCGGAAGGCTCCGATGCAATTTCACCGGCGCCGCATCACGATATCTATTCCATCGAAGACCTAAGGCAGCTGGTATTTTCCCTGAAGGAAGCTACAGAGTACAAAAAACCGGTCATCGTAAAAGTCGCAACCGTTCACAATATCGCGGCGATCGCCAGCGGCATCGCCAGAAGCGGCGCCGACATCATCGCCGTCGACGGTTTCCGCGGCGGCACAGGCGCAGCGCCGACCCGGATACGCGATAATGTCGGCATCCCTGTGGAACTCGCCCTCGCCGCAGTAGATCAGCGGCTTCGGGATGAAGGTATCCGAAACAATATCTCTCTTGTCGCCGGAGGCTCGATTCGCTCCGCGGCGGACGTGGTCAAAGCGGTCGCTCTGGGTGCGGATGCCTGTTACATCGCCACCGCCGCGCTCTTAGCTCTCGGCTGCCATCTCTGCCGAACCTGCCAGAGCGGAAAATGCAACTGGGGCATAGCAACACAGCAGCCGGAACTGGTAAGACGCCTCGATCCCGATACAGGAAGCCGTCGCCTGATCCATCTGATGAATGCGTGGCGGTACGAAATCAAGGAACTGATGGGAGGCATGGGAATCAACTCTATCGAAGCGCTGCGCGGCAACCGTCTGATGCTCCGGGGCATCGGACTGACCGACAAAGAACTGGAAATCCTCGGAATTTTTCATGCGGGAGAACGATAATACGAAGCGATATTTGCAGATAATCGATATCTTTTTCCCCAAATTGCACGGAAATACTTTGGAGGTGTGATATAGTATTATGAAAATAGATGCTGCTAACCTTAGTCATAAGGAATTAAACGATGCGCTCCGCAAAGACGAACGGCGCTTTACACTGACCGGATGCTGCGGCCAGCGTTTTATCGCTGCGGGAATGTCAGACAAAGATATCGCCATCGAAGGGATCGCCGGAAATGCTCTCGGCGCATACCTGAACGGCGCATGTCTCACAGTCAACGCCAATGCGCAGGATGCCGTCGGCGATACGATGAATGAAGGAAAAATCATCGTGAAGGGGAGCATCGGCGACGCCGCAGGTTATGCTATGCGCGGAGGAAAGATCTTTGTCAGAGGCAATGCGGGATACCGCGCCGGCATCCATATGAAAGAATATAAAGGGAAAATCCCCGTGATGATTATCGGCGGGACTGCAGGAAGTTTTCTCGGCGAATACCAGGCCGGCGGCCTTATCGTCGTCCTCGGTCTCGAAGCGAAAGACGACAGAATCGTCGGATTTTTTCCCTGCACCGGGATGCACGGGGGCAAAATGTTCCTGCGCTCCGACTGCAGAGATATAAAATTCCCGGATCAGGTTACGGCCCGGCCGGCCGGCTCGAAAGATCTGGAAGAATTGAAGCCTTATGTGTCCGAATTCTGCGATCTGTTCGGATACGATGTGAACGAGATATTATCCGCCCCATTTACGGTGGTGACGCCCGACAGCAAAAACCCGTATACACAGATGTATGTGGCAAATTAAAAAGAAAGTAGGTAGGATAGAATGAAGTATTCAAGAGAAGAAGTCATGCAGTATATCTGCGAAGAAGATGTAAAATTTATCCGTCTTGCCTTCTGCGACGTATTCGGCAGGCAGAAGAATATTTCCATCATGTCGGAAGAACTTTCCCGCGCTTTTGAATACGGCATCGCGATTGACGCCTCGTCGATCGCGGGCTTCGGCGATGAGACTCATTCCGATCTCCTGCTTCACCCGGAAGCGGAAACGCTGATGCCCCTTCCGTGGAGACCCGAACACGGCCGCGTGGTACGGATGCTCTGCAACATCTCCTATCCGGACGGAAGTCCCTTCGAATGCGACACGCGCAGCCTGCTGAAAAAAGCCGTTCAGGATGCCGGGCAATCCGGCTATCGGTTCGCTTTCAGCGCCGAGCAGGAATTTTATCTGTTTAAACTCAATGAAGCAGGAAATCCGACCAAGATACCGTATGACGAAGCGGGCTATATGGACATCGCACCCGAAGACAAAGGAGAAAATATCCGCCGTGAGATCTGTCTCACTCTGGAACAGATGGGAATTCGTCCGGAAAGCTCTCACCACGAAGAAGGACCGGGGCAGAACGAGATCGACATCCGCTATTCCGACCCTCTAACCGCAGCCGATAACGCCATGACTTTCCAGACTGTCGTAAAAACGGTTTCCCGCCAGAACGGCCTCTACGCTGATTTCAGTGCAAAACCCCTCAAGAATGAACCGGGAAACGGTTTTCATATAAATATTTCCGTCAAATCCGACGAAAGTTCTGATCCATTTCACCGCATGATCGCCGGAATCCTGCAAAAAACATGTGAAATGACGGCATTTCTAAACCCTTCGGAAAACTCCTATGCGCGATTCGGCAGCTACAAAGCGCCGATCTATGTTTCCTGGTCCAGGGAAAATCGTTCTCAGCTGGTGCGCATCCCTGCAGCCGAAGGAGAATACCGCCGCGCCGAGCTCCGTTCTCCCGATCCGGAGGCAAATCCGTATCTCGCCTTCGCGCTTATGATCTATGCGGGGCTTTACGGTCTCGAAAATCGTTTGGATTTACCCGAACCGGCCGATATCAACCTGTATACGGCGGATGAAAAGATGCTGACGAACTTCTGCAGACTTCCGAAAGATCTGGCCGCCGCCCGCGCGGCGGCGTTTTCCAGCGATTTTATCCGGAAACACATCCCTGCCGCGGTCTTAGAAGTCTACTGTGGTAAAAAATCCGATCGATGAAAAAAGGAGGGGAGATCATGGGTCTCGAAAAAAGGATCTACAGCGTCCTGATTATCTCGGCGGCAGAAAAATTCAACACGGCGCTTGCCGCTTTACTCCCCGAATCGAAATACAGCCCGGTGCGCACTGTCTCCAGTATCAGCTCTGCAAAACAGATCACAGCGGAATACACTTTTGACCTCGTCATCATAAACTCTCCTCTGCCGGACGATGTGGGCATCCGGTTCGCTATCGACACCTCACATCTGCCGGGTACCGTCGTCCTGTTTTTAGTCCGGTCGGAACTCCACGGAGAGATTTACGACAAAGTAGCGGAACACGGTGTTTTTACACTTCCGAAACCTACCGCAAAGCCCTCGATCATCATGGCGCTGAGCTGGCTCGTCAGCGCCCGGGAACGGCTGAGAAAATTTGAAAAGAAAACTCTGTCCATCGAAGAAAAGATGGCGGAAATTCGTATCGTAAACAAAGCGAAATGGATTCTCATCAGCGAGCTGAAAATGGATGAACCTAACGCACACCGCTATATTGAAAAACAGGCTATGGATCAGTGTATCACAAAACGGGAAGTCTCTGAGAACATCATCAGAACATATACTTGACGCTGCTCCCGCATAATCTGCGGAATATATCTGCATCCCGCCGTCAATGCGTCAATTGGTGTTTCGATATTGTTTTTTTCAACAAAAGTTTATGATATTTGTTGACAAGCGCACAGAGCGGAGTTACAATCGAAAAAAATCAATAATAAATAAACCGTTGAAGCGGAGATAACGGCAATGATGCCTTTACAGAGAGCCTGCGATGCTGAGAATCAGGCAAGAAACAAGTTGTCAAATGGACCGCGGAGGGTGCAGTCAAATGTGAATTCCAGACTCACAGAGTATTCTGCAACGTGTTGGCATACGTCAGTTGCCGGGGATATGCAGGTATCCCGCTAAGCGCGCAGGGTCGTTCCTGCGAAATCAGGGTGGCACCGCGGATAACGCCGCACTTCAATCGGCACATTATTCGTCCTTGACAGATCGCATATTCTGTCAGGGGCGTTTTTCTTTTTGCAAACTCCTCTAACAGAAACAAGTCAGAGGAGTTTTTCTATTTTAAGGAGGTAACGTCATGAAAATCGCACCGAGCCTCGGCGAGGCAAAAAAAATCGCTGCCACCGGAAAATTTGACGTTCTGCCGGTCAGCTGTGAAATTTTATCAGATTTCACTACCCCTATCGAGACGATGAAGATTCTGAAGAATGTATCGACTCACTGCTTTATGCTGGAATCCGCGTGGGCCGACAGAAAATGGGGACGCTATACGTTTCTCGGCTTCGACCCGAAGCTGGAAATCACATGCACTGACGGCCAGATGCAGATCGGAAGTCTCAGGTTCCAAACTGAAAATCCCTCCGAATATCTCCGTCAGATTCTCGCTGATTATAAAAGCCCCCGCTTTGATTATCTCCCCCCTTTTACAGGAGGTCTCACAGGCTATTTCTCTTACGAATACCTGGGATACAGAGAACCGGCTGTCCGCGGCAGCGCGGAAGATACGGAGAATTTCAAAGATGTGGATCTGATGCTGTTCGACAAAATCATCGCTTTCGATAATCTTCGCCAGAAGCTGATCCTCATCGTGAATATGCCTCTCGACGACATCGAGGTCGGATATAACAAGGCGGTTCTGGAGCTCAGACGGCTCGAGGAACTCATCCGGACAGGTGAGAAAAAACAGGAACCCGGCGGCCGCCTGCTGGGTAAAATAACTCCTCTGTTCGACAGAGAACAGTTCTGCGCCATGGTGGAAAAAGCCAAACATCATATCCGGGAAGGAGATATTTTTCAGATCGTACTCTCCAACCGCCTGAGCGCTCCCTTTGAAGGCAGCCTGCTGAACACTTACCGGATCCTGCGCACTATCAATCCGTCCCCCTACATGTTCTATTTTTCCGGTACGGACGTAGAAGCCGCGGGAGCTTCTCCCGAAACCCTGGTAAAGCTCCAGGACGGCGTCCTGCACACATTCCCTCTGGCCGGAACCCGCCCGCGGGGACGCACTGACGAAGAAGACCGGCTCATGGAAGAAGAACTGCTTACCGACGAAAAGGAACTGGCCGAGCACAACATGCTGGTAGATCTGGGCAGAAACGATCTGGGGAAAATCAGTAAATTCGGTTCAGTGCAGGTAGAAAAGCTTCATTTTATCGAGCGTTTCTCCCACGTCATGCACATCGGCTCTACCGTACGCGGGGAAATCCGCGAAGAAAACGACGCGCTGGACGCCGTCGAAGCGGTACTTCCCGCAGGTACGCTTTCCGGTGCACCGAAGATCCGCGCCTGCCAGCTGATCGGCGAACTGGAAAATAATAAAAGAGGCATCTACGGCGGTGCTGTGGGATATATCGATTTCACCGGCAATATGGACACCTGCATCGGAATCCGCATCGCTTACAAAAAGAACGGAAAAGTCTTCGTGAGATCCGGAGCCGGTATCGTCGCGGATTCCGTTCCCGAAAGAGAATACGAAGAATGCATCAATAAGGCGAAAGCCGTGATGAACGCACTGGAGCTTGCGGAGGAGGAAAGTATATGATTTTGCTCATCGATAATTATGACAGTTTTTCCTATAATCTCTACCAGCTCATCGGAGAAATTGAACCCGATATCAGGGTGATCCGCAATGATGAGATGACGATAGAGGAAATCGCCCGGTTGGCGCCCGATCAGATCATTCTCTCTCCCGGCCCCGGAAGACCGGAAGAAGCCGGCATTATCACAGAAATCGTAACCGCCCTGGGAGAGAAAATCCCCATCCTCGGCGTCTGCCTGGGTCATCAGGCCGTCTGCGCCGCATTCGGCGCAGTGATCTCTTACGCAGGGAAACTGATGCACGGAAAAACATCCGATGTAAAATTCGACACCGAATGTCCCCTGTTCCGGGGATGTCCGGAGAACGCTCCGGCCGCCCGCTATCATTCTCTCGCGGCAAAAGCTGATACGATTCCCGAATGCCTGAAAATTACAGCGGTCGCATCAGACGGAGAAATCATGGCAGTCCAGCACAGAGACTACCCTGTCTACGGTGTACAGTTTCATCCCGAATCTGTCATGACGCCGCACGGAAAAACAATGCTCGGTAACTTTATAACGCAGTGCCGGCGCCGCCCGTCTCTATAGACAGAGAATTTCATTTCCGGAATCCGGAGGGAAATATACCCTCCTGCGGAAACCCGAAAAACCGGAGCGCCCTGTACCATGATGAAAAGGAGACAGAAAAATGATAAAAGAAGCGATCGTTAAAATCGTAAACAAAGAAGATCTCACCTATGACGAAGCGTATACCGTAATGAATGAAATCATGAGCGGCAAGACGACTCCTACACAGAACGCGGCCTTTCTCGCCGCGCTCTCCACAAAAAGCGCAAGAGCGGAGACCACCGATGAGATCGCAGGCTGCGCGGCCGCAATGCGGGCGCATTCCGTCAGGGTAAAGACCGATATGGAACTCTTCGAAATCGTCGGCACCGGCGGAGATAACGCCCACAGCTTCAACATTTCCACTACTTCCGCTCTCGTCGCCGCAGCCGGAGGAATGAAAGTCGCAAAACACGGAAACCGCGCCGCGTCCTCGAAATGCGGAACCGCAGACTGCCTTGAAGCGCTGGGAGTAAATATTCTGCAGAGTCCGGCGAAATGCATAGAGCTTCTGAATACGGCCGGGATATGCTTTTTCTTCGCACAGAAGTATCACACTTCCATGAAATATGTAGGTGCGATCCGCAAAGAGCTGGGATTCCGCACCGTATTCAATATTCTGGGGCCGCTCACCAATCCCGCAGTTCCCACGACGCAGCTTCTCGGCGTCTATGACGGCTATCTCGTCGAACCCCTCGCTCAGGTCCTGATCAATCTGGGAATCAAGCGCGGCATGGTAGTATACGGTCAGGACAAACTCGACGAAATCTCACTAAGCGCACCCACCACGATATGCGAGATAAAAGACGGCTGGTTTAAATCCTCCGTTATCACCCCCGAGGACTTCGGTCTGCAGCGCTGCAGAAAAGAAGATCTCCGGGGAGGTACGCCGAAGGAAAACGCGGGAATCACACGTTCGATTCTCCGCGGAGAAAAAGGTCCGAAACGAGATGCCGTCCTGATGAATGCAGGCGCTTCGCTCTACATCGGAGGAAAGGCCGGCAGTATGAAAGACGGAATCATCCTCGCTGCCCAATTGATCGACTCCGGCAAAGCCGCGGAAACACTGAACCGGCTCATCACTGTCAGCAACCGCCCGGAGGAAGAAATATGACGATTCTCGACCGCCTCGCAGCGCATGCGAAGGAGCGCACCGAACAGAAGAAAAGACTCCTGCCGCCGTCAGAAATCCGGCGCCAAGCACTCTCACTGCCCAAGGACAAGTTCATCTTTGAAAACGCCCTGAAAAAAAACGGACTTTCCTTTATCTGTGAATGCAAGAAAGCATCCCCCTCAAAAGGACTGATCGCTCCCGACTATCCTTATGAGAAGATCGCAAGAGAATATGAAGCGGCAGGAGCCGACTGCATTTCTGTACTGACTGAACCGAAATGGTTCTGCGGAAGCGACGAACACCTGAAAAAAATTTCGGCGGCCGTTTCCATCCCCTGTCTGCGCAAGGATTTTACCGTAGATGAATATATGATCTATGAAGCGAAGCTTCTGGGCGCGTCGGCCATCCTGCTGATCTGTTCGCTTCTCACAGAGAAGCAGATCAGAGAATTTCTCTCCGTCTGTGATGAACTGGGGCTTTCCGCTCTGGTGGAAACCCACGATGAGAACGAAATATCGGCTGCGGTAAATGCCGGAGCGCGCATTATCGGCGTCAATAACCGCAGCCTGAAAGATTTTTCCGTCGATACCGGAAACAGCCGACGGCTCAGGGATCTGGTTCCGAAAGACATCCTTTTTGTTTCGGAAAGCGGTGTAAAGAACGCCCAGGACACAGAAGAGCTCAGAAAAATCGGAGCCGACGCCGTTCTGATCGGAGAAACCCTGATGCGTTCATCCGATAAAAACGCGAAACTCGCAGAACTGAGAGGTGCGCTGTGACAAAGATAAAACTGTGCGGCCTCTCCCGGCTATGTGATATCGAAGCCGCAAACGAAATCAGACCGGATTACATCGGCTTCGTCTTCTCCCAGAAAAGCAAACGGTATATTCGCCCCGAAAAAGCCGCGGAACTAAAAAAACGGTTGTGCCCCGATATCAAAACAGTAGGCGTCTTTACAGACGAGAAACCGGAAAATATCGCCGCCCTCTTAGAAAGCGGCGTCATCGAGATCGCCCAGCTGCACGGTTTGGAAGATGACAAATACGTCCGACAGCTGAAACTTCTCTGCAAAAAACCGGTAATCCAAGCCTTTCAGATTCAAACTGCATACGATATTGTCAGAGCGGAACAAAGTGCTGCGGATTTTGTCCTTCTCGATGCCGGCGCCGGCGCGGGAACGACATTCGACTGGAAATTAATAACAAATATCAAAAAACCCTATTTCCTCGCCGGAGGACTCAATGCGGAAAATATCGTTCCGGCCATTCGGTCGCTGCACCCTTATGCGGCAGACGTCAGCTCCGGCATAGAAACCTGCGGATACAAAGATAAAGCGAAAATGGCGGCCTTTGCCGCCGCTGTCAGAAAGGAAAATGCGATATGACAAATCCCAACGGACGTTTCGGTATACACGGAGGACAATATATCCCCGAAACCCTGATGAACGCCGTCATCGAACTGGAAGAATCCTACAATCACTACAGGAAGGATCCTGAATTCAACCGCGAGCTTACCGCATTGTTCAATGAATACGCCGGCAGACCTTCATTGCTGTATTTTGCGGAAAAGATGACAAAAGATCTGAACGGAGCAAAAATCTATCTTAAAAGGGAAGATCTGAATCACACCGGAGCTCACAAAATAAATAACGTGCTGGGACAGGCTCTTCTGGCAAAAAAAATGGGAAAAACGCGCCTCATCGCCGAAACAGGCGCCGGCCAGCACGGAGTCGCGGCGGCTACCGCCGCCGCGCTCCTCGGAATGGAATGCGTCGTATTCATGGGAGAAGAAGATACGATCCGCCAGGCTCTAAACGTATACCGAATGCGTCTGCTGGGTGCGGAAGTCATCGCAGTGAAATCCGGCACAGCCACTCTGAAAGACGCCGTATCGGAAGCGATGCGCGAGTGGACGTCCCGTATCGCAGACACGCACTACTGTCTCGGTTCAGTTATGGGTCCTCACCCGTTTCCGACCATCGTCCGGGACTTTCAGGCGGTAATTTCAAAAGAAATCAAAGAACAAATCCTGGTGAAAGAAGGACGTCTGCCCGACGCGGTTATCGCATGTGTAGGCGGAGGTTCCAATGCAATCGGAAGTTTTTATCACTTCATCGAAGATAAAGATGTAAAACTGATCGGCTGTGAAGCGGCGGGCAGGGGTACCGATACTTTCGAAACCGCCGCTACCATCAACACCGGCAGAGTCGGGATTTTTCACGGCATGAAGTCCTATTTCTGTCAGGATGAATACGGACAGATCGCTCCGGTCTATTCGATTTCCGCAGGACTCGATTACCCCGGCATCGGTCCGGAGCACGCCCATCTTCACGATATCGGCAGAGCACAGTATGTCCCCGTAACCGATGTAGAAGCGGTACAGGCCTTTGAATATCTCGCCAGGTGCGAAGGAATTATTCCCGCGATCGAATCTGCTCACGCAGTAGCCCATGCGATGAAAATCGCGCCCGCGATGACCGGGGACCAGATTATCGTAATCACTATATCCGGCAGAGGCGATAAAGACTGTGCCTCCATCGCCCGTTACAGAGGAGAAAATATCGATGAGTAATATCAGAAAAGCTTTTGAAAACGGAAAGGCTTTCATCGCCTTTATCACCTGCGGAGATCCCGATCTTGAAACTACCGCCGCAGCCGTCCGCGCCGCTGAAAAAAACGGTGCCGATCTCATCGAACTGGGAATCCCCTTTTCCGATCCCACGGCGGAAGGCCCTGTTATCCAGGACGCAAATCTCCGCGCATTAAACGGAGGCGTAACTACGGACAAAATTTTCAGCCTCGTTCGGGATCTCCGCCGTAGCGTAAAGATCCCCCTGGTGTTTATGACTTACGCCAACGTCATATTTTCCTACGGCTCAGAGCGCTTCATCTCCGCCTGTGCGGACAGCGGCATCGACGGTCTGATTCTCCCCGATCTGCCCTTCGAAGAAAAATCCGAATTTTCTCCGATCTGTCAGAAATACGGTGTGGATTTAATATCGCTTATCGCCCCTACATCTAAAAATCGTACCGCCATGATCGCAAAAGAAGCGGAGGGATTCGTCTACATCGTATCCAGCCTCGGCGTCACAGGCACCAGGAGCGAAATCAAAACCGATCTATCTTCGATCATCGATATCGTCAGACAAAATACAGACATTCCCTGCGCCGTCGGTTTCGGGATCTCCACTCCCGCGCAGGCGAAAAAGATGGCTGAAATCTCCGACGGAGCCATTGTCGGCTCAGCGATCGTCAAGCTGCTCGAAAAACACGGAAAAAACGCTCCGGAACTGGAAAATCACCTGGCAAGCCGCCACTGACAACGATAAGCGGAATGCGCCGACCT
>CAJLHL010000008.1 GCA_905206455.1 uncultured Eubacteriales bacterium
GGATACGACAGAGCTGATGGCGGAGATGAAAAAACTCTCCGACAATATCTCCGCCCTCGACGAACAGGTAAAAGCGGTGCAGACGGAATTAAGAGAACTGCTTCTCGGAATTCCCAATACTCCAAATCCGGAATCCCCTGTAGGCAAAGATGACTCCGACAACGTGGAGATCAGAAAATGGGGGGAACCGCGGACTTTCGATTTCGAACACAGAGCCCACTGGGATATCGGCACCGATCTGAACATTCTCGACTTCGACAGAGCCGCTAAGTTGTCCGGTGCGAGATTCACCGTATACAAAGGACTCGGCGCAAGACTGGAGAGATCCCTGATCAACTTTATGCTCAATCTTCATACGGAGAAACAGGGATATGGTGAAATTCTTCCCCCGTTTATGGTGGGAAGAGCGGCTATGACCGGAACGGGCCAGCTGCCGAAGTTCGAAGATGACATGTTTTATCTTCCGGACAAAGACGAATATCTGATCCCGACAGCGGAAGTACCGGTGACAAATCTGAGGAGCGATGAGATTATCGACTTCGCAGAACTTCCAATCAATTACACCGCCTACACACCTTGTTTCCGCAAAGAAGCGGGTTCTGCAGGCCGCGATACCAGAGGTCTCGTGAGACAGCACCAGTTCAACAAAGTCGAGATGGTAAAAATGGTAGCTCCGGAAACGTCTTACGATGAGCTGGAAAAACTCACAAATGACGCCGAGGCTGTCCTTCAGGAGTTAAATCTCCCTTACAGAGTAATCGTTCTCTCCACAGGGGATACCGGTTTCAGCTCCGCTAAGACTTATGATATCGAAGTCTGGATGCCGAGTTACGGAAGATATGTGGAGATTTCCTCCTGCAGCAACTTTGAAGACTTTCAGGCAAGACGCGCCAACATCCGCTTCAGACGGGAACCGAAAGCGAAACCGGAATTCGTCCATACGCTCAACGGCTCGGGACTGGCCGTAGGAAGAACTTTTGCGGCTATCCTCGAAAACTATCAGAACGAAGACGGTTCTGTCACAATTCCGGAGGTTCTCAGACCTTATATGGGCACAGATAAGATCACAAAGTAGCGCAAAGTGCAATAAAATTTGGAAGGTATGAATCCCACGCCGTGAGACGATTACAGACTTTGTCCCGAAATAAAAATGACAGTGTCAAATGACATATGAAAAACGGAGGTCAAAGAAAAAGGCTCAAATGAACCTTGATCATTGCAGACGGAGGTCAGCAAATGCCTTTAAAACTCAATATCGGCGATATCGTCGAGCTGAAAAAAAATCATCCCTGCGGAGGAAAAACCTTTGAAATTATGCGCGCTGGCATGGATTTCCGCATCCGCTGCCTGCAATGCGGTTCCCAGATGCGTCTTTCCCGTCCAAAACTGGAGAAAAGTGTCGTGCGCATAATATTTCCGAAAGAAAAAATTTCTCGGGACTGAAGTTCCGAAGGACGGTATGAAAAAACAGAAATCTTTTCCTTTCCGCAGATCGAACGAGAAACCTGCTTATCAAAATTTTGATAAGCAGGTTTCTTTTTTCTCTTCTTTAATATTTCCAAAAAAACAGCCCATTTATGCCGAAAAAACCGGCATCGCTTTCTGTACAGGAGGACTCCAGTTTTTAGAAGAAATCACGGCAGAAACAGAGAACGCTCTTCTCCAACTGTGTGACAATATCACAGAAGACCTCTGAAAAAGCAGCTATAATGAGCACATGAATAAAACAAAAGTAACAGAGGGCTGCTGAAAAAAGCGGCCGTAAGCGATAACCCACAAGAAGAGGAGGGCAAGAACATGTCTGCGATCCATATCAATAAAAACAACTTTCAGTCCGAAGTCATCAATTCCGATAAACCCGTTTTACTCGACTTCTGGGCTCCGTGGTGCGGTCCCTGCCGGATGGTCGGTCCGGTGCTCGAGGAAATCGCGGAGGAACATTCCGACATCAAAGTAGGAAAAATAAATGTAGACGAAGAACAGGAACTGGCTGCACAGTTTCAGATCATGAGCATTCCTACACTGATGGTCGTCAAAGATGGAAAAATCACGGAGAAAACCATGGGTGCGAGACCGAAAGCACAGATTCTCTCGATGCTCTAAGCAGCGTACAGCCGATATTTCCCTTTTCAATCTATGGAAGGAGCAGATCAAAATGAAACAGACAGATTTTGTCGTTACCCTTTTTGAAGGAAAGGAAAACCCGAATAACCTGACGGTAGCGGTGGTCATGGGCGTCAACGCGCTGAAACAGGGACACAGCGCCAGCATCATCCTCATGGTAGAAGCCGTAGCGCTGGGCCAGCCCGGCGCCGTTCAGGGTGTGGATATCGGAGCGCCTTTCCCTGAGGCAGGCGGACAGGTAGAAGAATTTCTGAAGCTGGGCGGACAGGTATGCATCTGCAATGCCTGTATGGAACATAATGGATTCAAAGCCGAACAGATGGACGAGAGATATGTGCTGATCAATGCGCCTGACGTAGTAAGCCTGCTGATGGGAGCAAAGGGCTCCCTGCAGATTACATAACCTTCCAAAATCGGAGGGCAGTCATTCTGCCCCGTACGAAACAAAACGACGCCGGATACTTGTAAAAACAGTATCCGGCGTTGTTTATCAAGCGAAAATCTTCCGAAAGAACGATCTCTACAGTGGTCTGGTACCGCTCAGTCTATTTTCCCGCCAGTTCTTCGAGCCTCTCCGTGTCCTTCAATTCCACCGTCCCCCGTGACAGACTTACCATACCTTCGCTTTGGAAGTAACGCAGCATTCGGGTTACCACCTCCCGGGCATTGCCCATGTGATTACCGATTATCTCATGGGTGATTTTCAGACAATCGGTCCCTTCAATAGAAGCTTCCTCCAACAAAAAAGAGGCCAAGCGCCTGTCAAAACTTTTCCACATGATCTGTTCGATGAGCCACATGACTTCGGAAAACCGTGAAGCCATAATCTCATTAGTATAGTTGGCCAGCGGCGCCGACCGCTCCATCACTTCCTGGTAAACCTTCGGCGGAATGACCCAAAACCGCGAATCTTTCTCCGCTTCAATAATGATATCAAACTGTATGCTGCGCATAATACAGGAGGCGGTGAAAAGGCAGATATCCCATTCGAACAACCGGTAAATGGTAATTTCCCTCCCCTCATCGGAAAGAATATACGCCCGAAGCTGTCCCGAACAGATGAGCAAAAAACCCAGACAATCTGCAGATCCGCTGTGGATGACCGTCCCTCTCTTAATGTCCTGGCAGACGGCAGACCCAGAAAGCGCCGACCGCTGTTGCGCCGTAAGTTGTTCCCACATCGGAAAATATCTCGAAATATCCATTTCCGCCGCACCTCCTAAACGCATTTCATTATAGGATACGCGCAGATATCTGTCAATTATCTGCCCGCAGGCATCTCGATTCTCTCACTAAAATACCCCCGATGCAGAAATTTCTGTACGACATCTTTTCCTCACTGTCTGACACTGAGATTCGTTCCGTCGCTGACCGCCTGCACGACGCCGTCTCCTGTAGTGAATACCTGCGCTCCGCCTTCTTCCAATGCCTCGATAATGTCATCGTCAGGACCGTCTGACTTATCATCCCTGTCCGCGCAGATAACCGCATATCTCGGATCCACCGCCTGAAAAAGTTCCGATGAATTTCTTTCCCGATGGCCGTGATGCGGTACTTTCAGCAGATCTGACTTCAAATCCGGAATCTGCGTCAGGATCTCATCGATTCGGTCCCGCTCCGCATCGCCGGCCAAAAACATCCGGACGTCACCGTGCTGTACTGTCGTGACCAAAGACCGATTATTATCCTTATCTCTGCTGTACTCTAATTTTTCCGGAGGATAAATCGTAAATACCACATCTTCCATGATAACCGTCAGATTATCCTTGACTGTCACAGGGTGGAGATCTTCCTTCTGAAGAGTCTCTTCATAACGGAGATAAGGTTTTGAATCCTCCTCCTTCGCACTGTAATCCGGCTGATAAATCATCCCTATCTCATATTTCTCCAGAAGCGCGGCCGCTCCGCCGACGTGATCCTTATCGAAATGGGTGAGGATCAGATGATCGATCCGCTCTACACCGATAGAATCCAAATACGCCAAAACGGTTTCCGCTGTTTCCTGATAGCCCGTATCGACGACGGTCACCTGCGAATCGCTGCGGATTACGGTACAGTCTGCCTTGCCGATATCGAGAAAATCGGCTTCCATCCGTCCGCTTACGTCGATTACAGCGGCCGCGCCCTTTGCATCCTGCTGATTCTGCTCTGCCTGCCGTTCTTCCGCTGCAGACAGTTCCGCATCGCATCCGGTCAGCGCAAATACCGCTCCGCAGATCATGAGACAGACTGCCGTCACTACCGCCGTCCAATCGGTAAATTTCCCGAAACTTATCGCTCCTCTTCTTTTCCTGAAATTCGATTTCATCATTCTTTCCTCCTGCAGGACCTTAAATCTTTTTCAGACAAGACACACCGTTTTCGCCGTAAAAATACCAACTTTCTTCCGCCCTGCCAAAGAAAAAATTTTTACCCGTCCTAAGCGGCATTCTGTCTGAATGACTGCTTCTTCCTTATAACTATAACTGTGTTCTTCTGTATTAAGTATCCTGAAAACCGCTGTCGTTTATGCATATTACCGCGTTCTTCCCGTAAAAATAAGAAATTATCATTCTATCGCAATTTGCGGTGTGATAAGATAAATATGAAAGAGTTCCGGTATCTCCCGTCTTCAAAACCGGCGGGCCTCACAAAACACAACGAGAAACTGCAGCTCATTGAAATATTACCATATGAAACTGAAATTCAGCATAAAGAATCTGTCCGACTCGAAAGGGGAATGCATCTACAATGAAGGAGAATGTAAAATCTGTGACTGAAAACCTTACAAAAGAAGAAATTTTGCAGCGTCTTTTTGAAAAATGGCAGCCGCAGGTGCAGACAGAGATCATACCGGCAGTGGAATCCTATGGCAGAATTCCGGCAGAAGATCAGACAGTTCAGTATAATCTGCCAGTCGTACGCGCTGCTTCGATGGACGGGATCGCTGTAGATTCCCGGCGATTTGCCGGCGGCCTTCCCGACACTTCCTCCTGGCGGTCCGGCGTCGATTATGTCCGCGCCGATACCGGAGATGATTTTGACGATGCTTTCGACAGCGTCATAAGAATCGAAGATATCGACCTGCACAAAGACGGGTCGGTCTCTATCCATCTTCCGGAAGAGACCCCCTTCCAGCGCGGGATGAATGTGAGATCCGCCGGATCCACCATGAGAAAAGGAGAAACCATCGTCAGCGCCGGACAGACGATCACAGCTCTGGACCTGGCTTCTCTGCTCTCCGGAGGGATTACGGAACTCGCCGTCATCAAAAAACCGATCGTCGGTTTTATTCCCACCGGAAGCGAGCTCATCCCGCCCGGCACACCGCCGCAGCGGGGGCAGAATATCGAATCCAATGCAATTCTCGCATCTCATCTAATCAGCGAAATAGGGGGAGAACCGCTCTGCTATCCTATCGCAAAAGATGTGAAACACGAACTGAGAGAGGTGCTCCGGCAGGCGCTGGATGAATGTGACATTGTCATTATCAACGGAGGATCCTCCAAAGGTCTGGAAGACTACAACACAAAAATTATCAGTGAATACGGTGAAATGATAAGCCACTGGGTAAAAGCCGCCCCGGGGCGGCCCTTCGGTATGGCCATAGCGGAAAACAGGCCTCTGATCAATCTTTCCGGCCCTCCGGCAGCTGCGTTCTACGGCTTAGAATGGTGCCTGCGTCCCGTAATCGCCAGAGCTATGAACCTACCCGAAAGACAGCGTCCTGTCATCTCTGTATTTCTCACGGAAGATATCCATGCGCCGGGAGCTATCGAATTTCTCTGCATGCTGAACCTCACAAAAAACGAGGACGGCACATGGAACGCTTCTCGTACAAATGCACGAAATTCCGGAAAACCGCCTCTGTCGGGCGACGCCATGCTCGTCACCCGTCTGGGAGTCACCCTGTACCGCGCCGGACAAACGGTGGACGTTGAACTTCTGCGTCCCCTGGAGGATATCCGTTAAGCGGGAAGATCCCGGAAACTGACGGTAATATTTTTCATATGTACAAAAATAATAATTGTGCATATGCCTATAGACGTGTAAAATTAGCTTAGAATGAAACGTACGCAACAGACAGGAGGAAGATACTTTGAGCAACAACACCGTTTATGTCATCGGTCACAAAAATCCGGATACAGATTCCATCTGCTCCGCGATAGGCTACGCCGCATTTAAGAATACAGAAAATACCGCAGATGTCGCCTATATCCCGAAAAGAGCCGGTTCGATGAATCCCGAAACAGAATTCGTACTCAGCCGCTTCGGTATCGAAGCGCCCGAACTTCTCGAAAATGCTGCGGGAGAAACTGTAATTCTCGTAGACCACAACGAAATCGCACAGGCTGCCGATAATATCATGGATGGAAAAATTCTCGGTATTCTCGACCATCACAAGCTCGGCGATATACAGACAGCGGAACCTCTCTACATCCGTATGATGCCGGTAGGCTGTACCGCAACGATCGTATACCTTCATTACCAGGAAGCCGGCCTGCAGCCGGAAAAGAACATCGCGGGAATTCTCTGTTCCGCAATTCTCTCCGACACCTTGGCGTTCCGTTCTCCGACCTGCACAGATCAGGACCGGACGGCAGCGGAATCTCTGGCGGAGCTTGCAGGTATCGAAGATATTCAGGCATATGCAAAAGAAATGTTCAAAGCGGGAAGCAATCTTCTGGAAAAAGAACCGGAAGAGATTTTCCATATGGATTATAAAAAATTCAGCGCAGGCGGCACTACTTTCGGTGTGGGTCAGGTGACCTCTATGGACGCGGACGAGCTGAGCGAATTAAAATCCCGCATGACGTCGTATATGCACGATACCTTCGAAGAACACGGCGTGGACATGATCTTCTTTATGCTTACGGATATTCTCGATGAATCCACCGATCTGATCTTTGCGGGCCAAGGTGCGGAAGAAGCGGCGGCAAAGGCATTCACATCTTCGGAAGACGACAGAATGTATCTGAAAGGCTGCGTATCCCGCAAAAAGCAGATCATTCCTCAGCTTACCGAAGCTCTTTCCTGACGAATACATTTTGCTCTCTTAATCACCGGATGAAAACATTGGCATTTCTTCCGGAATTACAAATTAAGGCATCCGGATTTCGGATGCCTTTTCTATTTCTCTTTTTTCAACTTTACTTATATTTCTCAATCGACACCATGATCCGGCCCTTGCCGCTTTTTCCCCTGACACCGGAAAATACCGCCTTGCCTTTTCCGCGGAAAACGATTTTCTCCCCTTCCCGCATAAGACGATCCGGCTTTTTCACATGGATTCCATCCACAAAGATCAACCCGGCCGCTGCCGCTTCTGCCGCTTTGCTCCGCGATACGGAAAAAGCCGCCGATACCAGATTATCCAGCCGCAGAGAAGCCACGCTCTCTACTATTTCCCGGGGCGCGTTTTCCTCCCAAATCAAATCGCCCGCAGGAATTTCAGAAAGTTCCAGGACCGCTCTTCCTGCTCTGCCGTAATTCATCAGCACAAAACCGGCCATTTCCTTCAAAACGATGAGATCGGCGCCGTCTTCTCTGACCAGAATGTCGCCCACCGCCTCTCTTCGTATTCCCAGCCCCATCAGAGCGCCGAGATAATCTCTGTGAGAAAGCTCCGGCGATCCCTTCTTCCTCAGAGCCCGGATGACCGACAGCGGATTTTCCCCGGGAATAGAGGAAAAATGCTGCGCAGCGCTTTCATCGACCAGAAATCCCTCCGGAAAAAAAGCGCAGATCACCCGTTCCGCATTCTCGTAACCGCCGTAAAAACCGTAATTCAGATCTTTCCGCGTCTTCAAAACAGTCTCCGCAAGGCTTCGCTGCCTCAGATCCAGAAAAGAACTGAACGTAATCATATAGCGATCCTCTGACTGGCGAATCTTATCTTCGATATTCGCCAGCAGCATTCTATCTTCCTTCTCCATATTTTTGCTGTCTTTTAAATTCACTCTTCTCCGCTCCTTTTTCTCATCCTGCCGTCACAGGACAGAATCCCCTTCTCCCGGGCAAAACCGTTCTCCTCCTCTGCAACCGCCGAAAACAAAGAAGTCCGGAAACATCGCCGCACCAGAGACGATTTTAAATTGCCAAAACCCCTCTGATTCGGTATCATAAAACAAACAGGAGGATTTTTTCATGAAGATTGCCATACTCGGAACCGGCGCCATCGGTTCGCTCTTCGCGGCCGGACTTGCCGAAAAACACGATCTCATCTGTGTCGTTCGATCTCAAAGCCACGCAGATACCATAAATAACAACGGTATCGTCATCTCGGAAAAAGACGGAACCACCCGTACCGCCCGTGTAAAAGCTGTCACCGATACCCGGGATCTGAAGCCCTTCGATCTCGTACTCATCGCTGTGAAAGCGCCTTCCACGGAAGAAGCCGTCCAAACACACCGCGCGCTCTTTGGAAAAGATACCGTCGCGGTGACACTGCAGAACGGATACGGCAATCACGCCGATATCGAAGCCGTCGCAAACCCGGATCGGATCATTATTGGAACCACCGCTCAGGGCGCGAATATGTCATCCGACGGCCGCGTTAATCACGCGGGTTCGGGAGTGACTACTATCGGCGCACTCCATCCACAGGCTCCTGACGCGAAAAATCTGCTTGATTCTGTTTCTGTTCTGTTCAGCGAAGCGGGTTTTGAAACTGTCATTACCTCCGATGCCGAGGATGCCGTGATACGCAAGCTCTTTGTCAACATCGGCATCAACGCCGTCTGTGCTCTGAACGACTGCGCAAACCGATTTATCAGTGAGAACCCTGAGATGCGCCGGTATTCCCGTCAGCTCATCGATGAGGCCGTTGCCGTATTTGAAGCCGCCGGCCGTTCCTACGACGGAGAAAAGATCTGGGAGCATGTGGAGTCCGTAGCAAAAGCCACCGGAGATAATTTCTGCTCTATGGTCCAGGATCTCAGAAAAGGCAGACCTACTGAGATAAAAAAAATCAACGGGGTCGTCGTACAGCTGGCCGATGAGAGGAATATCGCAGCTCCCTTTAACCGGGAAATCACACAAAAGATAGAAAATATCTCTTTAAAAAAGTCAAGATCATAAAACCGCACCCCCGCTGTCATATGGCGATCGCGCGGTTGACGGCGGGGGCGCGGCTTTTTCGCTGTTCTATTTTTCCTGCAGAAGTTTTCTACATACCTTCTTCGGTCAGTACACCGTCCCAGAGACAGTATCTGCAGGAACCGGGACAATTTCTCGGATCGTGCTAAGGATTGTAATAATTCGGACACACATTATTCGATTCCACCGGCAGTCTTTTAAAGCTGGAAAATTTCTTCTCCAAAAGTACTTTTTCCTCTTCTGTCAGATTGCTGATTGTCTTACCATTTATAACCATTATTCTGCTCACCCTCCTCTGCACATGTATTTCTATTATCTATTTTATGATTGTTAAAGTCAACTGTTAAATCCTCCCGAAAACATTTTCCAACTGTTTTTTACGTAATCCATTTTTTCCAATTCATTTTTATATTTCAAGAGAGATATTTTCTGTTATAATATAACATAATATTGATGGTTTCGGCTTCAGCGGACAGCGGGTCCCATTCCCGGCTTTTACGGAGAAATCGCACTCTGGCGAAAGACCGAAAGAGAGTCTGCTCCCCGATACTATGTTGAAATCGTTTTCACACTCTAATCAGACGAATATTTAGAGATCTGTTCCGATTTGAACATAACTAAACAGTGTAATCATATTGTCTTAATTTGCTGAAACAGGAGGCAATAAAAAATGGATTTTAACAACATGAAAGATTTCGGCTTCGAGGATCTCAACGTGAGAAAAAGCGTATTCGATATGCAGGTCATCACACTGGACACTCCTTATCTGGGCGGACTTCCTCCGGAATTGGAAAAGTTCCACTATTATTTTTCTCATGAAGGACACGTTCTCATGGTCATTCCGAGAAATTATCTGAAAATCGCTCTGGAGTCCGGCGATCTGGATGATTATGAAATTCAGATTCCGGTAAAATATGTGCTGGAAAAAGGATATGAATTTGTAGAAGGACATCTGGACTACATCGTCGGCAACTTCGATTACGATGATGAGCTCCAAAAGGTGGACGTCCCGGCGGAATATTACGAGTATTAAAAACTTCTGCCCGGAAGAGAACTGCGTCACCATTCTCTTCCGGATCTTTTCCGCCGCAGTTTTTTATAATTTTTTGTTATTTCATACAATCTCATCTTGATGCCAAAACTATTTTCGTATATACTTATATCATCCAGATATATTTATTCGTTTTTCTTTTTCACCATATTTTTCATTGTTAATGATTTGTCATAAAAATATGGTTGCGCTTTTCCCAGAGCGGTGCTACAATTGTACATAGAGAATAAACGATATATATTCAGGAAGGTACTTTTTATGAGATTACGTAAAGAAAGCGATGATCTCCAGGAAGACGAAATTTTACTTATCGCAAATGTTTCTGATGCACTGGCTCATCCTGTACGCATTAAGATTTTCAGATTTATCATGAAATGCAATACAGCTCGTCAGTTGGTCTGCAATAAAGATGTGGTTTCCGAGTTCGACTACTCACAGGCCACGATATCGCAGCATATCAAAAAGCTGCAGCAAGCGCAGTTAGTGCAGGTAAAGAAGAAAGATAAGTTCTCCTATTATTTTGTAAATATAGGAATTCTCGGCAAATATGTAAATGCCGTAAATAAATTCGATTGACAGTAGCGGTTTACTCCCATAAACCGCCCTCCATATAATTCTCAGATTGTTTGACATGCAGAAAGAAAGACTGTGATTCACAGTCTTTCTTCATTTTTTGTCTTTTTTCAGCTGCACTCCTCGTCCTTCTCTTTTCTTTTCGTATAATTTTGCGCTATATGCATAAAAATAAGAATACAGAAAGGACGTATGTTTATGAAAATCAGATGGAAAACTCTCATATTCAATCTCGCGGTTCCCCTTATCACGGGAGCCGTATCCGGATTTCTCACGCGAAGCGCCATGCAGCAATACGGTCAGCTCAATCAACCGCCGCTTTCACCGCCTTCCGCGGTCTTTCCTGTCGTATGGACCACGCTTTTTCTGCTCATGGGAATCTCCGCCTACCTCGTGACGATGAAACGTTCCGACGGGCTAAAGAGTTACGATATCCCGGCGGTTTACTGGATTCAGCTAATCGTCAATTTCATCTGGCCGCTGATATTTTTCAACCTGGCAATCTATGGAATTGCGCTGGCTTGGCTGATTCTTCTCATTATACTTGTAATTTATATGATCTTTCAGTTTCACGATATCACGCCCGCCGCAGGATGGCTGCAGGTACCTTATCTGCTCTGGCTGATCTTTGCGGGCTACCTCAATGCGGGCATCTGGCTGCTGAATTGAAAAAGTGATCATTTTTAAACGATACCGTTACCAGAGCCCGCGGCTGTTGGAGCAGGCGGGCTCCTTTTTTTCTATTTGTGGTAAGGCTCCCTGCGGCTGATCTTAAACGCGCGGTAAATCTGTTCCAGAAGAATCACCCGCATCATCTGGTGCGGAAATGTCATAGAGGAAAAAGAAAGTTTAAAATCTGCCCTCTTCCGCACTTCATCAGAGAGACCCAGAGATCCGCCGATAATCAAATCGACAGTACTGCAGCCTCCGAGAGTCAGGCCTTCTATCTTCTGTGACAGCTGTTCCGAAGACAGCTGCTTTCCTTTCCCATCCAAGGCGATCACATAAGAATCTGCAGAGAGAGACTTCAGAATACTTCTGCCTTCTGCCGTCTTCACATATTCCTCCTCTGATGCGGAGGCATTGTCCGGCAGGCGCTCTTCTTTCAGCTCCACGATGCGTATTCTGCAGTAGCGGCTCAGACGTTTTACATACTCAGCCGCCGCATCCGTCCAGTATTTTTCTTTCAGCTTCCCCACACATATGATATTGATATTCACCAACTCCCGGTCACCTCTCATCACGTCGTCTCATCTGCACCGTCCCTGCAGTATTCGTACAAATTCCTTTTTTCTCTTTATTATATCATCTTATCACCGCGGACGTATCTTCAAATCCCATCTATTACTTTCTTCATCCGCTCCCCGGATTTCTCCGCCATTTCCGCCGGCATATGCGCAGGTACCTGCCACCGCGGCTGCTTTCTTCAGCTCCTTTCCCATCCGCTCCCACAAAACCGTTCTTCCCGCGTCCTCCAAGAGGATGTTCTCTCTTTCATATCGACAAATCTGTCATAGCGATCATTCTGAATGAAAATACCGTAGTATTCATTATACATCACCAGCACACTGTTATCCGATGAAAGGAAATTACGCCGGAAACATTTGCCGGATGCGATGAATTATGATATTTTAAACCGTATATCACGATTTTTACTGATCGAGAATCTCATGCGGCCGCCTTCCCCGGTTTCACCCGCTGACCTGCCGCAGAAACAGAAAAGAGGAAAAATATGAAAAACCCAACTATCGGAAAAAATGTGTATATCGCAGAAGGAGCCGTCGTTCGCGGAGATGTGACCATAGGAGACGAATCCAGCGTCTGGTTTAACGCCGTCATCCGCGCCGACCGCGAGCCGGTCGTTATCGGCAGAGGAACCAATATCCAGGATAACAGTGTCGTTCACGTAGAGACGGGAGCCGGCGTCGTGATCGGAAACCATGTGACAGTAGGTCACAATGCTGTCGTTCACGGATGTACCATAGGAGACAACTCTCTGATCGGTATGAACGCGGTGATTATGAACAATGCGGTGATCGGAAAAAATTGTATCGTCGGCGCATGCGCTCTGGTCACACAGAATGCAGTCATTCCCGACGGCTCACTGGTGATGGGCTGCCCCGCCGCTGTCACACGTATGCTGACGCCGGAAGAGATCGCATCCAATACAGATAATGCGCGTCATTATGTACAGGAAGCGGCGGCATACGGCAGAGAAGACAGAATCCATCCGAAAAAACAGATCCAAAAGTAACCGTATCACGAATAACGCTGTCCGCTTCTCCGTTGCTGATGATTTTTCACAGCAGCCGCGCTGCCGAATAAACACACATGAAAATCCCCGGAATCTGAAATTCTACAGATATTTCAGATTCCGGGGATTTTCTTAAATCATCTTTCAAATATTACCTTGCCGTTCAGCCGAAAAAATGCCGTTGGATCGCTTCGTACTCTTCTTCCGCCACAGATATTTTCATTGATCTGAAATGGGCGGGCGATTTTGAAACAGCCGGCCCGCCTGATTCCTTCCGAGCGGTCTGCCTCCTTTTGAGGTCTAATTGCCGAAGAGACCGCCGAACAGATCGCTGTACGGATCACTTCCGTAAGTTCCGGAACCGTCCTGCTGACCTCCGGAATAGCCGTCCGATCCGCTGCTTCCAGACGAACCGGAAGTTCCAGAACTCTTATATTGCATAGCGGAAGCCTGGCTCTGAGCCTGCAGAGTGAGCTCCAGTGTCATATCTGTCTTACTGCGCTCGATGGTTACCGTAATCTTGTCTCCAGGTCTGTAATTGACCAGTTTTTTCTTGAGATCGCTCATATTTTCGATCGCATCGCCGTCGATCGCCGTGATGACGTCGCCCTCTTTCATACCGGCCGCCGATGCCGGCGAATCCGTATAAATCTGAAGAACTGCGACACCCTTTTCAGTCTTGAAGTCCGTCTGATACTGCGCCATAGCGTCCTCTACGCTCATGCCCGTGATGCCCAGATAGACAGATTCATAGGTACCGTTCTCCTTGACCTCCTCTATGACAGGAAGAGCGGTATTGATCGGAATCGCAAATCCCAGACCTTCCGCAGAACTCGCTTTCGCGGTATTGATACCGATAACCTCTCCGGAACTGTTGATCAGAGGACCGCCGCTGTTCCCGGAATTGATGGAGGCGTCCGTCTGAAGAAGCCCCTGCATCGTATTGGTGCTTTCACCGTCCGTCGTAGTAATCGTCCTGTCGAGACCGCTGATAATACCCTGGGTTACGCTTCGTTCAAAATCACGTCCCAGAGGATTTCCGATAGCGACAGCATAATCTCCGATCTGAACATCATCTGAATCCCCTAACTCTACCGCCTGAAGATTCTTGGCGTCGATTTTCACAATAGCGAGATCCAGTGAGGAATCACTCCACAATACCGTACCTGGATATTCTGATCCGTCGTACAGATCTACGGTGATCTGTGAGGAATTCCCATTATCTACTACATGGGAATTCGTAAGAATGTATCCGTTTTCATCTACGATAAATCCCGTTCCGGAACCCTGTACCGTTCCCTGCTGAGTTCCGAAGATCGACTGCCGGTATTCCGTAGAGACTGTGCTGATACCGACTACCGAAGGCATCAGCTTTTCCGCGATAACGGAAGCCGCGTCCATACCGCTCTCACTGGAATCGATAGAGATATTGCTGGTAGAACTTCCGCCGCCCTTCGAACCGAAGAGATTCGCGCCGAGAACTCCTCCACCGATTCCCGCTCCGAAGCAGAGAATCACGGCCAGAGCAACGGCGATTCCTTTCTTGGTACGGCTGCTCACAGACTTCTTCTGTTTCTTCTGACGTTTACCGTTCTGCTGTCGGATGAAATCCGGACTTTCCTGATAAGAGGATCCCTCGCCCCGGAAAAAATCTGCGCCTTCTTCCTGCGTAGCATGATTTGTCCATGTATCTGTATTCCGGGAAAAATCGTCAGATTTCCAGCCGTTCTCTGCTTCAGAATTTTCCGCGGAGTATGTTCCTTCCGATGAAAATTCCGAAGATGCGGATGAAGTGCGCCCTGCAAAGCTACTGCCCTGTATACCGTCTGTACTTTCATTTTCAGATGAATTTTTTGAATTCCACGCAAACGTACTCCTTTGGGATTTTACCTCCTCTCGAAGACCTGACGCTATGCTGTAATCTACCTCGGCTTCACCTCCTGCGCTTCCCGTATCAGCGCGGCCTTCCGCAGATCCTTTCCGAAGATCTCCTTCCGCGCCGCTCCGGGCTTCGCCGTCCGATTCCGAAGATACGAATCCTTCCCCATTTCCATATGGACCTGTTCCCGTCTGTGCGCTTTCCCTAAAATTCCTTTCTTTTTCTGTGTCCGGATCGCCGCTCCCGCTGGTATGCGTTTTGTCCCATGTTTCTCTGTCCATATCTGATGACCTCCCCATTCATTTTATATTTCGGTAAATCCGCTGATTCCTTCCCTCTTCAGTACTTCCAGCCGCATATGCTTTCCGGGATAAAACCGGTGCTCCTCCAAAATATTTGTCACTGTCTGAAGCGCCAGCTGGGGAAAGTTATTTTCTCTGCTGAGATGTGCGAGAAGTATAGTTCGATATCTGTCGTCACGAGACATGACATCCGACAGGATCTCCCCTGCGGTCTCATTGGACAGATGACCGCTGTCTCCCAAAATTCTCAGTTTCAGTCGATACGGGTAGGGACCCGCTTTCAGCATATTTACCTCATGATTGGCTTCAATGACGATGAGATCTGAAGACTCCAGCTCCGGCCTGACACGTTCGGGAACATAACCCGTGTCAGTAAGCACCGTAATTTTGGAATTTCCCGATGTGACCGTATAACAAACCGGATGCGCCGCATCATGCGATATATCTATCGCCCGGATCCTCATGTCGCCAACCTGTGTGATGTGATCTGTATCCAGAGAGCGGATCTGTTCGCTGTTATGTACGGTCTCCCGAAGACAAAGACAGGTTTCTTCGCTGGCATAGACGTTCCAAAGGGGATTCTGTTTCGTCAGAACCTTCAGGCCTTTCACATGATCACTGTGCTCATGAGTCACGAAAACCCCGGAGATCTCCGATCGCTCCGTTCCCAATTCCTCCAGTGCGGCATGAATTTTCTTCGTGCTGATGCCCGCGTCTATGAGTATTGCCGACTCTCTGCTTTTTATGAGATAGCAGTTACCACTGCTTCCGCTCGCAAAAGAGCAAAAGCTCAGATTCATTCTAATAGCTCCTATCCGGAGGTTTCCTCCTCCTGGCATTATTTATACACGTTCTATGTGATAATCTTATGAAGTAGCTGTGACGTATTATTGCTCAAACGCGGAAATATACTTGATTCTGCCGCCGTTATATTCGATGCGCCAGGCCGGAAAAGCGGTATCATACAGTATATTTTCACTCACACCGTTTTTATCCGCATAATATACGAGTTCGATTTTTTCTACATTTACCGTCTCCTCTGGCGAGACCTCACTCCCCCGTTCGGATTCCTCACCAGAAGAAGTCTCTTCCGCCGCCGTATCACCGGAATCTTCCGGAGGCAAAGAACCGCCGGAGTCCGTCCGGCTCTGTCTCTCATCATTTATGATATCGATAAAACCGAGAAGGGCCGTTATCGGCTCTGTAATCGAAAGCTTAGCGGATCCCTCTTCCACGGGTTCGATCCACTGACGTTCGATTCCCGCGACAATTCCATCTTCAAACTTCACGTCCATATAACATTCTTCCAGCGGAATATCCTCATACGTGTTTTGATAGCGGACGACGACTTCGCCATCCTCTCCTTCCCTGTAATCCACAGGTTTCGCGCTGTGGGGCAGCAGACCGCATTCCTTTAGAAAAACCTCGGCTGCGGCTTCATATTCACTCTGATCCTCCGGTCTTTTTTCCTTCGGATTTCCGCTGGAATTTTCAATATCTCTGATGGCTTTTTCTACCGCGTTCTTATCGTATTCTTCATATTGTACGATCAAAGCGGGTATTTTCCCCGGACTTTTTGGCATATCGCACGCCAGCTCGATCTGATTTGCTTTCAGTTTATCGATCGTATAACTGTAAAGCTCCGAATTGCTCTCTTTACTGTGCCCATAACGCAGCCCGTATACGCCGATTAAAAAAATATTGGTAATCAGCAGAACAATGAGGATGATATTTTTTGCCCGTCCCCAGTCCATCAGTTCACCTCCGCTCTCAGATATCCCAGAAGCTCTCCGGTCTCCGGATCAAACCAAAATCTGCAGCCTCCCGATACCGTCATCAGCCACACCGGCTTGATCGTCAGCGAATCATTTTGCTTGTCCCGAATACAGCAGAATTTGATACTTTCTACCCTGGCTGCCATCTCTTCAAATGTCGTCGTACCTATGATCTGACCGATCTTCGCATAGTTTTCCGTCAGAATGTTGACAGGCTCTATAGATTCCCACATTTCACCGCTTTGATCGGCTTCTTCTGACATGATCACGATATCCCTTTCGTACGCCGTGACTTGCTGCCCGCAGACATCCACGGAAAGAATCTCACCCTCGGTGTACTCTATAGAGACTCCATTATTTTCCAGTCCAAAGACAAAATGATACCCGCTACCTCCGGAATTTAAAATCCTGTCTGCGGCTTTGAGATACGGGCGGCATCCGTTGCTGTACAGGCTGTTCCACTTCCCGTGGCTGCTCACATATTCAACTGCCTTTTCCAGAGAATCGTAGAATCCCCGCTGATTGTAGACGGAAGGATCAAAGTTTTCGCTGTATTTGATTTTCCCATTTTCTTCCATAATCAGAGACTGACTGCTCCCATACATATAGAGAAGCGAACCCTTATTCTCTGTTATCTTACGCACAAAATCCAGCCCGGAAGCGAAAAAACCGGAAGCGATTCGATTCGCTTTCGCCTGATCACTGATGGAAAATTCCTGCGTTCCTTTCATCTCCGTGAGGTTAGACGACATAAAGAGAGGCATCAGCGCGTCGTTTTCCACACCTACAATATCCGCAATGTAATAATACGGAATATATTCGCTGGACTCCACCGACTTGATAAATGCGGACACTTCCTCTCCCAGTTCCGTAGAAACAGAGGTGTCATCCACGATAATACGATAATACGTATCGGTATTTCTGTCCCGGATAAATAGATTTTCTGTACTCGCTGTAGAAAATCCGATACTGGTAAAATTGGTGAGATCTCCGAGATTTACCGAATAGGATATGTCGTTCTCTTTGATAAACTCTTCCACCGGAATGGAATAATCAAATCTCATATTGACCGACGCATAGGACATCACTTCTTCATATTGTTCCGCCTGAATCTGTTCTGCATAAGAAGCTTCACCGATATATTTTCTCATCAGTTCCATCATTTTGTCTGTGACAGTCGTGTCCTCAAAGGCTTCTTTTCCTTTTTTCAGAGTATAGGTATCCGAACCGAAGCTGAAAAGAATATTTCTTGGCTGAATCAGATCATTTGGTTCCGGAATATAGGAATTCACGCTGTCCTCTATGATATTGATAGGAGATAAATCACGAAGTGAGATATCCTTCCAAAAAAATGACAAAAGCAGTACCGTCGTCAAAAACAATACTACTATCAGAACATTTTTAATTCTCTCAATAAAAATTTTCCTTTTGTCACTCATCATGGATAAGCACCTTTCTCTTACAAGAAAAGGGCTGTTGCAAAATGATTTTGTACAGCCCTTCGTCATCCCTTTATATTTAACCTGAAATCTTATCCCTTTGTTTTTCTGTCTGTTTCACATCCCCAGCCGTTCAAAAGCGGCGATCATCCCGCTATCCCAGCAGTTTTTTGAGAAGCGACGCCCAAAAAGAAGTCGAGGAATTCTGTGAATTGAATACGTCCACCTTTACCGTACTCGACGACTGTTTCTGAACTTTAACGTAAATTTCGCTGGCATAAATCGCTTTTCCCGCAGAATTCAGCGTCGAAATATTGATGCAATACACCCCTGGAGTAAGGCCTGTCAGCTGACGGGTATAATAGCTCAACGATTTCGAAGAAGAGTATTTCTCCGATTTTATCAGAGTGTGTGAGGAATTTGACTCTTTGTAGAGCGACATCTTTATGGTGCGAGGCGCGGTCATCTTGACTGATACCAACACTTTTCCGTTTTTCATGACCGCATCCTGGGTCGGACTGACGATGGTGATGTAGGGATCCCGGTGAAGCGAAGTCGCCGCAAATACCGGTAAAGTGTTTACAATCAGACAGAGTATGACAGCGAAAGCTATGAGGACTTTTTTTCTGCCCACTGTCGCAGCTCCTTTCTGAAACTGATGAATAAGAAATAAGTGTTTTATACAATATCTTGTGGTGACATGATTCTTATAATGCCACTAATATACATTCTTAGTATAGTCTTCCCATGTTACAGAATGATTACAGCAGGTTTAATCTATATTTACAAAGTCTGTCGTACGAATTATCTTGCCCTTCCGCCGGCCCTTCAAATATAATGATATTTAATACTAAATGTAAGAAAGTGGATATCAGAGAGGGATACTATGGCGATATTAAGAATATATACAGACGGCGCGTGCTCCGGAAATCAGCACGAGACTAATGTCGGAGGCTGGGGCGCAGTGCTGGAATACGGTCAGACACAAAAAGAGCTCTGGGGAGGTGAACGAAATACGACAAATAATCGTATGGAGATGACCGCTCTCATCGAAGCACTCTCTGCATTGAAAAAGACAGATCAACAAATCGAAGTATTCTCCGACAGCGCTTATCTGATGGATTGTTTCCGAAAAAAATGGTATATATCCTGGCGAAAAAACGGCTGGAAAACCGCAAACAAGACTCCGGTGGAAAATAAAGAACTCTGGGAGCGGCTTCTGAATCTTACCGCTCAGCATAAGATCAGCTTCTACCGCGTCAAAGGACATGTAAATCCTGATCACCCCAACACTGACACAGATAAGCTCTATCGAAAATTTTCAGAATGGAATGGAAACCATTTCACTTTTGACGATTTTCTCTATGTCACGAAAATGAACAACAGAGCGGACGAGTTGGCGAACAAAGGGATGGAACCGCTGAAAGGCAGTGAATAACATTCTCTCATTCCAATCCGTGCAAAACTTCGCCAGCCCGTTCAGAGCGTGCCAGCGGCTCCGGCGCGGCGCGCAACGGCATATGTCTTCGAATTACAGCTCGGGCTGCAATCTTCACACGGAAATCTGCAAACAGTTTCCTCCCACAGAGAGCGAAAGACATCGGTATCGCATTAATATCGCACGGCGGAAACATCTCTGCTGCGCTCTCTGCCGCAGTAATCAGGAAAAACTTTGAAACCAGAAAATAGAAAGGATCATACCGCATCATGTATCAGGCAGGACTTATTTTAGAAGGCGGAGGTATGAGAGGCACTTATACCACAGGAGTTCTCGATTTTTTCATGGACAAGAACATTTATTTCAGCAGCATATACGGCGTCTCGGCCGGTGCATGCCACGCCTGCAGCTATGTTTCCAAACAGAGAGGACGCGCCTTCGAAATCTTTGAAAAATATCTCAATGATGAACGTTACTGCAGTTTAAAAAGCCTCCGGAAAACAGGAGATCTCTTCGGAGCAGAGATGTTATACGATCTGATTCCCAACAGATACCTCCCCTTCGACTATGAAGCTGCAGAACGCTATGAAGGCAGTCTTTTCGCCGTAGCGACACACTGTGTCAGCGGAAAACCAAATTACTTTAAGATCACCGATTTTCGGGCGGATATGTCAAAAATCCGAGCCTCCGCGTCCCTTCCCCTTCTTTCGCGCAGTGTGACAATCGACGGTGAAGATTACCTGGACGGCGGAGTTTCCGATTCCATTCCTCTGACAGAATCGATCCGCTCCGGAAACACAAAAAATGTGCTGATTCTCACCAGAGAAGCAGGTTACAGGAAGAAGAAATCGAAGACAAACCATCTCATAAGCCGCGTTTATAAAAAAAATTTCCCGGGCCTTGTAGCAGCTCAAAAGCAAAGGCACTTGAGTTACAACCGCGCCCTTGAACTCGCAGAAAGAGAAGAAAAGAAAGGCAGCGCTTTCATTCTTCGCCCCAGTATCAAGCCAGAGGTAGGACGTGTTGAAAAAAATATAAAAAAACTGAAGGATTTATATGAATTGGGCTATACTGACGCGCAGATTCATTATGACGCTCTGATTTCCTTTTTGAAAGATTAGATTTCTTATCTACCGTCTGGGTAAGAAAAGCGGATTGAAAGAAAAAGGATACCCTTTTTCTGCAAAACGAGAGAAAGACATGGCTGAGATGCCTGTTCCATCCCTATTTGAGCCGGACGGGCAGGTCGGATCAGGCGGGCGATTTTCTCCTAAAGAAAACAGACGCGGCAAGGATTAATACTACACTTCCTCCAAAGACCTGCACAGGATACCATAGAATCTGATCTGCCCCGATCAGCATGGGAAGTATCGCCATCGCTCCTGCCGGCGGCGTCCACAGCCTCATCGTCCTCATAGCAAGCAGAAACAGCACTGCTGCCGCAAAGGCTGCGGCGGCGAGAGGCAGATCTGCTTTTTCCGCAATCAGCAGGCGGCACAGAGCACCTTCTGCAGCGCAGAGTGTGATGAGAATTGCGATTTTCGCACTCCTTCCCGGTTTTACGGATTTTTCTGACATTTCTGTAAAAGCCACCAGCAGCGGAGGCGCAACACAGAATTTCCAGCCGAGAGGAAGCACACCCGCGCTGAGAACAGCCATGCACAGGATCCGTATACAGCTGTTTTTCACCCGGTCGGCAGATACAGCGGGCAATGGCTGATAAGATTCGCTCAAATGCGCTCCCGCTTTGACGCTGATCAGCTGCAAAATACAGATCAGAGCTGTCAGTCCGACAGCGGATACCGGATAAATCCAGGTATCCGTCTGAAGCAGTACCGGCAGAACGGCAGCCGATATCATGGGAGCAAACGTGGTCTTTGAGCAAAGAAAGATCATTTGCCCCGCAGCGAAAGCAGACACCATCTGTCCCCAATATCCAAAAGGCAAATATCTCACAACGATTACGCCTAAAATCGAACAGACCGCGATATAGCAGAACATTCTGCTTCTGTTCACACGCCAGATCTGTTCAGGTGCTGATAAAGCTCCTGCCGCCAGCGCTGCGATTTCCGAAAATATAATCTCAGGTTCGCGGCAGTATTCCGCGATCCCTGTCATGAGAACGATCACTGCAATTGTAAATATGTAATTCAGCCAATTTCGCTTTACCGACAACATGATGAAAACCTCCGCTACCAGTATAACATCTCCTTCCGAAATTGACGATTACCGTATCGGGGTTTTTATTATCTCTTCCGTCAATCTATTATTCAGACCATATCCCTGTCCACTTCAGAACCTTTTCCCTCTTCCCCTCTCTTATACTTCCTCCGTTCTTTACTCCCTCCGATGATCCTTCGAAATCTGACGAATCGCCCTCGCTGTCCGAATCATCTCCTGCCCCGTATTAAAACATCCTACGGAAATTCTCACACATCCGCCGTCTTCCGTTCCTATCGCTTTGTGAGCCAAAGGAGCACAGTGAAATCCGGCGCGGACCGCAATTCCATATTTTTTATCTAAAATCTCCGCTGTCTGCTCGCTGCCCATTCCTTTTATGTTAAAAGCAAAAATGCCTACTTTTTCTTTCATCTCCGCCGGACCATAGATCTGTATTTCTTCTGACGTACACAGTTCTTTGTGCAGATAAGCGATCAGTTCTTCTTCATAAGCCCGTATCGTTTTCAGCCCCTTGCGTTTGACGAAACGAACGCCCTCCGCAAGACCTGTGATCCCAGGGACATTTACAGTTCCGGATTCAAATCCTTCCGGTATAGTCTGAGGCTGCTGGATACTCCAGGATTCCGTTCCCGTTCCTCCTTCTTTTACCGGACGTATCTCTGTTCCGGAGCGCACATAAAGAAAACCTGTACCCTGAGGTCCCATCAGCGACTTATGTCCGCTGACTGTCAGAAGATCGATATTGTATTCTTCCGTGTCGATCTTCATTACGCCCATTCCCTGTGATCCGTCCACTAAAAACAAAATATGATTTCGGCGGGCGATTTCACCGATTTCTTTCAGCGGCATGATCGTACCGGTAACATTTGAAGCTGCCGTACAGATAATCATCCGGGTATTTTCCCGCAGAACGGCTTCGATATCCGCCGGGCGCACTTTTCCTTCTCTGCTGCATCTTACGATAGTCGTCTCTACTCCTGCGGCGCGCAGCTTGTTCAAAGGTCTGAGAACAGAATTATGCTCCATCATCGTAGTCACGACATGGTCCCCTTTCTTCAGGACTCCGTGAATTGCCAGATTCAGCGCATCTGTACAATTTGACGTAAATATAATATCCTGAGGCTTCGACCCGATAAATTCTGCGATCTCTCTTCGCGCATGATACACAGCCTCGCCCGACTTCATCGATGCGGCATGTCCGGCCCGGCCCGGATTGGCACACCAATTCCTCATGCATTCGTCCACCGTTTCCACTACCGCGTCCGGCTTTGGAAACGTCGTCGCCGCATTATCTAAATATATCATTTCATTTTACCGCCTTTCACTCATATCTGCTGCCTTACTTTCATCATATGATTTGGTGAACTTTTTTGTGACATCATGAACACTCCAATACTTGGTATATATTTTTGTGCATTTAAAACCATACCGTTTCTTGATCTTATATAAATTACATAAATTTATTGTATTTACATTTCCTGTAATATTAATTATATATATTTTTTTAAATTTATTTCTTTTTGCTTTTTCTTCAATACCGGTTCTTTATCATCGATACACTCTTTCACATCCTATTATTTTTTAAGGTTAAAGCTTGCTAAATTCCCCGACACATCCTATAGTATCTTTATCAGCTAATTTAAATGTTTCACGTGAAACTTCAGGAGAAATTAAATGAAAACGGATTTAATTTACGCAAATTTAATAAAAAAAATGACGGAATATTTTAAGGGAGATACTCGTAGAATTCAACATTTTTTAAAAGTATATTCTTTTGCAGAGACCATTGCGCTCCTCGAACAGCTTGACGCATACTCACTTCATATTTTAAAAACTGCAGCTATAGTGCATGACATCGGCATAAAAATCAGCGAGGAAAAATATGGAGACTCCTCAGGAAAACATCAGGAATTGGAAGGGATTGCTCCCGCTCATAAAATGCTGACAGAACTTAATTTTGATACAAAAACGATTGAGCGTGTCTGTTGGCTCATTTCACATCATCATACCTATGAAAATATCATTCATCTCGATCACAGAATACTAATCGAATCTGACTTTCTTGTAAATATGTGTGAAGATTCCATGGATAAAATCCGGATTCTCTCCATCTACAATAAAATATTCAGGACACACTCCGGTCGACTTCTCTGTCGTAATTTATTTTCTTTAGATGATATCATCTTAGATTCTTCAGGCCAAACAGCCATTCGTATCTCTTCAAACTCTGAGGAGCTAAACGAATGGGATTGTGCAGTAAATAATTTTAACAAAGAGGAAACGGAAATTCATAAAAATAATAAAGACGAATTAGGCAGAAAATACGCTGCACTTTTACACAAAGACACAATCTTTCAATCTTCTAATATCATACCCGCTTATATGGTCAGCGACAAATGCAACGGATGCGGTACCTGTATCGACGTATGTCCCGTGCAATGTATTGATATAAAAAGAATTCCCGCATATATCAGACAGGAAGAATGTCTTCACTGCGGCAGCTGCGCATCCGTATGTATAAAAAATGCAATTATAAATTTTAATAAAAATACCGATTATTGAACAAAAAATTATCGATACGGTTGATCTGTTCCTTGTATCAGATTTTTATTGCTTAATGAAACTATAAAAACCTGAAGGAATGTTTCACGTGAAACATTCCTTCAGGTTTTATACCTTTAGGTTTTATATTAGAGTAAATATATTTCTCTATAAAAATAAAATCGCATCTCTCTAATGCCGCCTAATCCTTCATTTATCTTCTTATAAACTGCGGCATTTTCTTTCACATTCCCACTTAAGCAAAAACAAAAACTGCATATGCACTGCATCTGATAGTTCTTCTCCTCTATTCAAATTCATGTAACAGTTTTACCATACGCAAAACAAAAATGCCGCCCATAAAGGCGGCGAAGACAGATGCTGTTGCACTTAGAAAGTATAAATGATCTTTATCGACATGCAATTATATCATTCTTCCGAATGTCAAATCCTTAAATTCTGAGAGATCTCAGGAGATCGATCAGACGTTCTAATTCTTCCCTCGAAAAAAAAGAAATCTCGATTTTTCCTTTCTTTGTAGAATTGGGAAGCTTTACCTTCGTCCCGAGAACTTCCTTCAGTTCTTCTTCGATCGCAATTATTTCTGAGTTTTTCTTCTGTCTAACGGATTCTTTATCACTCGGTTTATCGGCCTCCTCCGCAGCTTCTGATATCATCTGCTCCAGAGCTCTCACGGACAAACCGCCATCTTTTGCAAGCTCCGCCAGACTGATCTGCAGAGTTTCATCTTCGACACCGGCAATCGCCCTGGCATGACCGCTGCTGAGCGTACCATCGATGACGAACTGCTGAACTCGTTCTGGAAGTTTTAATAATCTCAGCGCATTGGTGATATATGGCCTGCTTTTCCCTACACTCTTGGACACCTCCGCCTGCGTAAGCTCATATCTTCCCATCATCTCACGAAAAGCTGAAGCTTCTTCGATAGGATTCAGATCCTCACGCTGCATATTCTCGATCAAAGCAAGAAGCATATTTTCCCGGTCTGAAATTTCCCTGATAATACACGGAATTACTCTCAAATCCGCCTTGCGTGCGGCTCTCCATCTGCGTTCACCCGCTACGATTTCAAACCCGTCTCCCGAAGCGGGACGCACGACAACGGGCTGAATCATACCATGTTCCCGGATCGAGTCCGCGAGTTCAGAAATCTTGTCATCATCAAAAAATCTTCGGGGCTGTGTGCGATTTGGCATGATATCATTGATTTCTATGTAATTAATCGCATCTGGAGACAAGGTTTTCCCGGCATTTTTTTGCGGCTCATCAGCAACCGACACCTCCTGCGTAAGGAGAGTATCTTCAAAAAGAGCGTCCAATCCTCTGCCAAGTCCCCCGGATTTCTTTGCAGCCATATCTATTTCCTCTTTCCTTTAACTCTTTCTAATGCCAAAAATTCCTCTGCAAATTCCATATATGCCCGTGCGCCGTTGGACCTCGGATCGTATTCCATGATTGGAAGCCCATAACTCGGGGCCTCCGCCAATCTGACATTACGAGGAATCACCGTAGTATAAACCTTTTGTTTAAAATAGCGTTTAACCTCCTCAACAACCTGGATGGACAGATTGGTCCGGCCGTCAAACATGCTCAAAATAACCCCCTGTATTTCCAGATTCTTATTCATACTCTTCCGGACCAGTTCGATGGTACTCATCAGTTGACTTACGCCTTCAAGAGCATAAAATTCGCATTGGATCGGGATCAAAACGCTGTCCACCGCCGTCAGAGAATTGATCGTGAGAAGTCCCAAAGAGGGGGGACAATCGATAAAGATATAATCATATCCGTCGCGAATCGTATCTAAAGCTCTTTTTAAACGCTTTTCACGACCCTCCAGCTGAACCATCTCCACCTCTGCCCCCGCGAGTTCCACGCTGGCAGGGATGATATCCAGGCCCTCCAGCACAGTGTGGCGAACCGCATTCTTCGGATCGTAACTGTCAGTGATAAGAACTTCATACATAGTATTTTCCAATCCCCGCTTGGAAATTCCGAGACCGCTGGTCGTATTCCCCTGGGGATCAATATCGAGAACCAGTACCTTTTTCCCTTTTATCGCAAGACAGGCCGCCAGATTAATATTTGTCGTGGTTTTGCCGACTCCGCCTTTCTGATTAAAAATTGCTATTGCTTTACCCAATATTTCGCTCCTTTTATATTAAACTATCATTTCCCCTATAACATAATATCCATATCCTCATCCACGAAAACAAAGAACCTCTTTTCAAAGCTCCGGAAAAGATTCCTGCTCTCGCTGAAATGCACAGAAAAAGATATTCACCGATACTATGCCAACCACCTGCTAACTTCAATCAAACTGCTCCGCTGAAGTTTCGCGCAGCTTTAAAAATAAAAATCATATCTCACCATACTCCTCCATCTCATATCAAAGGCGCACAGCTGAAAAAGCAATATCGTCAAGCCCGCAGATGTGCTGCAAAGTAAATCGCTGGAATCATTATACCACGCACGCGAAATTTCATCTATCTATTTCACCTATTCCTAACTTTACTTTCGTATATCATCGCCCCAGATTTTATATAAATCTATTGCGGCTGAAACTGCGCAGAACAGAAAATTCTTTATGAATTCTCATCATCAACATGGTCTTACCCCGTTTTTCTATACCCGGTACAGAAAAGCAAAACAGTCTATCCAACCGATCCGTCGGACATTTTTCTATATATTATAGGTGAATTAAATTAATTACCAAAATAAATATCGGTCGAAAACCGATGTTTATAAAAACAAAATCAGATAAAAATGAGGCCCTGATTTCCTCTGTACTGATTTTCGGCATACCCTAGGTCCTGTAATCAAAAAAAATCGATGAGACGAGATTTTCTGCAGAAAAAACGAATTTTCTTCTCGTCATTTACTATAATATCTATATATTACCATATATTACTATATTTTACCTTATAATTATAATATTCATCAAAAGAAAATTAAATAAATTTTAAAAGATAAGTAAAGTTATGCACGTTGTATGTGATTGCTACATACAAGCTGCACAGTTTAATAAGTTATTATTTTTATATTTAATTTTTTATAAAACATATATTTTCATTTTCAGAGAGAAATATTGTTTATCGACGAAACAAAGAAACCAAATGACTCCGGCCCTATATGCTGAAATCTCTCACCGGCTTCGATCTGCTGTTTCATACTTCGTACTGCAAAAAAGCATCATGATCTAAAAATAAAAAGGCGGGCTTTTGGAAATATGACTCAACGAAAGAAAAACTCCCGGAGCATAATTTCCGCAAACCCACCCGTAATACCTATCGCTTCAGAAAGCGACAGATTTTTAATCGTATTTCAGAATTTTCTCAATGAAAAAACTTAAGAAGCCATAACTTCCTGCAGAGCTGTCGTAAGTCCCTGCGCCTGACTGCTCAGTTCTGTAATCTTGCTGTTGAGTTCCGTCATCTTTGCAGTGAGATCTTCCGCACTCGCCTGCGTCTCGCCGAGACCTAACTGAATCAGCTCCAGAGAAAGATCCAGAGTCTCGACAGATGCGGTACAGCCGGACTTAATCTTTTCCTGCTGAGAAGCAAATTCTTCCGGTGCGTTTAAATTGCCCAATTCTTCATAAATCGGTTTGATCTCACCGATCAGTTTCTTCGTAGCGTCGGCCATAGTAGCCTGATCCGTAGACTGCATGTCCGTGGAGTATTTTGCAGTCACTTCGCTGATTTCCGTACTCAGACTCTTGACTTTTTCTACATATTCATCCTTTGTAAGCGCCTGGGATGCAGTAGTATTTGAATCATCTGCAGAAGATTTTGGAGAATCGGAACTGCTGCATGCCGTAAGTACCATGACAGACAGCAGCGCTGTCATCATGAATGCAATAATTTTCTTGGTTTTCTTTTCCATCGTCATAACAACCTCTTTCTCACCGTATTCTAAAATACAGCAACTACGACACAGTTTTTACACCGTATCTTCAAATAGTAAAACAAATTTAAGGAAAAAATATACTTCCATAATGTATTTATTTTATCAAATATATGATCGAAATTCAATATTCTGTAAAAAATAACACAATATTCACAACAAGTGTATTCTATTATGTATCTTTTATACAATCTGCTCTATCCCCTCATTATATTTCCGGCAGATTAAGACGGCACCGCAGATTTCATGTCCAGCTCTTCTTTCGGATTCTTCTTCGGAATAATGATCTTGAGCTCGATACTGTCGCCGTGATCCTCCTGCAGATATTTTGCATCTTTTTCAGCCTCCTGGATCGTCTGAAAAGCTTTTTTGATCGTGTTGACATAAAGTTTATAATTGATAAACCGGATACGCTCTCCTGTCATCTGTTTCTTTTCCTCTTTTCCGAGAAAATCGGATACCAGTTTCTCACTCTGCGTCACATTGAGGTTATATTTTACGATTTTATCCAGGATCTGCGCACGGATTTTATCGTCATCTATGCGCAGAAGCGCCCGAGCGTGGCGTTCTGAGAGCCGATTTTCCAGAAGCACCTGCATAATCTCCGGAGGAAGCGACAGCAGACGCAGTTTATTCGATATCGTAGACTGCCTTTTCCCCACCTTTTTCGCCACTTCCGTCTGAGTGAGGCCGTGCTCCGTTATGAGACGTTTATATGCCTGCGCTTCTTCGATGTAGGAGAGATTTTCTCTCTGAACATTTTCAATCAGAGCGATCAGAGCGGATTCTCTCTCAGAAGCTTCCCGGATGAGGGCCGGAACTCTGTTCAGTCCCAGGTTTGTGGCTGCCCGAAGGCGTCGTTCGCCCGCGATCAATATGTAGGAATCTTTATCTTTTTTCACGATCAGGGGCTGAATAATTCCGAATTCACGTATAGAGTCACATAATTCATCGAGTTCATCTTGTTCAAACTGTTTTCTGGGCTGATCCGGATTGGGCCGAATCAGATGAATATCGATTTCCGTAGGTTCGCCTTTTTTTCCTATAAACATCATACCTGAAATTCCTCCTCTGTTTTTTCTGTCCTGTAAGCGGGACAGCGCGCTTTGATAACAGAAAATAAAATAATGAAATACTAAAACAGAATCATCCTCCATCCTTTCATCGGATGTCTTATATCTATCCGCTGCTTCAAATTCTGTTTCGTACGGAACCTTCCTTACATTAACTATATAACGCGCAATTTCGGATAGAAATGGAAATCTCTCGACATTTACTGACAGAAAATCATACGGATAAGAAAGATACAGAAAAAATGCATAACGAATTTACGGAAGAAAATCCGGCAGATATCGATTTTACACAGAATCGCCGTAAAAAACAGACAGCCGCTATATTGTTTACAGCGGCTGTCTGTCCGGAGTTCCCGCCTTGCGGGGATACTGCTTCGGCGTTTCTTTTATTTTTTTGATATATACGATTTTATGAAAAAGACCGTACTCCTCCATATGTGTCTCTGTGACTTCATCCAGCTGGCCGCCCAGAATGTTCAGAGCATTTTGAGCCTCTTTCAATTCCTTCTCCGCATCCGGTCCCTTGTAGGCGATAAGCCATCCGCCCTTGTGCAAGAAAGGCAGACAATATTCCGAAAGAACCGACATCCTGGATACCGCTCTGGAAACACAGACATCGAATTTCTGACGGTACTGTTTCTGACGCGCCATTTCCTCGGCTCTGCCGTGAACCGCTCTTACATTCCGCAGACCCAGTTCCCCGATCAGCTCATTGATAATCCGGATTCTTTTATTGAGAGAATCGATCAGCAGAAATTCTTTTTCCGGGGAAACAATCGCCAGCGGAATTCCCGGAAATCCCGCTCCCGTCCCCACGTCGACGACGGTTTGTGCGGATTTCCAGCGATCATCAGACAGACAGCAAAGAGAATCTATGAAATGTTTTTCGATAAAATCATCTCTGTCCCGGATAGCCGTCAGATTCACATGCTCGTTCCACTCTAAAACCCGCCGCATATACAATTCAAAAGACCACAGAATCCGCTGATCCGGCACGCAGCCGAAAAACTCCAGAGCTTCCGCTAATTTTTTCATTTCTTTTACCGATATCCTTTCCATCCGGTCTTTTTTCTCTTTTTCCGCCTGTAAATCCCGGCAGTGTTTTACAGGAGATCTGAAACTATTTAGACTTTCTCCTCACCCGCCGGCGGGATCTTTCCGCCGTTTTTTTCCCTTTTGGCGTATTTCATCTTTTCCAGATGAATCAGAAGGACATTGATATCCGCCGGCGACACACCGGAAATTCGCGAAGCCTGTCCCACGGAATCCGGACGGAAATCGTTCAGTTTCTGCCGCGCTTCCAGACGAATTCCGTCCAGAGTACTGTAATCCAGATCCCCGGGAAGGCGCTGAGATTCCAGTTTTCTGAATTTCTCGATCTGGGTCAGCTGCTTTGCGATATATCCTTCATACTTGATATTTACGAAGGCCTGTATTTTACTGTGGTAAGACAATTGAGGTCGATCTGGGTCGATCACCGCAATATTCTCATAATTTACCTGAGGCCGCTTCAGAAGCTCTGCCAGAGCAGCTTTATTCTGCAACGGAGAACTCCCGACAGAAAGCAGAAACTCATTGGCGTCCGCCGGTTTTACATAGGTATTTTCCAGCCTTCTTATCTCTTCTTCTGTCTCTTTTTTGATCTGCAGATGACGCCGGTAGCGTTCTTCGCTGACCAGTCCGATTTTATACGCTTTTTCCGTCAGACGCTCCGCGGCATTGTCCTGACGGAGCAGCAGACGGTATTCGACTCTGGAAGTCATGATGCGATAGGGCTCTTCCGTACCTTTCGTCACCAGATCGTCGATGAGCACACCGATGTATGCTTCGGAACGGTCGAGAATGAAAGGCTCCTCTCCTTTTACCTTCAGAGCCGCATTGATTCCCGCCATCAGTCCCTGGGCCGCCGCTTCTTCGTAGCCGGAGCTTCCGTTTGTCTGACCCGCAAAGTAGAGATTCTCAATGATACGGCTTTCCAATGTGGTTTTCAGATCCTGAGAATTGATGCAGTCATATTCGATAGCGTAAGCGGGACGCACGATTTTACAGTTTTCCAGTCCCGGAATCGTCTTGTAAAACGCCTCCTGCACATCTTCCGGAAGGCTGGAAGACATTCCCTGGATATACATCTCATCGGTAGACAGACCTTCCGGTTCCACAAAGAGCTGATGGCGCTCTTTGTCTGCAAAACGGTCGATTTTCGTCTCGATGGACGGGCAGTAACGGGGGCCTACTCCCTCGATCTCTCCGGTGAACAGCGCAGACCTGTGAAAATTATTCCGGATGATCTCATGGGTCTTCTCATTCGTATAAGAAAGCCAGCAATCCACCTGATTCACTCCGGGACTTTCATTCATAAAAGAAAAGGGAACCACAAAATCATCACCGTGCTGAACTGTCATTTTATCATAATCTATGGATTTGCCGTCGATTCTCGCCGGCGTTCCCGTCTTAAACCTCCTCATGGGAATCCCATGAGCCCGCAGGCTGTCGGAAAGTTCGATGGACGGAGCCATGCCGTTGGGACCGGAGTAATAAGCAGATTCCCCGATAAAAATTTTTCCCCTCAGAAAAGTTCCCGCAGCGATAATCACCGCCTTCCCACGGTAGACGCCTCCGGTTTTTGTAACGATGCCGGCTGCCCTTCCATTTTCTGTGATGATTTCCACCGCTTCCGCCTGTTTCATGTCCAGATTTTCCTGGCGTTCGATGGTTTTTTTCATCTCTTCATGATAGAGCTGCTTATCCGCCTGAGCCCGCAGAGAGTGAACGGCAGGACCTTTGGCCGTATTGAGCATCCTGCTCTGTATAAAAGCTTTGTCCGTATTGACACCCATCTCGCCTCCCAGAGCGTCGATTTCTCTCACCAGATGCCCTTTCCCCGTACCTCCTACTGAGGGATTACAGGGCATCATAGCGACGGCTTCCAGGGTGATGGAGAGCATAAGCGTGGAAAGTCCCATGCGGGCGGGAGCCAGAGCGGCTTCACAGCCGGCGTGTCCGGCGCCTACCACGATGACGTCGTATTCTCCCATTTCATATCGATTCATCTTCCGCTCCTTTTTGTTTTACTTACCCAGACAAAATCTGGAAAATACTTCCGTTAAAATATCCTGACTCACGGTTTCTCCGATAATTTCTCCCAAAAGACTCCAGGCGCTGCGGATATCCGTCTCCGCAAAGTCGAGAGCTTCCCCCGCCCGCAGCATTTCTGACGCGTCAAAAAGACTGCGGAGAGATCGTTCCAAGAGATCCTTATGGCGCACATTGGTGACTAAAATTTCACTTTCCGCCGTCACTTCTCCGTTGTATACCATGCGCCGTATCTCTTCCGAAAGCATTTCGATTCCCTCTCCGGTCAGCGCAGACAGATGAAGAAAGCGATATTCTTTCCCGTCGTCTTTATTTACAGACGGTATCTGCTCCGGTAGAATACTTTCGATAGATTCTGATGTAACTCTGATCCCGAGATCAGATTTATTTATTACGAAAATCACTTTTTTCCCTGAAAGATGAGCCATGATCTCCCTGTCTTCTTCAGACAATTCCGCGGAACCGTCCAGGACAAAGACGACTATATCTGCGGCGGTCAGAGACTCCCTGCTTTTTTCGATGCCGATTTTTTCGATGGTATCTTCTGTTTCGCGGATACCGGCGGTATCGATCAGCCGTACGGGAATACCTGCAATCGACGCGAATTCTTCGATGGTATCCCTCGTAGTTCCCGGAATATCTGTAACGATAGCCCGATCCGAATTCAGCAGAGCGTTCATCAGGGACGATTTCCCTACGTTCGGCCTGCCGGCGATGCAGAGTTTCAATCCGTCTTTTACAATACGTCCCGTATCGGCGGAAGCGATCAGTTTTTCGATGCGTCTTGAAATTGCCGCCGTCTCTTCGAGAATTTTCTCGTAAGTGAGTTCTTCCAGATCTTCTTCCGGATATTCGATATGAGCGATGATATTTGAAATCAGATCGGCTAATTGGGTGCGCACCGACTGAATCTGCGCCGACAGACTTCCTCCCATCTGAGACACCGCCGACTGAAATCCGGCTTCCGATTTCGCCTTAATTACATCGATGACTGCTTCCGCCTGAGACAGATCGATCCGGCCTGACAGAAAAGCTCGTTTTGTAAATTCGCCTCTCTCCGCCAGAACCGCACCGCTGCGAAGTATTTCGGCCAGAATCCTGCGCAAAGAGATAGAACTGCCGTGACATTGTATTTCCGCTACGTCTTCTCCGGTATAAGTATGCGGAGCTTTCATATAGACTACCATAGCTTCATCGATAACGGAACCGGAAGAATCTACGATATTACCGTAGATCAGTCTCCGGTTTTCCATCGTTTCCATTCTTTCACCCGCAGGGCGGCGAAATATTTTTTTCAGTATTTCATATGATTCAGGGCCGCTGACACGCACGATGCCGATTCCGCCTTCACCCGGAGCAGTGGCCACTGCTGCAATCGTCTGTTCCATAGATCACATTCCTCTGTGTGTGTTTCTTCAGATACAAGAATAGGCTCAGAATGAAATAAACATTCTGAACCTATTTTAAATCAACTTTCAGGCGAATACACTCTTTTTCAGCGTTTTAATTCGATTACGACTCTTCTGTTCGGTTCTGTACCCTCACTTCTCGTCGTAACCTTAGGATTGGACTGAAGCGTAGAATGAATCACTTTTCTTTCATAAGGATTCATCGGCTCAAGTCTGACGCTCTTGCCTGATTTTATACATTTGTCTGCCAGTCTGCGTGCCAGCATCTGAAGAGTCTTTTCTCTCTTCTCTCTGTATTTTTCCGCATTGATAATCACTCTGCAGTGAGTCTCGCTGTTTTTGTTCTGAACGATGCTCGCGAGATACTGCACAGCGTCGAGAGTCTGTCCTCTTTTCCCGATCATCGAACCGACATCTTTTCCCTCCAGACTGATATAGAGAACACCTTCTCTGATATGACCCTTCACTTGAATATTCAGCCCCATATTTTGAGCGATCTCTCTGATAAAATCCGCCGCAGGCGAATCCGAAGCTTCCACCGCATCGGTATCCTCTGCTGTGATCGTAAACTTCGTGTACATCTGAGAAGATCTGTGTCTCTTTTTGCCGCCTTCCCTGCCTTCTTTTCCGGAAGACTGGCGCGGTTTTTCCTCTACTGCTGCGGCAGGTTCCGCCGGTTCGTTTGCCTTCTGCTTTTCAGCCGCCGGTTTCACATTTGCCGCCGGGGATTCGGACCTGCGCTCTATGCGGGATTCTGTCTTCTCCTCTCTTCGGGTTCTGACAGTTTCTTTCTCGTTTTTCGCAGTTCTCTCGGCTGCGCTCTTGACGAGTTCTTTGAGTTCACTCGATTTTTTCTCCACTCTGACCTTCGCCAGCTTGCTTCCGAATAATCCAAGGAATCCTCTGGACGGCTGTTCGAGAACGGTAACGACTACCTCGTCTCTCGTAAGTTTTAAATCTTTCAGGGCCAGCTCTACTGCTGATTCTACATCATCGCCCCATTTTTCAACATATTCCGCCATATACTTTTAAGAATCCTCCAAACGCTCTTTAAGCTTTTTTCTTTTTCGCTTTTTTCTCACCGTTCTTTTTAATCATCTGTGTGATCTTCGTCTGTACCACCTGGAAGAGATAACTGATCACCCAGTAAAGACAGAGACCTGCAGGAAGCGTACGCCCCATCCAGACGATCATAATCGGCATAAAATACTGCATCGCTTTCATAGAACCCGCAGCTGCGCCGGCAACGCCCGCGGAAGACTGCGTGATCTTCATGGAAATGAAGGTGGCCACGCCCGCCAGAATCGGGAGTACCCAAAGATCCGGCTGGCTCAGGTCGTTTACCCAGAGAAAATTCTCATGTACTGCGAGTACCATATCGGGATTGCTTATGTATTCCATCGGATTTCTGAGCAATCCGAAGAGACCCCAGATGATCGGCAGCTGGATGAGCAACGGAAGACAGCCCATGGCCGGATTGATCTTCTCATCTTTATAGAGCTCCTGCAGCTTCATATTCATCATCTCGGAATCATTGGCGTACTTCGTCTGAATTTCCTTGATCTTGGGCTGCATCTTCTGCATCTGCGTGGTGCTTCGGAGCTGGGCCGCATATAAAGGCAAAATGATGAGCCGAATCAGCACGGTAAACACGATGATCGCAATACCGTAATTATCGATAAAACTGTAAAGTGCGTTTAATATATAGCCTAGTGGAACAGCTACAATTTTCGTCATTCAAATCCTCCATAAACTTTAACAGAGCAAACGCTCTTTTCTCCACATTATTTCAGGGGATCATAGCCACCCTCATGAAAGGGATGACATTTTAAAATTCTCTTTATACCCAGCAGACTGCCCTTAAAGGGGCCGTATTTCTCCACAGCCTGTACAAAATAAGTCGAACAAGTCGGATAAAATCTGCATTTACCGGGCATAATCGGTGAAATAAAAATCTGATAGCCTCTGATCAGAAGGATGATGATCTTCTTCAGAAGACCCCGAACGAATCCTGCTATCCTTTTCACTTTTCCACCTTCTTTTTCTCGATTACTTTCAATCGTCTTAACGCGGCTTCAATAGATTTTTTCACATCCGCACATTTCTTACCATTGATAGTATTCCTGGCAATGATGATGAGATCATAACCCTGCCGGATTTCGGCATCCGAAATTCTCACGCTCTCTCGCATGAGTCTTCTGGCTCTGTTTCTCTTTACGCTGTTTCCTACTTTTTTGCTGGCCAGGTAGGCGATTCGATTGAATCCGAGATCATTTCTCATACAGAAGATGACGACATATCTGTC
>CAJLHL010000009.1 GCA_905206455.1 uncultured Eubacteriales bacterium
GAACTACCATCCGCGGACCTTCTGTTCCGCCGATTTTCGTCAGAAGGCTGGCTACGTTGAGCACCGCATAGTTTGCCACACTGGAGGCGATCATTACGATGGAAGTGATCACGCCCCTGTTCTTAGGAAACATTTCGTTGGCAACCGCCGTAACGATCTGAAGTACACCGCCGGCAGCGAAAAAGCCCAGAAGGAATCCCGCGGCAAGACACATAGCCGGGGCCTGAATGAAGTAAGTCATACCCAGCGTGACAAAGGCCGCACAAGGGTAGATCAGGAGGATACGGATGGGTTTCAGCCCTTTCGCCATCAGCGCCGCGTTGACGAAAAGCGCGCAGATGATGCCTACGGAATAGACGGACTGAATCTTAGACGGATCCGCCAGACCGTAGAGAGTTCCCAATTCAAAGTTGCAGTTCAGCCAGATCATGAAAGTCGCCGATGTGGTAAACCCGAGACAGATCAGGATGATGGCAGAAGGCGTAAATTTCATTTTGTCCTTCTTCTGTTTTTCTCCTTTGATCTTTACCGTTCTCTCAAAAGGAGGAAATGGCAGAAAGGCCAGGAAAATACCGTCGATGATGATGATGGCCGCAGTCGCCAGAAACAGCGTGTTGAACGGAAGCCCGCGCACTGCGACAAAGCCGATGAGAAAAGGAAGGACAAACTGTGCGATGGAAACAGAGAGTTTCGTAAACATATTCGCCACGGTTCCCTTTTCTTTAAAGATTTCCATACAGGACGGGGTGATGCTGGTATCGAGGAAGGAATTGGCCATACCGCTGATGATGGCCAGAGCATATCCCAGATACATATTCGATGTAAAAGTGACGCAGATCAGAAAGATCGCGTAGAGAACGCATCCGATAAGGGCGCTGAGCCTTCTTCCGAGACGGTCGGACAGCGGACCCGCTATCGGAAAAGCCAGCAGGCGGCCCAGACCGATAGCCGCGATTACCGCTACGACTCCGGACACGTCGTAGGATCCGTCGCTCAGCTGGGAAGCACCCCACAGATCCGCAAAATTCTGTTTGTACTGACCCATGATCGACGCCGAGATGCCCAGTACAAAATATGTGATGTAAAGCGCCAGCGCCGTAGGGTAATATTTTCTGCTGCTGTTCGTTGCTGTATTCGTTGTCATAAATTCCTCCGCAAAATCAATTTATCATGTGTAGAGAAGCCGGCGGATCTCCTCCAGCGGCATCTCGAGTCCTGTGTAAAGCCGAAACGCTTCTGCGCCCTGATGGAGCAGCATGCCCAGACCGCTGAAAGTCCGGCAGCCGCACGCCTTCGCCTCCCGGAGAAGCTTCGTCTCCGCAGGAGAATACACTACATCTGCAACTGTAAGGTCTTCTCTGAAAACGCTGCTGTCTTTGATCAGACTCTCGTTTTCCAAAGGCGCCATCCCGACGCAGTTGGCGTTTACAAGGAGGTGGCTGGAATCGATTCTGCTCCTCAGAGCTTCCTCATCGTCCAGATCATATATATTTACGCTGCAGGATAGAGCTTCGCTTCTCAGCGTTTCGGCATATCTCTCCAGACTTTCCCAGAATTTATCTTTTCTGTTAAATACGGATAATTCCTCCGCGCCCTCCAGCACACACTGGGCTGCAACCGCGGAAGAGACTCCTCCGCCGCCCAGAATTGTTATTTTTTTATCTTTTACTCCGAATCCGCCGGAAGCAAGATTCGCTGTAAATCCCTTCCCGTCCGTACAGTGCCCCGTCAGAACACCGCCGTCGTTGACGATAGTGTTTACGGATCTGGTGATCTGCGCAGCCGGCGTCAGCCGGTCCAGATAAGGGAGCACCGCATTTTTCAGCGGCATTGTCACATTGGCTCCTCTCATCTGAAAAGTGCGGACGGCGTTTACCGCCTTTCCGACTTCCCGTTCTGTCACGTCAAATGCGAGATAAGCACAGTCACAGCCGTACTTTTTAAAACAGTAGTTATACATTTCCGGCGATTTGGAATGTCCTACCGGGCTTCCAATCAGTCCGAGCATTGTCGTGCTGCCTGAAATGTTCATTTCACTCGTCTCCTTTTCCATTTTTTCCTGTCGCTCCGCTTCTCCTGTCTGAGGAAAGCAGTCTCTCTTCCGCTGGCTGCCCAATCCTTTCCGGATTTCTGCGAACCGTATTTTCCAATGCTTTTTATCAGACTGTGATCGGCCATTCTCAGTTCTGTTTCCGGAGTTCCGTTCCCCGGTTCGTCTCTAAAGTATCACAGCGATAATTTTTTCACAAATTTGTAATTGCTATGTTGGCATAGATATTCTCTATCAATAGATTTCATCCATAATTTGTGTTAATATATAAATTGTTCTGATAAATACACATGAAAAGAGCCGTAACTGCAGCAGAGGACCTGACCTTCGGAGAAAACATATGAACTTATTTCATCTCAGATATTTTGTAAAACTGGCTCACGAGCAGCATTATACCCGCGCGGCGGAAAAACTGTGCATCACACAGCCCAGCCTCTCTAACGCCATGGCGCAGCTGGAAAAAGAGCTGGGCATCCGGCTTTTCGAAAAAAACGGACGGCGCGTCAGTCTTACTGTCTACGGGCAGCAGTTCTTCGAATGCGCTCTGGCCGCACTGGCCACACTGGATTCCGGAGTGGAATCTCTTCGTCTGGCGGCGAAGGGGGACGGACTAATTCGTCTGGGAATTCTGCGGACTCTCGGAATTACGTTTATTCCGGAATTAATCGCCTCGTACCAGAAAGCCAACCCGGAACGGAAGATCACCTTTACCATCGATTCCGATGTTTCTCAGAAACTCATCGACGGTCTGGACGAGCGCCGTTTTGACGTGGTATTTGCGACAGCGCCCGCTTCCGGAAATTTCGAATGTATTCCGGTAAACCGCCAGGACCTGGTACTGATCGTGCCGGAGGATCATCCTCTGTCGGACCGGTATACGGTGGATCTCAGCGATACCGTCGAGTATCCCTATATTCACTTTAAAAAACACTCGGGACTTCGCCGGATCATCGACGATCTCTATGAAAAAGTCGGCGGTTCTCCGAATGTGGTCTATGAAATCGATGAAGACCAGGTGGTCGCCGGGATGGTTTCCGCAGGATTCGGCATCGCTGTCGTACCTTATATGGATATGCTCCACCAGCTCAGAGTGCGGATTCTTCAGATTTCCCGCCCTTCCTGGGAGAGACGTTTTTACATGATTACAAACCGGGAGTCCTATCTCACGCCGGCGGCGGAAAACTTCCGTGAATTTGTGATGAAACGCAAAGGTCTGGACGAATAATTTTACAGAATTTTACTTGTTATGACAATACAATAGATATTTTTTATCATATGATTTATAAATTTTTATCGAAACTTAACAAAATCTATAGAAACCAAACAAACTCTTTATAGAAAAACCCCGCTCCGGAGAAGATCAATCTTCTCCGGAGCGGGGTTTTTCTATTTCCGCACACCGGCAGCCGGGCTGGCGCAGAGGAAAAGGCGCAGGAACCGCATCGGTCTATTTTCCCTCCGGAATAATAGTATTTACCAGAATTTCCTTTTCTTACAGATCCAAAGACTGATAAATACAACGGCAATGCTGACAGCGATCACCGCGGGATATCCGTACCGCCATGACAACTCCGGCATTCCCCGGAAATTCATGCCATACCAGCCTGCCAGCAGTGACAGCGGCAGAAAAATCGTAGTGACTACCGTGAGAATCTTCATCGTCCTGTTCTGTCGGATATCGATCTCAGACTGAAACATGGTCTGCACCTGAGCGCAATATTCCCGAAGAAGCCGGGATTCCTCCCGCAGCCGGCCGACTCGGTCGTCAAACATGTGAAACAGTTGCTGTTCCCCTCCGGAAAAAAATCCGTTCTGATTTTCCCGCAGCCTGCACGCCACATCGCCCAGCTGTGAATAATACCGAAACCATGCCATCGTGCTTTTTCGCAGTCCGGTCATAGAAGCGCTGAAACGTTCAAATTCTCCGGAAAGAACTTCATCCTCCAGCATTTGGATCTGATCCTCAATCTCTTCCAGATGATGAAGATCTTTGGCAATCAGCTGTTCCAGCAGTTCATAAAAAAAGCGTCCGGTTCCCTGTCCGACAAAAAGTCTCTCTTTTACAAAATGCTTTAAATGTGACTGAAGCGACCCGGTGTCATCTACCAGCACGACTCGGGCGCGGGTGATCAGATAGCCGTAAGTCAGACGCACTCCGCTCTTTGTCATCCGTGGCAGAATCAGTGTTCCCGAAAGGTAATCAGAACGCGCCTCTGCTTTGCATATTCTGACATCGCGGGCGGCGGGCGTATGTCGAAGCGCCCTCTCCAGTCCGGACAACTGCGGCTGCCGGAATAATTCCTCCGAAGTAAGCAGTACGACGGCCGGCCGCTCCGGCGACGGTTCCTGTTCCAGCGGAATCAGATTACTTTCAATTTCATACCAGTACAAGGGAAATTCCTCCTATCTAAAGATTCCGATATCTTCGCCTCGCTCAACAGATGATCCGCAGCAGATTTTATCTCAGCCGCTGCGGTAAAATCCGGCGCCGCGCGATCCAAAGGAAAAAGACATCGGTGCAGTCTCACTCCGTATCAGCCGCGGCTCAAGCTTTCTCTTTTTGTATGTCCTCACTCACCTGCCGCCGAGAAGACAGGCTGCCGCATGTTCTTCAAAATCACAGATTTTGGGAACACTTGCATGAGGTTTTCCTCTGTCTGCATCCGCAAACAGAGATAGGATTTCATTCGTCTTTCCATGCTTCCGTCTCCGCTTCACCCGGCAAATCGCCGAGAGAACGATGATACCGGAAAGGGGCTCAGGCGGAAATACCTGAACCCCTTTCACTCCTTTATCTGTTTTCTCGCGGATGAACCCGAACTCTGAACTTGAATTTCCGTTTTTCATTCATCCGTTTTCCCGGAATTCGAATCCGCTTCGCGGCTCTTCCTCTTCCGGATTTCAGATTCTTTCAGATTTCCAGACGGATCAGATCCGCATACGTCTCTCTCTTCGCCGCAAGACGCGCTTTTCCGTCCTTTACCATGACCACAGCCGGCTTCGGTATCCGGTTGTAATTGCTGGCCATAGCATGATTATATGCTCCCGTGCACAGCACTGCGATGTGGTCGCCTCTCTCTAATTCCGGCAGCTTGACATCCCAGGCGACGATATCTCCGGATTCACAGCACTTACCCGCTACGGTCACCAGCTGATCGTAAGGCTCCCCGTGCTTTTCCACCGCCTCCACTTCGTATTTCGCATCGTAAAGCTCCGGGCGGGGATTGTCCGGGAACCCGCCGTCTACGCCGATATACGTACGGCCCGCGGCATTTGTCTTTACGGAACACACCTCATACAGAGTGATGCCGGCTTCTCCTACCACCCATCTGCCGGGCTCGATCGTCACTGTGGGCCGCACAAGACCGTGCTCGGAACAAAACCGGTCGATCAGCTTCATCACAGGATCCATAAAATAGGAAACCGTCGTTCTCTGCGGATCTCCGGCATAATGTACGCCGAATCCGCCGCCGCAGTTGATCTCCCTCGCCTCGTAGCCGTTTTTTTCTTTCAGCTCAGACAGCATATTCAGAACGATTTTCGTCGCCATAATATGAGAAGAATTGTCGTGAAGCTGAGAGCCTACGTGATAATGAAATCCCCTGAGATCGATATTCGGAGAATCCTCCGCCTGCTTCGCCACACCTCCGAGGATCTCTTCCACCGCAAAACCGAACTTGGAATCCAGCTGACCGGTGGAGATGAACTCATGGGTATGGCTGTCCACGCCCGGCGTCACTCTCAGGAGCACGGACTGTACCGTGCCCGCTTCTCCCGCCAGCTGATCCAGCAGGATTAATTCAGACAGATTGTCCACCACGATCGTTCCCACTCCGGCTTCCAGCGCCGCCCTCAGCTCCTGTTCACTTTTCGCGTTGCCGTGAAATTCGATGAGGGCGGGGTCAAATCCCGCCTGAAGCGCCGCGTACAGCTCTCCACCGGACACCACGTCCAGGCCGAGACCTTCCGACGCCACGATGCGCAGAACCTCCAGAACCTGAAACGCTTTGCTGGCGTAAACCGCTTTCGTGTTCTCATACCTTTGCAGAAAATCCTGTTTCATCTCTCTGCAGCGCTCTCTGATAAAATCCTCGGATACCACATAGAGCGGCGTGCCATATTCCTCCGCGAGCTGTCCGGTATCGCATCCGTAAAAAGACATTGTCTTCGTCATTTTGATATCCCTTCTTTCCTTCTATATTTTTCCTGTTGCTATTTTCCCATCTTCTGCAGGCAGATTCCCAGCAGAGGACACTCCCCGCACTGAGGCTTTCTGGCCGTACAGAGTGTGCGGCCGTGCCAGATCAGCCGATGATGATTCACCGTCCACTGATCCTCCGGTATGACTTTCATCAGCGCTTTCTCTGTGGATAACACGTCCTTTTCATCCACCAGTCCGATTCGATTGGAGACCCGAAAGACATGAGTATCCACAGCGATCCTCTGATGGCCGAAGCCGACGGACAGCACTACATTCGCCGTCTTGCGCCCCACGCCGGGAAGTTCCTCCAGCAGAGCCTGATCCTCCGGTACTTCTCCGCCGTACTTTTCCATCAGGATTCTGCTCATAGAAATGGTATTTTTCGCTTTCGACTTATACATGCCGATGGGCTTCAGTATCCTCTGCAGCTCCTCTTCGTCGAATTCCGCCATCTCCGCTGCCGTAGGACAGAGTTGAAACAGCCCTTCCGTCACCTGATTTACCTTTTTGTCCGTCGTCTGAGCGGACAGCGCCACTGCGGTGAGAAGCTGATAATTGCTGCCAAAATCCAGAGCACAGCCCGCGTCGGGATAAGTATCCTTCAGCAGTTCCAAAACCTTTGCTACATCTTGTTTTTTTAATTTTTTCATCTTATCTTACCGCCGGAAAAAAGGAGACCTCTACACTTCGTAACTTTTAAATCCGCCGTATCCCGCTCGCTCTTTCGATCCTTCCAGATGTTTCTTGATCACCGCCATCCCGCGCTTCGCATCTTTCGTCTCCAGAGACTGCAGAATTTCGTAATGTTCCTCCAAAAGATCGTCCATGTGATCGTAATTGGCCTCGCTTCCCACCTTAAATTGTTTCGTATAATACTGATAACTGGTCAGAATCTGTGTCAGCAGTCTGTTGTGAGATGCTTTGTAGATCAGTTCGTGAAAATGAGTATTTTGCTCCGAAGTCTTTTCGTATTCTTTCTTATGAGTGTAAAACTCCATGAGTTCATACGCGTTTTTGATCTCTTCCAGCTCTTCCGGCGTGATCCGTTCCACAGCCCATTCAAAAGCCAGAACTTCATATACCTTTCTCATCTCATACATGTCTGCCACATCCTGATCTCCGAAGCCTGTGACAAAAGCCCCCCGGTTGGGGATCATCTCGATCAGGCCTTCCTGCTCCAAGAGGCGGAACGCCTCTCTCACCGGCGTACGGCTGACATTATACTTGTTGCAGATTCTCTGCTCTGTGAGCTTCTCGCCGTTTTTCAGCAATCCCTGCAAGATCTCTTCTCTGAGCTTGATAAATATATTGATCGCAAGCGGAAGTCCCGATACTATGTCGTCTCTCGTGTTCTTATAATACACCTTTTCTGTTCCTCCTTCTGCATGTGACAGCTTTATCGCTCTCAGTTAAGGGCCTTCAGCACAGCTTCCGTGAAATCATCTGTGGAGCTGCCTTCCCTTGTCCCCGTCATCCGAAGTGACGGATCGGAAGCCGCGGAGTCCACCGCTCTTCTCAGCTGCTCTGCTTTCTGGGCATAACCGATATGACGCAGCATCAGTTCCGCAGCTTTCAGCAGACTCTCCGGATTTGCACGGTCTTCGATTCCTTCCTCCACCATGCGCGGCGCGCTGCCGTGAACCGCTTCAAACATAGCGTACTGACTGCCGATATTCGCACTGCCCGCCGTACCCATGCCGCCCTGAATCTGAGCCGCTTCATCGGTGATAATGTCGCCGTAAAGGTTGGGCAGTACGAAGACCTGAAAATCTCTCTGCAGATCCTCATTGATGAGATTTGCAGTCATAATATCAATATACCAGTCTTCGACCCGAATGTCAGGATATTCTTCTCCGACTTTATGTACGACATCGAGAAAACGTCCGTCCGTCTTTTTTACGATATTCGCCTTTGTCACACATTCGACCCGGTTCTTTCCGTTGGCTCTGGCGAATTCAAAAGCCATGCGGGCGATCCGCTCTGTTCCCTGGGTCGTCGTCACTTTAAAGTCGATGCACAGATCATCGGAAACATCTACGCCGCGGCTTCCCACGATATATTCGCCTTCCGTATTCTCCCGATAAAATGTCCAGTCGATACCCTTTTCCGGAATGCTGATCGGCCTTACGTTAGCGAAGAGATCCAGTTCCCGGCGGAGAGCTACGTTGGCGCTCTCCAGATTCGGCATATTCATCGTCTCGTTGGGAGTGGTCGTCGGACCCTTCAAAAAGACGTGACACTGCTTGATCTGATCCAGTACGTCATCCGGCAGAGTTTCCATTTTAGCCGCCCGATTTTCCAGAGTAAGCCCCTCGATGGTCCGCATCTCGATTCTGCCCTGTGCCACATCCTCTGCGAGAATCTCATCCAGAACTTTTCTCGCCGCTTTCATGATCACCGGACCGATGCCGTCGCCGTCCACAAAACCGATGATGATCTTATCCAGTTTGGAAAAATCCGTCGCCGGAGGTTCATTTTTCAGCTTCTCGATACGTTTCAGCTGTTCTTTTACAAGTTCCTCAAATTTTTCTGTATAATCCATTTCCGCGTCCCCTTCTATTCTTCGCTTTTGATCAGATTGATCTTTCCGCCTCTGAGAATCATCTTTTTTTCCAGCTCAGAAAGATTCGGAAGCATTCTGTATTCTTTTCCCGTCGTCTCATTTCTGACGATAATTTCCTCCCTTTCTACCTGTGCCGCCGCATCCTCGATGATCAGCTTATCGCCCAGCTTCAGCGTGCTGTAATCCGCCGGATCTGCAAAGACCAGAGGGATGATTCCGCTGTTGATCAGATTGGAGCGGTGAATACGGGCAAAAGACTTCGCCATGACAAAGCGAACGCCCAGATACAGAGGAACGAGAGCCGCGTGTTCTCTGCTGGAACCCTGTCCGTAGTTTTCACCGCCGACGACGGCGCCGTTTCCCGCGGCTTTACAGCGGGCAGGGAACTCCGTGTCGATATTTTCGAAACAATAATTCGAAAGATAAGGCACATTGGAACGATAAGGGAGAATCCTGGAATCCGACGGCATGATGTCATCGGTGGTGATATTGTCCCCCGCACAGAGTACGACTTCCGCTTTGAGAGCGCCGCCGAGAGCCACGTTGAGGGGAAACGGTTTAATATTCGGTCCCATAGCCACCGGGGTATTCTCTTTATTGGAATCCTTCGGATAGACGATAAAGTTGTCGTTGAAATCGAAGTTCACCGGCGGAATCTCTGCCAGTTCTGAATTCATCCCCGTGGTTAGCACGCCTTCGATGGCGGAAATAGCCGCCGTCTCCGGACTGACCAGATAAATATCCGCGTCCTTCGTACCGCTTCTTCCCTTAAAGTTGCGGTTGAAAGTTCTCAGAGAGACGCCGGAAGATTTCGGAGACTGCCCCATACCGATGCACGGACCGCAGGCATTCTCGATAATTCTCGCGCCGGCGCTGATCATGTCCGCCAGAGCGCCGTTGGAAGCTAACTTTGCCAGAATCTTGCTGGAACCCGGCGAAATGACCAGACTGACGTTTTCGCTGACCTTTCTGCCCTTGAGAATCGCCGCGACTTTCATCAGATCTGTATAGGAAGAATTCGTACAGCTTCCGATGGCTACCTGATCGATTTTGACCGGTCCGATATTTTTAACGGAATCCACATTGTCCGGGCTGTGAGGCTTTGCCGCCAGCGGCTCCAGCTCGGAGAGATTTACTTCCAGGACTTCGTCGTAGACAGCGTCCGTATCTGGCGCCAGCGGAACGAAATCATCGCCGCGGCCCTGAGATTCCATAAACGCTTTCGTATTTTCATCGCTCGGGAACACGGAAGTGGTAGCTCCCAGTTCCGCACCCATATTTGTGATAGTGGCCCGGTCTGTAACGGAGAGCGTCTTCACGCCCTCTCCGGTGTATTCTACGATCTTTCCGACGCCGCCCTTGACAGAAAGCTGCTGCAGAACATACAAAATGACGTCTTTGGCGGAAACCCACGGCCTCAGCTTCCCGGTGAGCTTCACATTGATCACCTTCGGTGTCACCAGAGAATACGTTCCTCTGGCCATCGCTACCGCCACATCCAGGCCTCCCGCGCCGATGGCGATCATACCGATGCCGCCGCCGGTCGGAGTATGACTGTCAGAACCGAGAAGGGTCTTTCCCGGAATACCGAAATTCTCGATGTGGAGCTGGTGACAGATTCCGTTGCCCGGCTTGGAAAAAAGAACGCCGTGCCTCTTCGCCACACTCTTGATAAACTCGTGATCATCCGCGTTTTCAAACCCTGTCTGCAGCGTATTGTGATCTATGTAAGCGACAGAAAGCTCGGTCTGAATTTTTTCTACATCCATAGCTTCCAGCTGAAGATAAACCATCGTACCGGTAGAATCCTGGGTCAGCGTCTGATCGATTTTAATTTTTATCTCCTCTCCCGGAGAGAGTGTTCCTTCGATCAGATGATTTTCCAGTATTTTATATGCTAATGTCTTTCCCATTTAAATAAAAACGCCTCCTGAACGTGAAATAACAGTGAAAACGCAAGCTTCCGCAGCTGTGCGGCGGCTTCCGTTCCGCAGCGCACAAAGCGGCTGACCGCTTTTGCCCCGCATCTCAATACATGTTTTAAAGCATACATAACATACATATCGCTTTATTGTATACAATTATATTTCATTCCGGGACTTTTGTAAACACATTGTTGTTCAAAAATAGAAAAAAGCCGCGAAAGACGACTGCTTCCGCAGTCTTCTCTCACAGCCTGATCTTTCTTCAGATTGTCAGCTGATTTCCGAATCCGTCCGCAGCCGAAACCAGACACGGCAGACGTGAATCCCACCTCCGTCTTCACTCGCCTGTTCCACGGCCGCCGCTACTTTCTTCTGCGGCCCTTTCCGGAAAATTTGGAATTTCTTCTTCTTCGATAAGCGTCTCCATTGCCGCGCTGACGTCCTTTATCCGAATCATTGTTTTCCATAAAATAACCGCTGCTCTCACGGTTCTGGCGTTTCGTCCGGGCGCGCTCTCTGTCGCCTCTGTCGCGGCCGCCGCTATCCGTTCTGCGGCCGCCCTTCTTCTTTCCGGAAGAACCTCCTCTGCGCTTTTTGGAAGCCCGTTCGAAAGAAATACCTCTGCCTTTCAGCTGGTAATCCCGCATAGACGAAATCACCTCATCCGCGTGAGATTCCGGAACATCGACAAAGGAGAAATTGGTGTGAAGCTCTATCGTCCCGATCATCCTACCGCTCAGAGAAGTTCCGGAAGCCACCGCCTTCACGATATCCGATTCTCTCAGACCGTCTGTCCGCCCCGCATTGATAAATAGACGAGTCATATTCATCTTGTCATAGGAGAATTCCTCTTCATCAAAATCAGCATGCTGATAGGATTTCCCTTCCAGTTCGCTGAACGCCAGAGAGAAGAGAGCCGCCGCCAACTCCGGATATCCGGGCGCATCTGCGGCTGTTTTCGAAGAGGCCTCCGCCGTATGTTCTTCCCGGTTTTCCGCAGAAATTGCAGTCTCCGAAAAAACTCCGTCTGAGAGAATTTCCTCTGTCTCAGATCCCGAAATTTCCGCGCCGGAACCGCTCTCTGCAGCCTGCTCCGCACTTTTTTTCAGCTTCTCAGCGATCTGTCGGATGACTTCCAGATATTTGCTGCCTGCACCCCGGCGAACCAGTTCCGCAGCTTTTTCCGCGGCATTGCCGATCTGAACCGACTCGACTTCACTGATCGCCGGCGGACGCATCCGGCCGATGGAAGAACCCGTATACTTCATGATTTCCCGCAGTTTATACATGTCTCTGCCGAAGACAAAGGAATAGGCCTTGCCTGTATTTCCCGCTCTGCCCGTTCTTCCGATACGGTGAACATACTGTTCGGGATCCTCCGGGATATCGTAATTGAAAACGGCCTGCACACCGCTGACGTCGATGCCTCTGGCCGCCACATCGGTAGCCACGAGAATCTGCGTGATCCCCTTTCGGAATTTATTCATGACCCGCTCCCGTTCATGCTGCTTCATATCGCCGTGAAGAGCGTCCGCCGCATAGCCCCGGTCCTGCAGGCGGGACGTCACCTGATCCGCGCGGCGCTTGGTATTGCAGAACACCAGACCGAGTGTGATGCCGTTCACATCGATGAGACGGCATAAGAGCTCGATTTTCGACGGCTCCCGCACTTCGATATAGCGCTGCTCCGTAAGATCGGTAGTCAGCTCCTTCCTGGCGATCTGGATATAGACAGGATCTTTCTGATACGTCTCTGTCAGCTTCATGATCTCCGGCGCCATGGTGGCGGAAAACAGAAGCATCTGCTTTTCTTCCGGCACCTCGGAGAGAATCGTATCGATATCCTCCCGGAATCCCATATTCAGCATCTCATCCGCCTCGTCGAGAATGAGCATTTTCAGATGATCAAACCGGAGAGTTCTTCTTCTCATGTGATCCATCACACGTCCCGGCGTCCCGATGATAATCTGTGGCTTTTTTTTCAGGGCTGCGATCTGATTCTCGATACTCTGTCCGCCGTAAATGGCGAGAATCCGAATCCCCTGCATATATTTCGTCAGACGCCGGAGCTCATCTGCTACCTGAGACGCCAGTTCCCTCGTGGGACACAGAGTCAGTACCTGAGGCGCCGTCGCATGAGGATCGGTCATCTGCACTGCCGGAATACCGTAAGCGCAGGTCTTTCCCGTCCCCGTCTGCGCCTGTCCGATCAGATCTTTTCCCTGAAGAACTTCGGGAATCGACTGTTCCTGAATCGGCGTCGCCTCGGAAAATCCCATCTCCTCCAGACCTCGGAGAATCTCGGATGAAATATTTAAATTTTCAAACTTCATATAATCTGTATACCTTTCGTCTTTCCCTCCATACCTGCCCTGCTGCAGACTGATGCGCGACATTCTCTGCCCTGCAGCTTCCGTTCTTTTCTCCTGCGCCAGGAAATTCTGACGCAGGTCAGGATATAATCGTAACTTAGATAATATAATTAATCAAGGTAAATATTATTTTTCTTTCCCTTCGCTTCCTTCAGCCGGTCGTCCGGTAACCGGAATCTCAGGGAAGTTTGAGCGGGCGCATCTGATCCGAACATGTGAAGATTTCAGTGCGGCGACGCATCTCTTCTCAGACTTCTGCTGCCGGATGACTGCGAAAATCTGAAATGAAAGTCCTTACAGGGAAAATCGACGGCGGTTATATAGAAAGAGGGCTTTCCGCCCGTCTCAGATGACGTTTGGAAAGCCCTCTGCTCTTTTGCCGGCACTTTCTGACAGATCCCGCCTTCTCGGAGACGTATCAAACCACGGAACCGGAATCATTCTGCCGTCTCCCCGGGCAGGGTGACGATGATTTCCGTACCTTCTCCAAACCGGCTGTGCAGTTCGATCTTTCCCTCATGAAGCGCCGCCGCATGCTTTACGATGGCAAGCCCCAGTCCGGTACCTCCTACTTCTTTGGAGTGACTTTTGTCTACGCGGTAAAACCGTTCAAAGATCCGGGTCTGTTCTTCCTCCGGGATTCCGATTCCCGTATCTTTTACGCTGAGACGCACCTTCCGGCCGTCCTGCCCCAGAGAGATCAGCACCCTTCCCCCCTCTCGGTTATACTTTACGGCATTATCGCAGAGATTATAAATCATTTCCATCAGGATCTGCCGGATTCCGTTGACCTTTACCGGTGCGGCCTCCGCCGCGATGGAAATGTTTCTGCGGCCCGCTTCAGGCGTCAGAGTAAAAATGACTTCGTCGATCAGCTGTGAAAGATCCACGGATTCGCACTCATACATCAGTTCCTTCTCATCGAGCTGCGAGAGTTTGATAATATCTTCCACCAGGCGGATCAGCCGCTGGGATTCCGTATAAATCTTTCCGGAAAACCGCGGGATATCTTCCTGTTTCACCAGACCGTCTCTCATGATTTCCGCGAACCCCGAAATCGACGTCAGCGGCGTTTTCAGCTCATGGGAGACGTTGGCGGTAAATTCGCGTCTCATTTTTTCACGTTCATCCATTTCATTCTGAAGCATCTTGTTCTGCAAGTGAAGTTTATTCAAAAGCGGCCTGATTTCCTCATAATCCGCTAAGTTTTCCGTATTCTCCGGGTGTTCAAAGTCGATTTCGTTCAGCGGACGGACGATTCTCCGGGACAGCCGGTAAGCGATCAGGCAGGAGAGAATGATGGCGCCCGCCAGAATGATGGCGATCATCTGCGACATGCTCTGAAAGAGAACCCAGATGGAGACCTGTGTTCTGGATACGCGAAGTACGCTGCCGTCGGGAAGACGCAAAGCGTAATTGATCGTCTTCTCATCGATGGTATCCGAATACCTCGCACTGCTGCCTTCTCCTTTTTCCACAGCAGCTTTGATCTCCTCCCGCTCTCCGTGATTTTCCATGGAACGCTCGTCCATGAGGCTGTCGTAAGTGACCGAACCGTCGGCGGCCACCAGCGTGATTCGGACGCTGTCATCCTGCTTTGAAATTCCGTCGAGATATTCCACTCCCATGGTTTCGATTCCCGAAGCCGCATAAGCGGCCTCGTTTCTCAGCTGATCCATCGATTCCTCTTCAAAATAAGAGTAAAGAACGCCCATGACGATGAGTACGCTGCCTAAAAGGACGGCTACCGCGACGCCGATAATCGACTGGAATATTTTTCTCGTCACTTGCTTTTCCCGCCCATCTTATAACCGATGCCCCGCACTGTTTCGATCAGTGTGTTGCAGCTTCCTAATTTCTGCCGCAGCGTACGAATGTGAACGTCCACCGTGCGGCTTTCTCCGTTGAACTCATAGCCCCAGACCTCTGACAGAATCTGATCCCTCGTAAAGACCAGCCCCTGGTTTTTCAGCAGGAAACAGAGAAGATCGTATTCTTTGAGAGTCAGGGAAATATCTTTGTCGTCGACTTTGACGATATGTTCTTTCGGACTGACGTAGAGAGATCCCAGACGATAGGCTTCTTTCTTCGGTGCGGACGTCTCATTTCTCCTCAGAAGAGCTTTTACTCTGGCGATGAGTTCCATCATACCGAAAGGCTTTGCCAGATAATCGTCCGCCCCGGAATCGAGGCCGAGAACCTTATCGTATTCGCTGCCCTTTGCGGTGAGCATCATCACCGGCGTGCGCTTCGTCGCCGGGTTGTCCCTCAATTTTTTCAGAATCATCAGACCGTCTTCCTCCGGCAGCATAATATCCAGAAGAATGAGGTCCGGAACTTTTTTGTCTACCGCCTTCCAGAATTGAGAAGGCAGATCGAATCCCTGCGCCTCAAAGCCGGAATTCGCCAGTGTGTAAATCACCAGTTCCCTTATGCTGTTGTCATCTTCCACTAAGTAAATCATTCCGCCTTCCTTTCCGCTCTCTCTGAAATCTTCTCCAGCGCCGAAGCCGCTTCGGCAGCGCGCCGCGCCAGCTCTTACCTGACCGGCTCCGCTCCGTGCGTACCGGTAATCGAATATTCCACCCATTCTGCGATGTTGACCGCATGGTCCGCGATGCGTTCCAGATACTTGGCTGTCATCAGCAGATCGATGCACAATTCGCCGTCCACATTGTCCGACTGAACCAGACGGATAATCTCGTCTTTGATCTCGGTAAACATGGAGTCCACTACATCATCGTGTTTATAGATATTCCGGCATCCTTCCAGATCCTTATTTACAAAAGCGTCGATGCAGTCGGTCACCATCGTGGCAGTCTCGGACGCCATATCTTTGATCTTGATCTTTTCCGGCAAATCCGACTTTATGATATACTGAGCCAGCTCCGCGATGTCGGAAGCCTGATCGCCGATCCGTTCAAAATCCGAAATCATCTTCAAGACGGAGGACACGATTCTCAGATCGGAAGCCACCGGCTGCTGCCGCAGCAGAATCTTCATACAGAGAGCTTCCAGTTCCCGCTCTTTGTGATCGATTTCGCTGTCCGCTCTTCTCACTTCTTTATACTTGCGCTTCTTTTTTTCTGCATCGCTGCCCGCGTCAAACAGAATATCGATGGAGTTATTGATCGCGTCTTCGCATAAGACACCCATCTTTATCATCTCCAGATTAAGCTGCTGCAGCTGCTCTTCCAGACGTATTCTCATCAGCCGAACCTCCCTGTAATGTAGTCCTGTGTTCTCTTGTCCTGCGGCATAGAGAACAGTTTTTCTGTATCGTCAAATTCGATGACTTCTCCCAGAAGGAAGAACGCCGTCTTATCGGAAATTCTCGCAGCCTGCTGCATATTGTGGGTCACCATAATGACAGTATAGTCCGATTTCAGCTGTTCCGCAAGATCTTCGATTTTCGATGTGGAAATCGGATCCAGCGCGCTGGTCGGTTCGTCCATCAGGATGACTTCCGGCTGCACCGCCAGCGCTCTGGCGATACACAGACGCTGCTGCTGGCCCCCGGACAGACCCAGAGCGCTCTTCTTGAGACGGTCCTTCAGTTCATCCCAGATCGCCGCATCTCTCAGAGACTGTTCTACGATTTCGTCTAAGACGGATTTTTTGTGAATGCCGTGAGTACGCGGACCATAAGCGATATTGTCATAGACGCTCATCGGAAACGGATTCGGCTTCTGAAACACCATCCCCACCCGTTTTCTCAGATCATTGACGTCGATATCACGGTAGAGATCCACCCCGTCCAAGGTTATCTTTCCCGTGATCTTACAGCCCTCCACCAGATCGTTCATCCGATTGAGAGATTTCAAAAGTGTGGACTTTCCGCAGCCAGACGGTCCGATAAACGCAGTGATCTGATTTGCCGGCAGATCGAGATTTATCGTTTTGAGGGCGTGAAAATCACCGTAATATAATTCAAGATTCTCGATTTTGATTTTATCCATTGTCATTATCCTCTGATTTCAATCCTTTCTGCATCTGATACAGCACACCGTTACTGTGCTTTGGTTCCGAACCGCTTCGCGATAAAAGCAGACAGAGAGTTAATCAGTACTACCATGATGAGAAGCACTACGGCGGTGGCATTGGCTTCATCCATGTACAGACCTTCTGAGAACAGCGCGTACATATGGATCGCCAACGTACGGCCCGAGTCTAAAACAGAATCCGGAATACCCGCCACCGTGCCGGAGGTATAGATCAGCGCCGCCGTCTCTCCGCAGATGCGCCCGATGGCGAGGATGATACCTGCCAGAATTCCCGGCACCGCGGAAGGAAGGACAATGCGGAACACAGTTCTCAGACGCCCCGCGCCCAGACCGAAACTTCCTTCTCTGTAGGAATCGGATACGGACATCAGAGCTTCCTCGCTGGTCCGCAGAATCGTAGGAAGAACCATGATCGCCAGCGTCAGCGCACCGGCGAGCATCGAATATCCCATGTGCAGAGATACGCCGAACATCAGACTTCCGAAAAGACCGTAGACGATCGAGGGAATTCCGGCCAAAGTTTCCGCAGCCAGACGGATGAATTTCACCAGTTTATTTCCCCGGCCCGCGTATTCCACCAGATAGATCGCGGAAAACAGACCGAGAGGAACCGCGATGATCAGCGACATCCCGACCATCGTAAAAGTGTTGACGATCGCGGGCATCATGGAGACATTTTCGGTGGTATATTCCCAGGCGAACATCGAAAGCTTCAGATGAGGAATTCCATTGATGAGAATATAGCCCACCAGCAGCAGCAGTGCGGCGACGGTAATCACCGCCGCTGCGGTCACAAGAAACAGCATAAAAAACGATCCCGGCCGCCTTCGGTACTGCCTCATCCGTTCGCCTCTGGTAACCACATTGATCGCCCGGATCCCCGCAGCCGATACGACATGATTTTCAGTCTCTGCCATATGATTCATATAATTCACGGGATCTGCTGCAGGTGTCTTTTCTTTTTCGTCCGTCCCGTACAGGTTGTTTTTCTTCTTATCCATGGATTACTTCTTTCCTTTCAGCGCCGAGAATGAGAGATTGATAATCAGTATAAATACGAAGAGAACTACGCCGGTAGCGATCAGCGCCTCTTTGTGAAGACCCTCTGCATACCCCATCTCCAGCACGATATTGGCCGTCATCGTACGTACGCCGCTGGTGATGCTCTCCGGTATAATCGGCTGATTCCCCGCGATCATGATGACCGCCATGGTCTCTCCGATGGCGCGGCCGATACCCAGAATGATTCCTGCCAAAACACCTGACTTCGCCGCCGGAAGCAAGACGAAAAACACACTGCGCTCATGAGTGGCGCCCAGAGCCAGGGAGCCTTCGTAGTACTGTTCCGGAACGGAGCGAATCTGTGTCTCACAGACTCCGATAATCGTAGGCAATATCATCATTCCCAGGAGCAGGGACGCCGTGAGCAGTCCCTTTCCGCTGGTGCCGAAGAGATTGTGGACCGCCGGTACGATGACCAGGATACCGAAGAAACCGTAGACGATGGAAGGGATTCCCGCCATGAGATCGATGGCGGGTTTCAGCACGCTGTAAAGCCGTTTCGGGCAGAAACGCGCCATAAACATAGCGCACAGCAGACCGATGGGCACACCGACGATGATGGCTCCCGCTGTCACATATAAACTGCCGATAATCATAGGAAAAATTCCGAATTCACCGTTCAGCGGTCTCCATTCATCCCCTAAGAGAAAATTCCCGAATCCGATCTCCGACATCGCCGGAATGCCGTTGGAAAATAAGAAAAAACAGATGAGCAATATCGCCAGGATAGAAGCACAGGCCGAGATTAAGAATACGACTTTCATAAAAATTTCTTTCAACTGTTTCATTTTTACTCCTGTACTCGATAATGTTACACACAGCAGAGGGGCGGACCGCAGAATAATATGTTACTGCACGATCCGCCCCTCCAATTCTATTCGCAAACTTGTAAAACTGTTCCGGCCGCCTTTTTTGGAAAGCCGCACCGGTATGTGAAGCCGACTCCCGCCGGCAGAGAGGCTTAAGCGAGAATATCGCCCCAGTTTGTCGTTTCTCCTGTGAAAATGGACTTGATCTGATCACTCGTGAGATCTTCCGCAGCGCAATTCTTATTGACGATTACTGCGATACCGTCCATTGCGATTCTCAGCGGTGTAAGGCCCTGGCTGAGTTCGTCGTCCTTAAGTTCTCTGGAAGCCATTCCGATGTCGCATGTGCCGCTGGCCGCAGCGGAGATGCCGGAAGAAGAATCGTTCTGCTGCACTTCGATCTTGGCATCCGGGTTGAATTCAGCATACGCTTCCTTCAGTTTTTCCATGATCGGAGCCACAGAAGAAGAGCCTGCTACTGTGATCGTACCGGAAGGTTTCTTGCTTTCGAAAGCACCCTTGTTTCCTTCGCTTACATAACCGCCTTCTTCAATGACCGCCTGGCCTTCTTCGCTCATGATAAAGTTTACAAAATCCTGAGCCAGGTCGTTTAAAGAGCTTTCTTTATAGACTACATTGAAAGGTCTCGCTACCTTATAAGTGCCGTTTTTCACATTCTCTGCGGTTGCTTCCGTTCCATCAATTTTCAGAGCCTTTACAGAGTCGCCGAGAGAACCGAGAGAGATGTAACCGATCGCCGCTTCATTTCCGGCCACGGTAGTCATCATGACAGAAGTGCTGTTTGTGATTTCCGCAGTCCGGACGGTATGATCCACTTTATTGCCATCCGCATCCTTTTCTTCGATTCCGAAGAGTTCGATAAACGCGCCTCTCGTGCCGGAACCGTCTTCTCTGGTGAGGACCGTAATCTCAGAATCTGCAGCGCTGCCGCCGTCAGCGCTCCCGTCCCCGCTGCTGTTTCCGCATCCCGCCAGTACAGACATGGCCAATGCCGCCGTGAGACCTGCCGCAAATATTTTCTTTACTTTCTTGTTCATTTTCTTTCCTCCGTGTATGGATTTGCTTATTTTCACTCTGACTTTTTCAAGCCTTTTGACATGATTTATTGTAACGACACAACGTTAAGTTCAAAGTCGCTCCTCAGTTAAAAGTATGTTAATTATCAAGGAATTTCATACTATTTTGCCGCAAATTTTAAAGTTTCTGTAAAGCAGAGTATTTTACAGAGACCTGCGCCTTGTAAAAGATACGCGAAAAATGGAGAAATATGATTCCGGCGCCTCTGCAGAGAGTGAAAAGGAAGAAACAAAAAAGAAAAATACCCCGGAGGCAGATTCCTCCGGAGCACGCGAGAATTTTAATAAATAATAAATGTATGAGATTTTGTAACCGGAAAAGTAATCGACAATCAACTGATTTCGGATAAAGGAACCGTTTTACCGCCGCTTTGGCCCGCCGTCCTCGCGCACAAAGAACACCTCGCTGCCGTCGGCTGAGAACGCGATCTTACAGCAGTAAGCAGAACCTTCCTCCGCCTCCAGATAAAAAGTCACGACACCATCCCCGTGATAAGTAAAATCCGGCTCGGAGTATATTTTTGCAGACACCCCGCACATCTGATAATTTCCCTCTTCATCAAAAAATGCGGTATTGCTCGTCTCTGTCTCACTGTCATAAAAAAGCACGGCTCCGACCCGGTCATAAGCATCGTCAGAAATCGGAACACATCCGGCGACACTCCAGCAGTCTTCTTTTACATTCTCAAACATCGACAGAATCTCCTGACTGCTCCAGTTCTTTTCATCGGTATCTCCGCCGTTCTCTGCGCTCGTCATCCCCTCTTCCGCAGTGACTGCGGAAGCAGGATTCTGACTGCCGCCGCACCCGGAAAATCCCGGAATCGATAGCAGCAGGATGAGAAAGATCGCTGTTTTTTTCATGCCGTGTCCCCCTTTCAGGCCCGACCCGGTGTCTCGGGCGCCTGTCCGCTGAATCCCGCTTTTCGTTTTTTTATTTTAACACAGAAAGGGAAGCCTCTCCATAGAGATTTCGAAATGAGAAAAGATCGCCTTTTTCTTTTTCAGTCTTTCGAAAAGTTCAGAGAGAGCTGTTTTTACAGATCCGTCTCCACGAAGTGAACAGCAGAGATATCCCGGTATTTTTGGTAAACCCGTTCTTCGTCGCCGTCAAAATTTAATTGATACATTCTGAATATGACCGGTATATTTTTAGGCTGCCACTGTTCTTCATAGGAATACCGGTATTTCATCCCCGCGTTTCTCATCACGCCGCCGCTTCGCGGATTGTCTCTGTCATGAGTGGCTGTGATATACGAAAGTCCGTCTTTCTTTACCTGCTCTATAACAGCTTTCGCAGCTTCGGTCGCAATCCCCCGATTCCAAAACTCTCTCCGCAGGCCGTAACCGAAATCATAAGGTTCCCGGGTATCGACTTTTATATAGCCGACGGGAATATCGTCCTCCTTCAGACAGACAGCATAGGCATATGCCTGCGGAAGCAAATACTTGGAAGCATATTTTTCTCTGAATAACAATCGGGCTTCCTCCATATTTTTCAGAGGAAACCATGGAAGGAACCGATTTGCCTCCTCATCGCTGTAAATCCGATACAGGGCTTCCAAGTCATTTTCAGTGAATTTTCTCAATATGAGCCGTTCTGTTTCAAGCGTCGGTGTATTCATCCTCTTTTCCTCCGGAAGAATTCTCTCTGCAGATCTCATTCTGCAGACGGCGGCGGTTCTGGCAGCTTCCCCAATATTGTACTGCGGGTAAAAGTGCCGGTATCGCAAAAAATATGGCGGCGCTGATGCGCCGCCATAAGATAAACCCTTTCGCTCTTTACAGACCAACGCCGTTCGGCCTGCACGATTCTTTTCTTCGCTGCCGTCCGCCGGCGTGTCTCTCCTGCAAAATCCTTTTTTTATTTATTTCCGTTTTCCCGTCTCCAGACGATATAGTCGTCATAGCTGGAAAGCCGGTCGATCAGACCTTCCGGCGTGATCTCCATGATTCGGTTGGCGATGGTGTTGATAAATTCATGGTCGTGAGAAGCGAAGAGCACATTGCCCTTGAAATCGATCAGACCGTTGTTGACCGCCGTGATGGACTCCAGATCCAGATGGTTGGTCGGCTGGTCGAGAATCAGAATGTTTGCGCCGAAGAGCATCATCCTGGAGAGCATACATCTGACCTTCTCGCCTCCGGACAGCACCTTGACCGGCTTATATACATCGTCGCCGGAAAAGAGCATTCTGCCCAGGAAACTTCTCATAAACGTCTCTGTCGTCTCTTCCGTATACTGGCTGAGCCACTGAACCAGATTGAGATCACAACCGTCGAAGAAAGCGTTGTTGTCCAGAGGGAAGTAAGACTGGCTCGTCGTCGTGCCCCATTTATAAGTACCTTCGTCCGGTTCCATCTCTCCGGTGATAATCTTAAAGAGAGTCGTGTTCGCCAGTTCGTTTTCTCCGACGAAAGCGATTTTATCATCTTTATTTACCCGGAAGGAAATATTATTGAGAATCTTCACGCCGTCGATGGTCTTGCTGAGATTTTCCACGGTCAGCAGTTCCTTGCCCGCCTCTCTGTCCATGGTGAAGCCCACGTAAGGATAACGGCGGGAAGAAGCCGGCATCTCTTCTACGGAGAGCTTATCCAGAAGCTTTCTTCTCGCAGTGGCCTGCTTCGATTTGGACTTATTTGCGGAGAACCGCTGGATAAAAGACTGCAGTTCTTTGATCTTGTCTTCTTTTCGCTTATTCTGATCTTTGACCATCTTCTGCATCAGCTGACTGGACTGATACCAGAATTCGTAGTTTCCGACATACATGGTGATCTTTCCGTAGTCCACGTCCACGATATTGGTGCATACCGTGTTCAAGAAATGTCTGTCATGGGAAACGACGATGACGAGACCGGTGTAATCCAGGAGAAAGTCCTCCAGCCAGTCGATGGCCTGAATGTCCAGATGGTTGGTCGGCTCATCCAGCAGGATGATTTCGGGATCGCCGAAGAGAGCCTGAGCCAGGAGAATCTTTACCTTTTCCTTCGCCGTCAGGGAAGACATCCTATCATAGAGGATATCCTGAGAGAGACCCAGTCCCTGAATCAGTCTGCTGGCGTTGGATTCCGCCTCCCAGCCGTCCAGCTCCGCGAATTCCCCCTCCAGTTCGGAAGCGCGGATGCCGTCCTCGTCAGAAAAGTCCTCTTTCGCGTAGAGAGCGTCTTTTTCTTTCATGATATCATAGAGACGCTGATTTCCCATGATAATCGTATCGAGAACAGTATATTCTTCAAAAGCGAAGTGATCCTGCTTCAGCACGGACATGCGCATATCCGAAGGATAGCTCACCGAACCGGTGGAAGGATCCAAGTCTCCGGACAGAACTCTCAGAAACGTGGTCTTTCCCGCTCCGTTGGCTCCGATGATGCCGTAGCAGTTGCCCGGTGTGAATTTGAGATCTACATCTTTAAACAGCGGCTGTCCGCTGAAATTTACACTGACATTTGTAACTGTTATCATTCGTATTATCCTCCTAATTCCCGGACCGGCGTAACCGCCGGCCGAATCGGACTGACAGACAGATAAATCACCATCTTAAAGCCGCCGGCTGTGCAAACTGCCGAAGTTCTGACACCGGCGAAGATCATCTGACCGCCTCATTCTCAAAAGTTTCTGTCAAAATAGCATTACTTTCACAATTTTAAAGCCTTTGCCGGCGATTGTAAAGCGGGAATTGCGGGAATCGGCTCTTCCACCCGGATCTATCCGAGGGTCACATTTCCGTCGCCGCTGACGGGAATGGCTTCTCCCAGATACTGTGGCTGCGGTTTCACCAGAAGTTTAAAGAATTCCTTGTCCCGCGCCAGGATTTCCCGGATTTCTCTTCCGCTCTGGCCGCTGTATTTTCTGAGGTCCGCCGGACAGCCGACCGCTTCCAGCCCCAGGCGGCCGGCGCTGTACAGCGCCCGGTACAGATGATAACGCTGAGTCACGATAACCGCTTTTTCCACCTGAAAAACTTCACCGGCCCGGTAAACGCTGTCGTATGTGGAAAAACCTGCGTGATCCATAAAGATATCCTCTGACGGAACCCCCGCTTTCAAAGCAAAATCTCTCATCACATTGACTTCATCGTAACCTGTTCTCCCGTGGTCCCCCGATACCAGAAGCTTCGGCGCCGCGCCGCTCTTATAAAGTTCCACAGCAGTCGTCATCCGGTCTCTCAGCATCGGGCTGGGAGATCCGTCATCACGAACACCGCATCCCAATACGAGGATGCAGTCCGCCCCGAAATCCGACCAGGCGCTGTCCGCCGCAAAGATCCGGTCATCCGCTGCTCGCTGTATGTAAAAACTGATGCCGAAAGCTGACGACGCGCAGATCAGACCGATGAGAATGACGGCGATGACCGCTCTTTTTACGATTTTGTTTTTACTGCTTTTTTCTCTGCTTCGTTCCATGATTCTGTCCTCTCACTTCTGTTCCGTCTCTGTGTCTTTTCTGCGTTTTTCCGCCCGTTTTCAAAGAGACATCTTCTTTTCTACCCGTCCCGCTATCCGCAGACAGCTCACACTCAAGGCTCGGGAAAAGCGGCGGAATCTCTGTGAGTTCCGGATTCTCTCTGCCGAAAGGCTCCATGTCCCGCTTTTCGCCGGGCAGCCCGAATATCCGGCTGCCGCAGGAAATCAGATTCCGAAGAAACTGCGGCCGTCAGATTCGACAGACCGTCCCGGATCTTCGATGCTGTCAGAGGATTTTGCCGAAAACACCCGGTCGACCACCATCTCATCTTCTGTCACCCGGCATCCCAGAAAGAGAATCTTTACTCCGGCTCTCTCCGCCCGGCCCAGAGCTTCTCCGAATTCCGGATGGGTCCGGATATTGGGCCTCACCTCATTCACACCCTCCATCTGAACGACAAAAGCCGCACAGCAGACATATCCCTGCCGCGCCGCCTGTTCCAGTTCCTTCAGATGTTTGATCCCCCGCTGTGTAGGAGCGTCGGGAAAATATCCGATGCCGCCGATTTCCAGCGTACAGCCCTTTACCTCCATCAAATAAGGCTGTCCGTCTTTTTCCATATAGAAATCGATTCTGGAATTTCCATATACGTATTCCGGGCGTATGACATCGAAATTCAGAGTCCTGAGCCATTCGGCGGCCGCTTTATTCGGCGCCTGACTGTCGATGTTGACCAGGCCCGGCCGGGGATTTCCATCTTCGTCCCTGGCCAGTCCCTCTTTATAGACGGCGATCAGGTCATAACGCGTCTTCCGGTTCGGGTTGTCCGATTTTTCCAGTACGACCCGGGCCCCCGGCAGCAGAAGCTCTCTGCATCGTCCCGTATTTTTCACGTGCACCCGTTCCTTCTGCCGGCAGCCGTCTTCGTCCTCCTGCCTCCTCCCGGCTTTGTCCTCTGCATTTTTCATTTCGACTTCCACTTCCGCGATAAAGCGGTTAGGGCGGCTGACAAACCGCCCGCGGACAATATTTCTATATTTCATATCTTTCCTGTTTCTACTGCAGCGATGAACTGCCGTCTGCCTTTTCTACCGATTCAAATACGATCCAACGATCATCCATCAAAAGCTCTACCGTATCCTCCGACATGCGCTGATATCCATATCCCGTACCGAAATTCGACTGATCGTTTTCCATCGGCGTCTGTTCGGCGCCCACCGATGACGCGATCTCTCCGTCCATGACGCCGCAGCGTCCGTCCACAGCGCTCTCTTCTCCCGTATTATAATACAGTTTTCCATCGATCATGATGAGGCCGATATTTTCGATCAGCGCAGACTCCTCCTGTCCGTCCGGCGCACCGGACTCTTCCTGCACCGCTATCCCCGCACCGGAATCAGATGACGCTCCGGCGCCGGATCCTTCAGCGTCTTCCGACGCGCCGCAGCCGGCCAGAACACAGACAAACAGCAGCACACCGCACAGACCCGCCGATATTTTTTTCATAATCCATTCCCCCTTTTTCTGTTTTTCCGCTATTTATAAAATGGAAGATTCCTCCCGGAAATCCCCTGCGCTTTGTCCGCGCCGCAGACGCCCGAGTTCACACCGCCTATTTTCCGGCGACCCGCTTCAGGCAATACTGCCTTCCCGCTTCCCATGCCTTCGCGGTGAGAAAATACAGAACAAAAGGAAGCGTGTATCCGACAGCCGCTCGGCACAGCAGAAGATGGCCGATCCGCAAAATTCCCGCCTGCTGAAGCCAGACCGTTCCCAGCGTAAGAAACAGACAGTGAGACAGATATACCTGATAAGAAGCCCCGCTGATTTTCCCGAGAAGCGTTTTCAGACGGCGTCTTTTTTTTATTCCGATACAGACTGCCAGAAGTGTCAGGATCGAAAGACTGTCGATCAGAATTTTCAGGCCATCCATCATCGGAAGATATCTGCCCTGTACGTGCTGGGCATACATTCCCAGCGCGCTGAAAATCACAGCGCCGCCGCAGAAAAAGATAAAGACCCGATGGCCGCTGAGAAAGGATGCGAGCCGCGCATAGTATCTGCCGGCGTAGAGACCTCCGATCCAAAAGAAAAGATAGAGCGGAAAAAAACGATCCGCATACGGGAAATCCTTCGGAAACGGAGAAAATATTTTAAGACAGCCGGCTGTCGCCGCCTGAATCAGCAGTGCGGCTCCTATTCCGGCCTGCCACGGAACAGAAACTGTCATTCTTGCCCAGACAGGCTTCAACAGGTAAAACTGGACTACTATCATAATGTAATAAAAATGCCCCGACAGATCTCCCGTTACAAAACCGCGAATCAGCGCATTCCAGGACGGCTGCAGCAGTCCTGCCGCCCAATAGGCCGCATAATAGACAAGAAAAAAGACCGCGTAAGGCAGAAGAATCGTCCGGCAGCGTTCCAGCAGGTAATTCCAGTACCCGGCAGACTGCTGGCGGCGAATCTTTTTTTGCGCTTCCGCCGTCCCCTCTTCCGGCAAATCCGAAAAAGTCAGAGACATCTTCACCGCTCCGCTGAATAAAAATGCCGGAACGACAAACTGTGAAATTCTCCAGGGCAGAAAGACGCAGAATCCCTGCCACGTCCCGGGCCTCAGAGAGACGACGCCCAGGGACAGCACGTGAATGAGTATCACCAGAAGACAGGCGATCCCATTAAAGTAATTCAGTTCTTCAATATATCGAATCCTTTTCATCACTGCAGTTACTCTCCGAAAAAACGAATGCGGAACAAAATCTACCATCTGCAAGAGTCAGGACACTCTGTATTTTTATCATACCACAGAACGGCATTTGATTTCACCCGCCGCGAAAAAAAGCCGCCCCGCTCTCTGCAGAACGGCAGCCGTCTGAAAACACGCGGTTTTTCGGTCCGGACGAAGAAGAGCTTCGCCGCTGTTCATCAATTTTCAGTCTGTGTTTCCCGCACTGCAATTTTCAGCGCTTTTCCAGTAACTTCTCAGCGGCGAGGTCCGCATCCGGCTGGAAGAAAAAATCGCTTCCCTTATTGCTCTCGTACATAAAATCCCTCAGCGGACTGCTGGCATACTCTGAAAAATCTCCGTAGACCGCCAGCCTTATACCGTAATTTACGAATTTCTGAAGAATTTCCCCTGCCAGACGTGTACTCAGCGCAAAAAACTCATCTGACACAGCTTCCTTATTGAGCGCGATACCGGTACATCCCGTCTCATACTTCACAGACATGGCAAAGTCCAGCGCGGACACGACGTCATAAATCAAAACGCTCTGACTGTTCACTACAGCAGCGGATTTTTCATTGTCTCTGATTACAGATAAATCCATAAAGATCCCCCCTTTCTTTATTCCATCTATAATTACTCACCGTTCTCTTTCAGTATCTTTTTGAACTTCTGAAACCGCGTCAGGCGGCTTATTCATAAATAGCGCGGATCAGATGGTCCGTCATGAAATCCAGGACGCTCCAGTGATCCTGCAAAAGCGCATCCTTATTCTTTCCATTCATGATCAGAGAATAAATCACGGATACCGCCAGATTTTCGTCGACTTTCAGACGCAGACAGGATTTTTCGAGAAACAGATTTCTGTTTTTTTCTTCCGACCGCATCAGCCGCCGCCTCTGCGCCTCCGGGAGTTTATCCATCAAAGCGGCAAAATCCGCGCTGTCCGAATCCCGCAGAAAATTGTTTTCATCGTATGCGCGATATACAAATTTGACGGCCTCCGACACACCAAAATGGTCCGGACGCTCGTCTATTATACGGGACGCGCCGTCACGGATCTCTTCCTGCATCCGGCACAGCGCTTCGCAAAACAGCGCCTCCTTCGACTCAAAGAAAAGATAAAACGCTCCTTTTGAAATACCGGCCTTTCGGCAGAGTTCTTCGACGCTCGTCTTTTTATATCCGTACCGGCTCCAGCGCTTTTGACAGGCGCCAATCAAGTTTTCTCTGATTTTTTCCTTTTCGGATTCTGTAAAACCCCGCGGCATTTTCCGCATCTCCTTTCCTCCTCAGATCTGAGCAAATCCCTGATAATCGGCTTTGATCAGTGTGCGAACGTTCTCAGCACAGCGCCGGCAAACGCCCGCTCTTTCCGTCTTTTGTGACAGGTTTTTGATTTCTGCAAAAACCGGAAAATAAATCCCTCATCCTCAGAGGAGGAAGGAGTATCTGTATTTTTTATGACTCAGAATTTCATTAGAGTCACAGGAATATTACCATTTTCCCTGAGAAAAGGCAAGTGGTATAATCATCGTAGATAAGGAGGATTAGAAATATGATCTTATACTTTTCCGCAACAGGAAACAGCGAATATGCCGCAAAGAGAATCGGCAAGGAGACAGACGACGACGTGACCAGCCTGTTTGAGAGGATCCGCAGCGGGGATTACTCTGAAATCCACTCGCAGCGGCCCTGGGTCATCGTCGCTCCCACCTATGCCTGGAGAATTCCGCGCATCCTTCAGCAGTGGCTGAAACGCACCTCTCTCAGCGGAAACAGAGAGATTTACTTTGTGATGACCTGCGGAGGAAGCATCGGAAATGCAGGCAAATATCTGGAGAAACTGTGCGCCGAAAAGAAAATGAATTACCGGGGATGTATGAAGATTACGATGCCCGAAAATTATATCGCTCTGTTCACCACGCCGACAGCCGGGGAGGCGGCGGAAATCATCCGGCAGGCGGAAACCGTCATCGACGGCGCCGCACGCTTCATCAGAAATGAAGATCCTTTCCCTCAGCCGAAGATCACTCTCGGCGATAAGATCAGCAGTGGAATCGTAAACCGCATCTTTTATCCCATGTTCGTCCACGCAAAAAAGTTTTATGCGACAGACCGGTGCATCTCCTGCGGAAAATGCGCGGAGGTCTGTCCCCTCAGCAATATTCGCCTCGATGGTAAAAAACCCGTCTGGTCAGATCACTGCACTCACTGTATGGCCTGTATCTGCCGCTGTCCGAGCGAAGCTATCGAATACGGAAAACACAGCAAAGGACTGGTGCGCTACACTTTCCCGAAACAAGAGCCCGAAAAAACGTCTGAAACATCGTAAAACGTCCGGAAGGATGTTTTCTTCCCGTCATTCGGAAACGAAAAAGCTCTGTGCGGACACCGCCCGCACAGAGCTTTTGTTTTAATTTCACTAATTTTTTTCCGCTTTGCAGAGTGCCCTTCCGCAGAGGAATTTTACAGAGATACGACCTCTTCAGTGCGGAAAGTAAGTCCGTCCTCCGATGCGTCCGCCGTCACAAGGTCGCCGTCTTTGCAGTCGCCGCGGATGAGCATCTCCGCCAGCGCCGTCTCCACATATTTCTGGAGATAACGCTTGACAGGTCTCGCTCCGTAGAGCGGATCGTAAGCCTCGCCGGCGATATAGGATTTCGCCGCGTCGGTAAGGTGAAGAGTGATATTTCTGTCCGCCAGTCTCGCCGATAAAGATTTCAGCGACAGATCGATGATGCTGTGGATCTGCTCCTCGGTCAGAGGCGAGAATACCACGATATCGTCGATACGATTGATAAATTCCGGACGGAAATGACGCTTCAGCTCTTCTTCTACCTGCTCTTTTACCGCCGGATCGATCGTGCCGTCCTGTCGGATATTTTCGGTCAGATAAGCGCTTCCCAGATTGGAAGTCATGATGACGATCGTATTTTTGAAGTCTACCGTCCTTCCCTGATTGTCGGTAAGGCGGCCGTCATCCAGGAGCTGAAGCAGAATATTGAAGACATCCGGATGCGCCTTTTCGATCTCATCGAAGAGAATGACGCTGTAAGGATGACGTCTCACCGCTTCGGTGAGCTGACCGCCCTCATCATATCCTACATAACCCGGAGGCGCGCCGATCAGACGGGATACCGAATATTTTTCCATATATTCCGACATATCGATACGGATCATATTCCTTTCGCTGTCGAAGAGCGCTTCGGAAAGCGCTTTCGCCAGTTCCGTCTTGCCCACACCGGTAGGTCCCATAAAGATAAAGGAACCGATCGGACGATTGTAATCCTTCAGTCCCGCACGGGCGCGTATGACGGCTTCGGTTACCGCCTCCACCGCTTCCTCCTGGCCGACGACTCTCTGATGCAGCACGTCCCCCAGACGCAGAAGCTTTTCTCTCTCTGCCTCCACCAGCTTGGATACCGGTATTCCGGTCCACTTCGATACCACTTCCGCGATTTCCGGTTCGTCTACTTCTTCTTTGATCAGACGGTACTCCGACTTGGAAGCAGACTCTAATTTTTCTTTCGCCTCTTTCAGCTGCTGCTCCAGCGCAGGTAATTCTCCATATTTCAGCTTCGCCAGCAGATCCAGATTATAATCTCTCTCCGCCTCTTCCATCTGAAGTTTCACATCTTCGATGCGCTGCTTGATCTCCTTGGAAGCTCCGATCTCACTCTTTTCCTGCTCCCACTGCAGACGCATGGAATCGTTTTTCTCTTTCAGATTGGAAAGTTCTTTCTCGATATTCGCCAGACGGGCCTGCGATGCAGCGTCATCCTCTTTGCTCAGCGCCTGCTTTTCGATCTCCAGCTGCATGATTTTTCTGGAAATTTCATCCAGTTCTGCCGGCATGGAATCGATCTCCATCCGAACCAGAGAGGCTGCCTCGTCCATCAGGTCGATGGCTTTATCCGGCAGAAAACGGTCGCTGATATAACGGTCCGAGAGGGTAGCGCAGGCGATCAGCGCGTTATCCGTAATTCTCACACCGTGATGAATCTCAAATTTCTGCTTGAGACCCCGGAGAATGGAAATCGTATCTTCCACAGTAGGCTGATCCACCAGAACCTTCTGAAAACGCCGTTCCAGCGCCTTGTCCTTTTCGATGTTCTGACGGTACTCGTCCAGCGTGGTGGCTCCGATGCAGTGAAGTTCGCCTCTGGCCAGCTTCGGCTTCAGAAGATTGCCCGCATCCATCGAACCTTCCGTCTTTCCGGCGCCGACGATGGTGTGAATTTCATCGATGAAGAGAATAATTCTTCCCTCCGACTTCTCAATCTCATTGAGAACCGCTTTCAGACGCTCTTCGAATTCTCCCCGGAATTTCGCGCCGGCGATCAGAGCTCCCATGTCCAGAGCGAAAATCGTCTTGTCCTTCAGGCCCTCCGGTACGTCTCCGTTGAGAATCCGCTGCGCCAGACCTTCCACCACCGCGGTCTTTCCAACGCCCGGTTCGCCGATGAGCACCGGATTATTTTTCGTTCTTCTCGACAGAATCTGAATCGTGTGCCGAATCTCCGCATCGCGGCCGATCACCGGATCCAGCTTGCCGGATCTGGCGTCCTCCACCAGATCTCTTCCGTATTTTTCCAGAGCCTCATATCCGTCTTCCGGGTTTGAACTGGTGACGCGCTGATTTCCCCGGACCTTGGACAATTCCTGTAAAAACCGGTCTTTTGTAATACCGTAGCGCTTGAAAATCGCGGCGCTCGGCGTATTCTTTTCGTCTAAAAGCGCCAGATACAGATGTTCGACACTCACAAACTCGTCTTTGAATTCCCGGGCTTTCTTTTCCGCATCCATCAGAAGCCTGTTGAATCTCTGCGATGCGTACAGCTGGCCGCCCTGTACTTTCGGCAGCTTGGCCAGTTCGTTTTCCAGCTCCGTGACGACGTCCTCCTTCGGAACGCCCATATAATCCATCAGACGACCGATCAGCCCCTGATCCTGGCGTACCAAGGCCAGATGCAGGTGCTCGCCCTCCAGCTGCTGATGTCCTTCGGAAATGGCGTAGTTCTGGCAGTCTACGATGGCAGACTGCGCTTTTTCTGTGAACTTTTCAAAATCCATTGATCTCATCTCCTCGTTTTTATTCAAAGACCGGATCCGGACAGCGAAATCCCGGCGGAGTTCCGCAGGAAAAACGGAGATTTCCCCGCCGGCTTCACTTTCCCGCTCTGCGGAAATTCCAATCACTCACGCAGAGACTTTTCATCCGAAAAGCAGACTTGACGCGGCGGAACTCCGCAGGTCTCTTCTCCGGAACAGGTCCTTTATGTATCATCAGAAAAATATACTCATGATCAGTGAATAAGTCCATGATACAGCCGGCGAAATCACATAAGAAGTCAGATGGAACAGAATGATAATCATGAGAAACATCGGTCCCAGCTGATAGAACCGTCCATACCACGGTTTTCTGTCCAGCCTGAAAATCTGTGTGATGATGCCGAAGCCGTCCAGCGGCGGCAGAGGAATCAGGTTAAAAAACATCAGAACGAGATTGATGGAGACCGCACTCTGAAGAACACTCCAGAGAATGCCTCCCGCTGAAGTCCCGAAGAGAAACGGCGCTCCGGCTTCGTACGCAAGCCGCATAATGCCCGCCGTCAAAACGGCGATCAGCAGATTCATCGTCACGCCCGCCAGCGACACGATCAGTTCATCTCTCCTGCGATGCTTATAGTATCGCGGATCGATCTGAACCGGCCTTCCCCAGCCGAATCCGATGAGCAGCAGCAGCAGAAATCCGACCGGATCGATGTGAGACACCGGATTCAGCGAAACTCTTCCCTGCAGTCTCGGCGTCGGATCTCCCAGCACACTGGACGCCTTGGCGTGAGCGAACTCGTGAAATGATAAACCTATGATAATCCCCGGAAGAATGATTAATCTTCCCAATATATAACTGATTATTGAACTCATCGATTATAATATCCCCTTCTTTTTTTGACTTAAACGCCTATAAAACATAATTTTTTACCGGATTTTCCTGTTTCTCCCGCTCCGCGGCCAAAGAGGGCCGATCCTCAGTCCGTCCCGCCGCTTCGCAGGTGATTTCGGCGACAATCTCCATTCTGCCGTTATTCTTTTCGAAATTACTCTTCTCTCTCCGAATAAATGCCGGAAATATGCGTGACAAACTGCTTTGCGGAACGTCCGGAACGACTGGTCTGGCGCATATCCCATTTGTTAGCCTCCTCGATGAGCTGCTGACTGTCGGGATCCAGCCCCTCTCTCTCTGCCAGCGACCGGACGATCTCCGTATACAGCTCCTTATCCGGCGCGTAAAACGTAATCGTCAGTCCGAAGCGGTCTGCCAGAGACTGACGCTCCTGAATACCGTCCTGAGCGAAAATTTCTCCGTCCTGAGAATTTCTGTCAGTCCACGTCTCCTTGACGAGATTTCTCCGGTTAGAAGTCACATAGACGAGGACATTCTTCGGCTGCACTTCCACACCGCCTTCCAGCACGGATTTGAAATGTTTGTATTCGATTTCGGTAGATTCAAAAGACAGATCGTCGATAAAAATGATAAAACAGCAGCCTCTGCCCGACACCATCTCCATGATCTTCGTAATATCGAAAATCCTGGCTTTCGGCACATTGATCATCCGCAGACCGCTGCAGCTGAAATAATTCAGAAGAGCCTTGACGCTGGAGGATTTTCCCGTTCCCTTGTCTCCGTACAAAAGGACATTATTGGCCCTTTTGCCTTCCACAAAGATTCCGGTATTCCGTATGAGCTGCTGCTGCTGGATATCGTAGCCGATGAGCTCGTCGAAGGTAATCGGATCGTGCTCCTTTATTCCCTGCAGGCTCCCGTTCCAGAGGAACGCCCGGTATTTGCCCAAAATGCCGCAGAGATGTATGCGGTAATAATTTTCCAGCTTTTTTACGGATTCCGACAGAGAATCCGCAGATTTCAGAGCTTCCCGGAGATGGCAGGCTCTGCCGTCTTCTTCGATCGGCGGCGTCAGCAGACAGACGCAGGGCCTTTCCGGATCATAAAACTCTCTTACAATATTCCAGTCGAGATTCAGGAGACTGCGGATCACCGTCAGATCTCCCTGCACCAGCATCTCAGTGATTTCGTCCGTCTCTCCCTTTTCCGCGCTGAGGCTGAAATGATTCTCGCTTTCCGCCGCCAGACGGTAGATATAATTTTCCCAGTAGGTACCTTCCGTATCCGCTGTCGTTACCGCTCCCAAAATCCGCCTCTGCACCTCATAATAAACAGAGACATCCCCGCTCTCCGGGATTTTTCCTGCCCTGGCTTTCTCCGCCAGCTCCACTGCGGAACGTACGATTTTATCTGTACGGATATTCTCATAATACAGCAGTCTGTCCAAATTCATTTTTCCTACCTCACAGATATCTTCTTTTCAAAATTTCCATTTATTTTATCACAACGAACATGCATTTGAAATAGTATAAATCCAAAGGAGTGATGTTAGAAAATGAAAAACAGAGAACCTCATTTAAAAAAGCCAGTATGTGCCGCTGTGCACAAAGTCGCCGCAGGCGACACGCTCTACAAAATCGCGCGCAGATATGGCGTGGATTACGGACGTCTCATGGCGCTCAACGGAATCACAAATCCATATAACGTAAAAATCGGAACAGAAATCTGCATACCGCCTGCAGCAGGAACAGGCGCCGGAAGCAACTGCGCCAGTTATTATGTCATCAGAGAAGGGGATACACTCTACGGCATCGCCAGAAACTTCGGCATCGGCCTGGAGAGCCTCATGTCCGCCAACAGCGACATAGACCCGTACAACATGCATGTCGGAATGAGAATCTGCATTCCGCCGCAAAGGCCGGACCTTCAGAACCCGAACGGGCAGAGACCAAACCGGCCAAACGCTCCGGGCGGTCCGCAGTCCGGTTCCTCCAGACCACCTCAGTCCGGCACACCCGGAGGACAGCGTCCCGTTCCTTCCCATCCATCCCGTCCCGGCACAAACGGAGGACAGCAGCCGGGCTCTTCCAGACCGTCGCGTCCTGGAACTTCCGGAAACCAGCAGTCCGGCGGAATGCAGATAATGCCGCGGACAGAAGTATCCGCCGGTACCGCTTCCTCAGACACGCAGTCTTCCGCGGCATCGGCTTCCGGATCAGCTCAGACGCAAAACGTCTCCGCAGCTCCGGCGGCAGCGGCACAGACCGGTACGGCACAGTCATCGGGCGCCGCGGCACAGGCTTCTACCGGTTCAGCGGTTATGGACGCTCTCAATACGGCGAACAGAAAAGACCGGGACACCAAACTTTTCGGCGCCGCTTTCCTCTCTGACAGCGAACGGACGTCGCCGGTATCCGCGGCGGCAGCCACCGGAACTTCCTCCGCACAGCAGAAAAAAACCGGAAAAACAGACGCGGAAGCAGCCTCTGCCAGCGCATCGAAAAAAGCCGCTCCCGGTACCGTAGCGGTCTTCGCAGAGATGACAGCGGAAAACACGACTGCCGCAGCAGACACTTCCGCCCCTGATCTGCAGGAGGTACCTTCGGAAACCACAAATCTCGACAGTATGACCGTTTCAGAACCGAAAGCCGCGGATTCTATGGTGCGCCCTTTCGTCTCCGACACCATGCCTGACGGTATTCTCTACCGCGTAGAGCAGGGAGAAACCCTGACCGATATCCTCAAAAAATTCGGAATCTGCTTCAGCGCACTGGATTACAGCAATGCTTCCGTCGATCTTTCCGACGATCTCACCGGTCTCACACTCAATATTCCATACGGAGACCGCTTCTGCATCGCGCCGAACAACCAGCGCTATGTCATCCGCAGAAACGATGATCTCGATAAGCTGTCCATCCGCTTCAATATTTCCACCGATGATCTCCTGCGCATCAACCCGATGAAAAAACCGGAAGACTTTTCCGATATCGGCAGCCGGATCAATGTCTCCAATGATATTTAACCCGATCTTCATTGAAAAAATATACAGACATTTTCCCTTTGCAGACAGCCGTTGTTGAGAAAGGAGAAAATACGGCGCTTCTCCTGATTTACAGAAAAATATGACAAAAGGGGACCGGACGCCGGCAGAGGTTCACTCTGCCGG
>CAJLHL010000010.1 GCA_905206455.1 uncultured Eubacteriales bacterium
CTTTATTCCACAATTATTCTTCCTGTCGTACATTCCGTACGTTTCGTTCTTTACGTGTGCGTCGCACTGGATGATATGCAGATTGATCTTCTTGAAAAAATTCTCCTGCTGCGTAAAGAGAGAATATGTCTTATCCAGAAATTTCTGCACCACCTCTCCCGCACAGGAACCGGAGGTATCGATAGCGATGACAAAATCCCTGACCTTCCTGACCTCCTTGTACTCCAACGGCTCGATCAGCGGAATATTTCCATAGCGTTCCATTCCGAAAGTATAGTAGACATAGTCGAACTCTTCCGGGTTGATCTGAATATCTTCCCGCATGGTGGCGAATTTTCTCAGGAAAGTAGAGTAATCGTACTTATCGCGATTGATCTTTTTGACGCCCTGCAGCATCGTATCCGATCTCTCGCCCCATTCTTTGGAAGACGTCTGCAGATCCACCAGAATCCGTTCGCTGAGATCTTTCCATTTGTCCTTCAGTTCTTCCTGCTCTTCGCCGCTGTGCATGTAGGACGGTTCTTTTTCCTCCCCGTCTCCATCCTCTTTGGAAGCTTCCGTAGGGACGGCTTCTTCTTTCGGAATATCGCCCTGAGACGCCTCCTGTTCGCTGTCCGGATTGGCTTCCCCCGAAAGCTGACGGCGTTCCTCATCCTTCTTTTCTCCGCCGTCTCTGCGGTTTGCGCCGCCGGACTCATGCTCCCAAGCGGACTGAGAGCCGTCGCCGCCCCCGCCGGTACCCGCGGAATGCTGTCCCTGCTGTCCGGTACCTTTCGTGTTGTTTCCGCCCTCTCCGAGCGCGCTGTTGTTCTGCTTCTGCTCGCCGGCAAAAGGATCTTCGCCCATAGAGTCGTCTCTCTGACCTTCCTCCGTGCTGCCCTCCAGCGAATCGGCTCCGTTATTTTTTCCCTCCGGCTTGTGATGATCGTCCTGACCTTCTAAGCCTTCTCCGGTCTGGTCGTTTTTTCTTGAGGTTCCTTCCTCATCTGACTGCTGCGGATCGTTTCCGTCCGGCTTTCCGCCTCCGCTGCCCTCTCCGTCGCTGTCGTTTCCGCTTTCCTGTGTATCAGAATCAGGATCGGCAAGATCATCAGGATTCTCGCGCTCCATCGACTGACCCGGCGTACTGCTGTACTCTTCTTCGTATTCGTCGAAATCATCTCCATTTCCATCGTCTTCGCTCTGTTCTGAGCCTTCCCGGTCATCGTCTTCGTCTTCTTCTGAATCTTCTCCGCCATCTTCTCCTGCTTCTTCAGAGCCTTCCTGGCCTTCCTCTTCATCTTCTTCATCGGAATCTCCGCCGCTTTCTCCAGCGTCTTCGCTTTCTTCCTCAGATTCTTCTCCGCTTTCTTCAGAGGTCTCGCTTTCCTGACCTTCTTCCTCATCTGTTCCGTCGTCTTCCCCATGTTCCTCCTCCTGATTTTCATCTTCCTCATCCCGAGGATCCTCCCGATTCTCCCGTTCACTTTCCGGCGGCTCGTCCTTTTTCGCTTCCTCTTCCTGACGCCGTTTCAGTTCTTCTGCGATCTGTCTGGCGATCTCCCACCAGACCCGGTGATCGTCCCGGTAAAACAGTTTTCTCCACCGCTCGATATCTTTCTGCGCGACGGAGCCGGACAGCAGCATCTGATAGACCTGTTCCGCGGTGACGTGACGCATCATCTTTTTGATGCGCGCCACCTCTTCCCTCACTTCATCACAGTCGTTTGTAGAAGTCTGCTTCAGATCCAGTTCGTCGATTATCGTCTCCACCGCGATATCCGCCGCCAGATTCCAGTATTCTTCATGAAGATTTTCCGAGACGAAAGGATGGCGGAAGACACAGTGAAGAACCATATGCAGATAATCCCGGGACAGAGACTGACGATCTTTCATGTAGCTCTCGATCACATACTGACTGTTGTAGACGATATGCTGTCCCGTAGTGGCGATCCCCCTGATCTTTTCCGAGTTGATATATTCGAACTGGCAGAGCGCCAGATCCAGGAAACGGAGAGAGACGAAAAGACCGTTTCGCGTAAGCGTCAGAATCTGCGAAGCGATTCTGTCGGCTTCCGCTCTGACAGCTTCCGCCCGCTCTGCGGCACCGTTTTTCATCTCCGTCCTGTTCTTTTCGTTGATAATTTTTGCATCAGACATATTTCTCACCATTTTCCGCATCTTTTAAAACCGGAGCTATAATTCCGCCGCCCGCATCCATTCCGCGCGCGGCGGAAAATTTTACTTTTTCCGCAAAGCCGCCGTCCCCTCGGGGTTGAAACAAGACGCAGGAACCCGCATTACAGAGAAAAATCATATCCCGTATTTTTCCCGATTCTGTGTTTATAATCCAGGAGATATGCGATGCATCCGCCGCCGATACGGCTGGCCGTATGGATATATTCTTCGAGGGCATCCTCTCTGATACATCCCAGCTCGCCGATGGCGGTGAGCTGATCCACCCGGTCCTGCCGGATAATCTGAGGCACTGCGCCGCTCAGGGCGTTTTCGTAAATCTTTCTTCGCTCCGGCGAAAGATCTACCGGATTGCGTAGCCTCGATACCGCGATATTATATACGTCATACGCTCCCTTGATCTCAAGAAAAGTCGCGTCGTATTTATCCATATAGGCGTCGTGAGGAGCCGTAGCGCTCATCACCCCCCGCAGATACAGCCAGATCGCCGCCTCCTCTTCAGAAGAGACCGCAAAGGACATGTACTGCTGCTTCTCCCGGTGCCAGATGACGATCTCTCTCAGTTCTGTACAGTCCCGGAAGGAATTCATCTCGAAACGCTCCAGGCAGTTTCCCATCGTCACTCGTTTCAGCTTCGAACAGCCCGCGAAACTCAGAGCGCCGATCGTTCTGAGGTCTTTGGACAATACCGCGTCCACCAGATTGCCGCAGCCCCGGAAAGCCGCGTTTTCGATGACCGTCACCGTATCGGGAAGAACGACTCTCCGCATTTCGTGACAGAACGTAAACGCCCCGTTTCCGATTCCCGTCACCGGCTGACCGTCGATGAGAGGCGGTATGCGTATCTCCCGGGACTCTTTGTCCCCGCAGGCCGTAATCACCATGGATTTGCCGTCATAACTCACATTAAAATCAGATTCAGGAGAATATTCCATCTGTCTCATCAGAATGGCCTCCTTTCAAAATTTTCCTTCGTTTATTATACCAATCCGTCACTTTTTTATCAATGAATTGACGCCAAGTCACGGCGATAATCCGGCAAGAACAAAAAACTCCTTTCAGTTTTGCAGCGCCGCCAGCATATCCGCCGCATTTTCCGCCGCCTTCACATTTCCGTAAGCTCCCGTGATCACACCGTTTTCATCGATCAGATACGAGGAGCGCACCGCGGAACGGACGACCTTTCCGCCGTTCTTTTTGTCTTTTAACACATCGTAAAGTTCCAGTACCTCTCTCTGAGGATCTGACAGAAGAGTAAATCTGAGCCCCTTTTTTTCCGCAAACCGGCTGTGAGATTCCCAGGAATCTTTGCTCACACCGATCACTTCCGCTCCCGCCCCGGCAAACTCCGGCAGCAGCTCGTTATATGCGCATGCCTGGGCTGAACAGCCCAAAGTATTGTCCTTGCTGTAAAAATACAACACGACCTTTTTGCCGCGGTAGTCCGATAGTCTGACATCGTCTCCCGCCTGATTTTTCAATGAAAAATCAGGCGCTTTCTTTCCGGTTTCCAGCATATTTTTCTCTCCTATATTTTTCATAAAATAATTTTTTACAAAGCGAATTCAGTACAAAGTGACAGTTAGCAAACACATCCTATCTGATCTCCACGGTCTTCGTGGCGATATTTTCACAAAAAGCGCTGTCGTGTTCAACAAACAGAAGGGTGGGCCGGTATTTCAGAAGGAGTTCCTCGATCTGCATCCGCGAAATCACGTCGATGAAATTCAGCGGCTCGTCCCAGACATACAGATGAGCCCTCTCGCAGAGACTGGCAGTAATCAGAACTTTCTTTTTCTGCCCGCTGCTGAAGTTTTCCATATTCTGATCAAACTGCTCTCTGGAAAAGCCCATTTTTCTGAGGCCGGATTTCAGCAGAGATTCCTCGATTCCCCGGCTTCGGGCATACTCTCTGAGAGTTCCCTTCAGAAAATCGCCGCTCTGGGGAACACTGGAAATGATCAGCCGCCGGTTGATCCTCAGTTCGCCGCTGTGAGAGATATCCTCCCCGCAGATCAGTTTTAAAATACTCGACTTTCCCGATCCGTTTTTGCCTTTGAGCGCGATGCGCTCCCCCTGCCTGACGGAAAAGCTGACACCGGAGCAGACGGCCTGCCCTGTGCCGTAATCCACGGACACATTCCGTAGCTCTGCCACCGGATCTGAGTGAAAGACGAGAGGAAGAATTTTCAATTCCTTCTGCGATTCTACGTTTTTTAAAAGCTGCCTCTTTTCTTCCGCCGCTTTTATTTTTCTGTTTTCGATGGATTTTGACCGGCTCATCATCTTGGCCGCTTTATGCCCCACATATCCCTTATCCTGCTTGAGTCCGGAATTGAGTGTTCCGTTTTTGCTGCTCTCCACCCGATCCGACCATTCCGAAGTCCGCCGGGCGGAATTTTCCAGACGGCGGATGTCCTTTTTCAGCCGCTCATTTTCCGCAATTTCGGAGTTATCCTGCATCTCTTTGACAGCATACCAGGAAGAAAAATTTCCCTTCTGCACTTCGATATTTTTCTTATTGATCGCCAGAATGTGGTCGATACACCCGTCGAGAAAAGCCCTGTCGTGAGAGACGAGGATAAAGCCCTTTTTCTTTTTCAGATAAGAGGCCAGAAGCCTGCGCCCTTCCTCATCCAGATGATTCGTCGGCTCGTCGATGAGCAGAAAGAGATTTTCTCGAAGAAACAGCGCCGTCAGCAGAATCTTCGTCTGTTCTCCGAAAGAAAGCTGGGCAAATGGCCGATAAAGCGCCTCCTCCGCGCCGAGAACTGAAAGTTCCCTGTGAATTCGCCAGTCCTCCGCCGCCGGAGCAATTTCCCGTATCACATCCACAGCAAAGTCCTCCGGATTTTGTACGCTGTATGGAAAATACTCAAAATCCACACTGGCGTCGATAGATCCGCTGTATTGCATCTGCCCCGTCAGCAGTTTCAGAAACGTCGTCTTTCCCCGGCCGTTTCTTCCGGTAAACCCCAGTTTCCAGTCAGTATCCATCTGAAAATTCACATTTTCAAAAACGTTCTCGTAACTTCCTTCATACCCGAAAGTCAGGTTTTTTACTCGTATCATTGACATATTTATCCGCCCCTTTCGCAACCGCCCGGCTTCCTGCACCGCAAAAATAACAAAAGCCGCAGGGAAGTCTCATCCCTGCGGCTCAAAAGCGCTTTTCACCGGAGAATATTTCCCGACTTTCGCCGTATAATCGGCATCCCTCGCGGTTACAGCGAAATGCGCGGTGCCGGAGCGGAAAATCGAATCGCCGGATTCGATCTGAAAAACCGGAAATAAACTGCCTGCGAAATGTGCGAAGAGCGGCAAAAAACAGCTTCCCTGCTCATCTACAAAACAGAAAAGCGGCGCGCCGGCGTCTCACCCGGATCTCTCCCCGTAAAACGAAGCTCTGCGGAATTTTAAATCACCGAAACCTCTGACAATTTCTCCGGTCAGAATGGGGAAGCGATTTTTCCGCAGCATGAACCCTCCGTTTTATACAGCAGTCAGACTGCGCGTTCTTTTCCGTTCTGTAAATAGTAATTAGCAAGTGAAGCTGAACATCATCTCTCCTCTTATACAATCGTTTTCATATTATTTTTCCGGCGCCGGAGTTATTCCCGCAAGCCGCTCAAGACCGCGGTTCTGTGCCGAAAGATCGAACGATCGGCAGACTCCGCATAACCGGTAAACCACAGGTAGAATAACATTCAAAAGGACCTGCGTCAACAGCCGGGCCGAAATCGGAAAAGGAATTTTTCGCGAAAACCGCAGTTCCGGGAAGGAACCGCCGCAGACTCTCGCAGCTTCAGAAAAACTGAAATTTCTGAGAATCATGACATAATCCGGAGGAGCAGACATGCCGCCCCTCCTCGTCTCACATTGACGAACCTTCGATGTGAAAGGTCTCCGCCGCCAGGATCCAGTTCGCCCGAAAGAGCCGCATCAGCTGCCAGTACCCCGCCCCCAGCAGACCGAACTCTTCGATCAGAGCAAATTTGGAGGAAATGCTCCTCACATCTTCAAACCAGACTTCGTGAGTCACGCCGTCTTCCACGTAAAAATAGTAAGGAGCCTGAGCGGTTTCGTCAAAATAAATTTCCGCGCCCTTTTCCACCGCCTGCTGCACAGCCTCGATGTTTCCGATGGTCCGGGCCCGGGGAGCCCCTTCTGTAAACGGCAGCGTCCAGTCATACCCGTAATTTGGAATTCCCAGATTGATCTTGGCCGGATCGATCCTCGAGACAGCATATTCCACCACGCGGCGCACCTGATCCACAGGAGCCACCGCCATCGGAGGACTGTAGGCGTGGCCCCATTCATAGGTCATCAGAAGCACGCTGTCCGCTGCGGCGCCCAGTCCGGCGTAATCTTTTCCCTCATAGAGAAGTCCCGGCTGATCGTCCGACGTCTTCGGAGCCAGCGCCACAGAAACCGTACGTCCGGACTCATTCATTCGCCCCCGGAGCTCCGCGACGAAAGCGGTGAACAGATCCCGATCCGAGGCTATAATATACTCGAAATCCACGTCTACACCGGCAAACTGTTTCTGCACTACAGTATTCAGAAGATTTTGAATCAGATTTTCTCTGGCCGGCGGATTGTGAAGCAGCGACGTAATCAGCAGATTGTTAAACCGGCCTTCCGTATCAAAAGGCGTCAGTGTCAGGATCGGCCGGACACCTCTGTCCAAAGCCCGCTGAATCATTCTGGTGTCATCTATCTGCGGAGCCACCAGCGTACCGTCGGCCCGGAATCCGTAAGAAAATACATAGATTGACGTGAGATAATTCAGCGTCTCTGCGAGGGTCGCTTCATCGATAAAAGGATACGCATAACCTCCCATGACGGCCGCTCTCCCGTCGGCATCTGCGGATCCCCCTTCCAGAGGCGGCAGCAAAAGCGCCTGCCCCGGCGCCAGCAGATAAGGATAGGCGATCTGATTGATATAGACGAGTTCCTCTTCCGCCGCTCCTGTCACCGCCGCGATACTGCTGACAGTATCTCCCGGATTTACAATGTATATATTCATAATCCACCCCATTTCTTGCACACCTGATATTGTCCTTTCACCGAAATTTTCAGCCCGCGGATTTACGGGCCGGCAGAAAGGCAGATTGACACGGATTTACACGGGAGATGACGAATCCCGCAGAAACTCGGAAACACTGTCCGCCTCCTTGCCTGAGCGGTGGACATCAGCACTATGTTATGAATATATGCCGCTTCTGCGCGCCGCAGACCTGTGAACTCTTATCTTTAAACCGGCGGCGCGTCGAACAGAATAAGACCGCCTCTTTTCGCAAACCCGGTATCCCAGAGTCTTTCGAAGTCGATCCAGCGGTATTCGCCGTAAGTCACCGCTTTTACCTTCATCGCTGAAAAAACTGTTTCCGTCGAATATTCTCCGCGGGATCCGCTTTCCGTCGTTTTCGTCTGCCTGTTTCGCGCTTCGTACGCATCAGTACTCTCCCCGTCTCTGCCGTCGGAATCCGCACAATCGTAACCCGTCAGCAAAAACCAGTGCCACACGTAGTCCTCCATCTGAGGATCGCTGTGGCGAAGCGTGAGACAGGGTACCGGCAGTCCGCTCTCGATCTGCTTCCGCACCGCCCTGGCCGCCTCTCTATAACTGCAGTTTCCCGAAAGCCCCTGCAAGGAAATTCTCTCCTCGCCGACACTGCGGAGATATTCGGAAAAACCGTCAATATACAGCTCCAGCGTATCGATGCCGCCCTTTCTCGGACGCAGATAAGGCTTCATAACTTTGGCAAAACGTATGAAATCCCGCCGCGTCACCTTCCGTGCATTTGCCGGATACAGATTTTCCATCCCGCGATACCTGGCGAAATAAATACAGCAATCGCAGGCCGTCACCGCACCGCAGCCTCCGATGCGCATCATGAAGTCAAAAAACCAGCTCTGATTTCCTCCCCAGGATCCACCGATTCTGAAATATTCCAGTTCTCTTTTCATATTGACCTCCCGTCTCTTCCTCGCACCCTGCATATACCGGCCCGCCGCAAAATTAATACCTTACAGTCCGTCGCACTTCTGAAGATTCCGCAGAAAAAGCGAATCTCCGGAAAAATCGTTATAAAATGAAATTTTCGATGGCTTTCGTCACTCCTTCCGTCTCATTGCTGTCTGTCACATAATCCGCAATCTCTTTCATCTCATCGGAGGAGTTTTTCATCACGATCCCCAGACCCGCCAGCCGAATCATCGCTGCGTCGTTCTGACTGTCCCCGCAGGCCATGAGCTGCGCGGGTTTTATACCCGTCTCTTTCATGAGAAAACGCAGCGCTTCCGCCTTGCTGACAGTCGTTCCTCCGATTTCCAGATTATAGGGAAGAGACGTGGTCAGCGTCACTTCCGGAAGAACGCTCAGCCGCTGTTTCCAGACCGGCCGCAGAGATACATCCGGAAAATTCAGGCAGATATTTTCGATCCGGTCCCTGTGCGCCAGCATAAAATTCAAAATCCCCTCCGCAGGTTTTCTCGTGGTGGATACATAGAGAGCATTTCGGTAGGAAGAACCGTTTTTTCTGATATCGTCCAGCTCTGCCTTTTCCAGATATGCGTTCCCCTCTGTAAAAACTTCTACACTGATTTCTGAAAAGGCTTTCGCAGGCTCCCCACAGCCGCCGTTCTCACTGCAAATCGCCGGATCACTGCAGCTGAACCGCCCTTTCAGAATCTCAGCCGCCTGTTCCACCGCCGCAGCCGGGATACAGTTTCTGTAAATGACTTTCCCCGTCTTCAGTTCGTTTATCACAGCGCCGTTTGATGTCACGGCGTACTTCAATCCGTCGATTTCAAAAAGCTGCTCCGGCAGCGTATGATACGTCCTGCCGGTGGCGATGATTACCTGAATGCCGCGCCGGGCCGCTTCCTCTAAAGCTTCTGCGGTCCGTTCCGTCACTTTCATCTCCTTATTCAGCGCGGTTCCGTCCAGATCGAGAGCGATCATCCTTATGTCCCGTCTCCTCGGTTTACCTTCCCACACGTCTTTTTCTCTGACCGTATTCTTCATATAACCGTCCGTTTTCTCCCTGATGCTGCAAGCACTGTTCGATATTGTCTCATCCTGTAATTTCCATCTGTTTCCATATTTATGACTTCATTGTCGCTCACATGGCCGTTTCTGCGTCCTTACGCACGCTCCGGCCTTCCGCCGATACTATATCTATTTTATCATAATCATCCGTTTCTTCCACAGCTTTTCGGCTTCTGCAAGAGAATGGAATCTGTGATTGTATCTATACGATCCGGCGTTTCCTAATAAAAACACCGCCGCAGAACCTGACATTCTGCGGCGGTGTCTTCCGGTACGAATCGCTGCCTTCATTTTTTTGTTTCTCACCCGCCCGACGCATCGCTGGCATTTCGGATTCCGCTGCCGGACAGCATTTTATCATAAGTGCCGTCGTCGATCTTCAGTCCCAGAATCTCATCGTAAAATTGCGTCACCTCTTTTTTCAGATCGAAGTCTGCATAATATTCGGGATAAATCGTGACGCCGAGCCAGATCATAGCAAAAAAAGTCTCCAGACTGCCCCTTTGCCCCCACCGGGTGGCGCCTACGGGGATATTATAAATCTGTTTTTCTTTTACCGCCCGCAGACCGGACCATTTGCCGTCCGAAAGAAGATACTTTTTTGTCTCCGCCTCATTGCAGATCACCACATCGGGATCCCAGACGAAAATCTGCTCGATGCCGGCATAATAATCTCCGCCGTCCGCCTGCAGAGATTCCGTATGCTGCGCCGAAACATTTTCCGCACCGGCGCATGAGATCCAATCGTTGCCGAGACTGTTCTCACCGTCCGTCCTCACCGCCTCGTTGATGGAATGATATACTGTTTTTCGCTCAGCCTCCGGAATTTTTTCTGCAGCGACACAAACCCTGCGAATGACGTCACAATAATAAGCGATTATTTTTTCCGCGTTTTCACGATATTGCCCGCCGGCCGCTGCACCGATCATGCGGATAGCATACATCTGTTCCGCCATATTCCCGTATGTCGACACCAGATACGGAATCCCCAGCTTGTCCAGCTTAGCTTTTTCTTCCTCAGAAGAGAGAATCCCTTCTTTGATGATAATAACGTCCGGGGAGAGAGTCAGAAGAGCTTCCGCATTAAACGATCCCCCCGACATGACGACGGATACATCTTTGAGAGACGGACAGATTTCACACAGAAGGCTGTCACTCTTTACACCGTTGGGACAGGTGACCATCCGTTCCCCCGCGCCGATCATCACCGCCGCTTCGCCCGCAAAAGAATCGAGCACCGCAATTCTTTCCGGATCCGCAGGGATCTCCGTCTCTCTGCCCGCACAGTCCCGTATCGTCAGCATCCCCTCCGAAGAACCCGCCATCGGATCGGGAATCGAATCCTCCGAGAAATCCGCGCTGTAACCCACTTTTAAAAAACCGTTTTCCTGCGAATCCGCACGGCCTTCATTTCCCGCAGCGCTTTTCGTACCGCCGCAGCCGGCCAAAGAAAACAGCGCTGACCAGATCAACAAAATCGAGACGACCGCCGAAAGGTATCGTCCCTTTTTCTCATATCTCATATCACTTCGCGCCTCCTTTTTCTTTCTCTCCTGTCCTGCAAACGCCCTTCTCTCCGCTCCCCGGCGATTTAAATGGTTTTCAGCGGTACAATCTGACGTATTTCGCCTGTCTCCGGCGCATTCTCACATAACAGTCTGGATTTCACCTGGTAAATTTCAGCGATATTTTTCTCCGTCAGCACCTCTGACGGAGCGCCTTCAAAAGAAAGAGTCCTTCCGCAGACGGCCAGCACTTTTACGCGAATCCCCGCCCGCTCAAAGAAAAACGGCTGATTCGGCGAATGGGTAGCCATGATGACCGACGCGGACTGCTCCCGTATCAGCCGTGCCGCATTTTCCAGAAAAATCAGTTCATTGCGGAAATCCAGGTGAGCCGAAGGTTCATCCATGATAATGACCGACGTATGCTGTACCAGAGCTCTGGCCAGCATCACCAGCTGCATCTCTCCTCCGCTGATACGAGTATACGGACGCTGCGACAGATGCGCGATACCGGTGCGCTCCAGCACCTCTTTTACCATCTTCCGGTCGCTGGCCTCCGGCCCCGACAGGGCCCTGCTGTACGCATTTCGTCCCATCAGCACCACCTGCTCCACCGTATAAGGAAAAGTCCGCTCGTGAACCTGCGGTACAAAAGCGACTCTCTTTGCCAGTTCCTTAGGCCGGTATTCGGAAACCGGTCTGCCGCCGATCCGAATCTCGCCTCTGTCCGGTTCGTGCATCCCCAGAATACAGTTGATCAGCGTACTCTTTCCGCATCCGTTGGCTCCCATGAGACAATACAGGGTTTCCGGCTCGATTTTGAAATGGATATCGTTCAGAAGCGGCTCCCCTCCGTCGTAAGACAGAGAAACAGCCTCCGCCTCGATCAGTGGCTCCCTGCTTTCCGCCGGGTGAATCCGTTCCGTTTTTTCTCTCCGCTGACCGGAGATTCCTTCGGCATGTCTCCGACATCTGTACGGCTTCTCTCTCACTGCCATCCTCCCCCTTTCGTCCGCTTCAGCAAAAGCACGAAAAACGGAGCGCCGATCAGAGAGGTAAGAATACTGAGAGGAAGCTCGGAAGCTGTAAGAGATCTGCTGACAGTATCGATGATCACCATAAACGCCGCGCCGATAGAAATCGATACGGGAATCAGCCGCCGGTTATCGTGTCCCGCGATCATCCGCGAGATATGCGGGATAACCAGACCTACCCATCCTACGACGCCGCACATGCACACAGCTCCGGCGGTAGTCAGCGTAGCCCCTGCGATGACAATGCGCTTCACCGATCTGACATCGACGCCCAGCGTACGGGCTTCTCTTTCTCCCATGGAGAGCACATTGATCCGCCAGCCGCAGCAGACCAGCACGACGAGACCGATGCCCACCGGAATTATCGCCCAGATACTGTTCCAGCCTACAGAAGCCAGACTTCCCATAAGCCAGTAGACAATAGCCGGCAGTTGACTGTCCGTGTCCGCCACATATTTCAGCAGCGAAACGAGAGCGTTAAACACCGAGGTCACGATCGTTCCTCCCAGTACCAGCATGATCGCTGGAACCGATTTGTAAATACCGGCAATCCAGTAACTCAGAAGCACTGCGCCGACGCCGAAAGCAAAAGCGAAAAAATAGGACGCCGATCCTCCTCCGAAGAGAAGAATCGCCAGCGCCGCACCGAATCCCGCTCCGGCGCTGACTCCAAGAAGTCCGGGACTCACCAGCGGATTGCGAAAAACACCCTGATATGCCGCACCGCTGGCGGAAAGCGCCGCGCCGACAAAAGCAGCCGCAATCAGGCGGGGAAGACGTAGTTCCGTCACCACAGCGTAGCATTCCGCACTGACGCCGGAATCCGCGGACACGCCTGCGGCGCCTTCCCCTCCTGCAATCGACATGACACCGGAGCGGACAAATTCCATCAGCGCGCCTGTCACCTCTGTCAGGCCTAACTCATATCTCCCTGCGAACAGCCCGATAAAGACAGCCGCCGGCGGCAGAAGTATGAACAGTATAATCCAAATTTTTTTCATAACATCTCTTTCTCCACGGATTCCAATCCTTCTTATGTCAGAGGCAGTCCCTGCCTCGGATCATCCTCTCCCCGGGTGTTCTTTCTGAGACATCTCCTCTGAAACCGCAGTTTTAAAAATCTCCGCCGCTCCATGTACCGCAGTGTTTCGGGCAGATCTCCGCGGCAGCGGCTTCATCTATATCCATACAGGCGATGAGGTCCACACGCTCCCTTCGCACTCTGCTGCCGCATTTGCCAGTACGGGCGGTGAAATTGCCCTCTTCGAAAGCGCTGTCCTCTGATGAGCGCAGACCCGTTCCTCCTGCGCCTCCCTCGTTCCTCCCGCGTCCCAGCAGATCGCTCTTTATGACGTCCCCCGCCGATACGGGAAGAACCGCTTTTATTCTTCTGCACATTTTCAGAATACGTTCCACGTCGCATTTCTCCACCGCAACGTTCGTCTTTACCGGAAGGAGAAGATTCTCTCTTCCCCGCACCGCCACCGTCGCCGTCACTATCCGCTTCGGCGCCGTCGTCTCCTGCAGAGCATAAGCTTTTCCTGTCTCACATCCGAAACCGCTGATTTCACCGCCGCCCCCTGCTGAAATTTCACTTTTGTCCCGGACTTTCATTCGGCAGCCCCGGGGACAGCAGATACAGTACACAATCTTTGCACTGCTCTCTTCTGTCGAAGAACTGGACGACAGATAGTCGAGATCCTTCTCCGTCATAACATGTTTCGGAATCTTTCCGCCCTCTTCCTTCAGCTCGCACGGCGGATTCTGCCTCCCGGAAAGATCCGGCAAAACCTCCGTGTCTTCTGCCTGCAAAAGGTTTCGATTCCTGCCGGCATCAGAATCAAAACCGGAAGTAAACTCCCTGAATTTTTCCAAATACCGCGCCGCCGACCGACCGGCTCTTCTGCCTGATGCGGAAACCTCGTCCGCCGTATCGTATTGCCTCACCACGTTTCCGCAGACGAACACCCCTGACCGCTGAGTGGAAATTTCATCCTCGGATTTTATTTCACAGGGAACCTTTCCCTCCGAAAAATATATTTTTTTCCACAGTTCTGTCTCTGGAATCAGACCCGCCGCTACCACAAGCAGATCGCACCGTATGTACTGAGAACCCTCCAGATCCGGCGAGCCGTCTTTCGCTACCGGAGCGACAGTGACACCGGTGATGCGCTTTCTGCCGTGAATCTGCACTACGGTATGGGAAAAACGGATCGGAATATCCCAGTCTTTTATACACTGGATATAATTTCGCAGCAGACCGCTGGCCCGCTCACCGAGAACCATCTTCACATCGATGCCTTCCCATTTCATCCGTCGGGCCATGATGAGCCCGATATCGCCGGAACCGAGTACGACAGCGCTCCTTCCCGGCAGATAATTCTGAACATTCATCATATATTGAACAGCGCCGGCGGTATAGACCCCCGCCGGCCGGCCTCCCGGAATCCTCAGCTGGCCCCGCGTGCGCTCTCTGCATCCCGATGCGAGAACCAGAGCACGGCAGAATACGGATTCCACACCGCAGGACGGTGAAGAAATCTTCAGACGATATCCCGCAGGCGCTGTTTCCGAAGATCTTTCCTGCGGCGTCTCCCGGCGGGAAACCGTCGCCGCATCGAAAACTGCGGTATCCGTATGATATTCGATTCCGGCCTCTTCCACTCTTTTTATCCATTCCAGAGCGTATTCCGGTCCGGTCATCGTACGGCCGAATTCCTCCAGACCGAATCCGTCGTGAATACACTGAGGAAGAATCCCTCCCAGACGGGAGTTCCGCTCGAGGAGAATGATCCTCTCTACGCCCTCTTTCCGCGCTTGCACGGCGGCGGCCATACCCGCCGGGCCGCCGCCGGCGATCGCCAGATCATAAGTCTTTTCCATCACTTCAACCTGCCCTTTACCAGAGGGCTTCCCTTTGAACTTTTCATAAATTCTTCCGGTCTGCACCCCGTTTCTCTGCACACGATCTCCAGAATTCTCGACGTGCAGAAAGCGCCCTGGCACCGTCCCATCCCCGTCCTCAGACGTTTTTTAAAACCGTTGAGACTCTTCGGAGGCAGAGGAGAGCGAAGAACACGAAGAATATCTCCTTCTGTGATTTCCTCACATCTGCATATCACCCTGGCATACCGGGGATCTTCCTTCAGCATCTGTCTCTGCTCCTGAGGCGTACACTGCAGAAAAGGCTTTTTCCGCTTCAGCCTCGGCTGAAAGTCCTGCCGCTTGCGGGTCTCCAGCCCCTCGTCACGGAGAAGATCTGTCATCCTTTCCACGAGATAAGGCGCTGCAGTCATCCCCGGGTTTTTAATGCCGAGAGCGCTGACCATGCGCCTTCCGCTCATTCGGATCACGAAATCCTTCTGTTCCTTGTCTATATTTGTGATATTCGCCCGGATTCCCGCAAAATTCGTAATGACCTTTCCCATATCCAGATCGGGAAGAATTTTTTTTGCTACCCGTTCCACATGATCCAGACCCGCTCTGGTCGTGTCCGTATTCTCATAAGAACTCACATTTTCCGATGTCGGTCCCGCGATCAGATTTCCCTCCACCGTAGGAGCGATCAGAGTACCCTTTTCATCGTTTTCCTGCACCTGATAAATCACATGAGAAAGCTCCGCGCCTTCCTGCTTATCGAAGATGTAAAACTGCCCCCGGCGCGGCCGGATCACGAGATTCTGCGGACGCACACAGCTTTCTATCCGCGCTGCGTTGTCTCCCGCAGTATTGATGATAAAGCGGGTGGTAATCGTCCCTTTCGATGTCACGACCCGCGCCGGTTCTTCCGTATCGCCGCGTTTTTCTTTCCGCTCCCTCCCCGCCATACCGGAATCCGGTACCCGGCTTTCCGGCAGCAGAACATCTTTCGCTTCACAGCCGAAAAGAAATCTGACGCCGTTCTGCGCGGCGGCTTCTGCCAGCGACGTGATAAGCGCAAATGGCGATATGATACCTGTGGTCGGCGCATAGAGAGCCTTTCTGACTCGTTTGCTCAGCAGAGGTTCCATTCGCCTCGCTTCCGTTCCGGACAGGATTTCCATACCCGGAGTTCCGTTTTCCAGACCTCTTTGATATTTTTTCATCATCTCCTCGTCGCCTTCCTCATGAAAAGTGACGTACAGAGAGCCGATGCGCTTCATCGGTATCTCCAGATCGCTGCAGATCGCATCGTACATCGCTCCGCCCCGGACGCAGGAAATCCCCTTCAGACTGCCGCCTCTCGGCTGAAAGCCCGGGTAGAGAATGCCGCTGTTGGCTTTCGCCGCGCCCTCTCCCAGATCATAAGCTCTGTCGATCAGAAGAATCCGGAGGTCATACCGGGAGAGCCTCCAGGCCGCCATAGCTCCCAGAATACCTCCCCCGATGACAGTCACGTCATATGACCGCCCTGTGATATCCCGCTCCGCTCCTGTCAGACCATCAGCTGCTCCACGGTGTTTTACAGTGATTCCCATTTTATTCCTCCGCTTTCATACAGCGAAAACCGCAGTCCAGCCATCTGCGGTACAGACAGTTAAAACAGGACTGTGCTCCCTGCGGTATGCCGAATTCCTCTTCATCATTGTCCGGTACAAAATCGGCGCATACCGCCTGCCCTGTAATTTCCATAAACTTTTCTCTCTCCTGATGCTGATGGATTGTCACATATGTCCCATCCTCTTCCCGTCGGACGATGCAGCACTTATGTCCGTCAAAATACATCAGTTTTATGAATTTATCGATCCGTACGGGTACCGCTTCTCCCAGAACCGCACCGTCTCTTGTGATGACGAGTTCTGCGCCGAAACGCCTGCAGATCTCGCCGGCTCTCATAAATTCCCCGGAAAATTCGCTCCCCGTCTTTCCCCGAAGAGATCCGTCGCTGCGGCTCAGCCGCAGTCCGATACCGGCCAAAGCGCCGATGACGCCGCCTCCGGTTCCGCCCAGCTCTTTCAAAATGACGCCCTCAATCCCCGAAGCCAGCGCATACGCCTCATCCTTTTTCTTCACTTTCCTCTTGGCTTCAAAGCCGAATTCGATCAGACGATCCGGATCGGAAAGACGGTCGAGACAGCATACCGCAAACCCCGGGTCCGACACCCGGGCCATATTCTGCCGGATTACTTCTTCGCAGATCGATGCGATTTCACCGCTGTCCGCCTCCTCGAATTCCACATCGATACACATGGAACTGTTGTGGGAAGTATAGGCGATCTCATCACTGAGCAGCAGCTGATGCCTGGAGATGCCGTCTCCTACTTTTCCGCCTGCCTCCGTCAGACGCCGGCCGATGATTTCTGCGATCTGTCCGGTACTCACACGTTTTGTCACATCATCGGTATCATCTATGCTGATTAAATAATTTTTCATCTCTCCATTTCTCTCTGACATTTTTGAAAACCGCGGCGCCGGTTTTTATTCCGGCGGTCCGCACAGAACCGAAAAAATTTCGTCTCATTCCCCGTCTGTCACCATGTACATCCTGCCGGTCTCCGGATCCTGATAAACGGTTCCCATTTTTTTGTAATCCTGATTTTCATCGATCTCGGATTCCGATTTATTTTCGTTAAGCTGCGTCTCCGTAATCTCCTGCCCGCTGACATAATCCACTTCCTGACCGCCGAGATCCACATTCCAGTTGACGATGAGAGCCAGCATCAGACCGCAGGCAAAGACCAGCATAACGTCCATCAGATTTGCCATCATCTCCAGAGGGTTTTCATCCTGGTGCACTTTCTTTCTCCGAAGATTATACTTCATCGAGCTGATCTTCATCCTGTACCGCATCCTTTCTCTCCGTGTCCGCCGTCTTCTTTACGCAGGCTTTTTCCGTCTCCTGCATCTCTGCAGAGGCATCCTGATCCGGTTTTTCCGCCTTCCTCTCTCCGGAAGAAACCTCCTCCAGCACCGCATCCATCAGAGTTTCCAGAGAAACCATATAATCGTCGTACCAGCGCCTTCTGATCTTTGCGATAACATAGCACACTGCCGCCGTTACGAGACCTGCTACCGTCGTGTCAAAAGCGATCAGAAGAGAATCCGCCAGAGACATGGTATCCCCTTGCCCCAGAGCCATCAGGCCGGGCCCGAGAGGAATCAGAGTTCCCATGAGGCCGAACATCGGCGCGATGCGAGAAGCCATCTCTGTGAGCGACGCCCTCTTCTCAAACCTGGATTCCTCATCTGAAATCATCTTCCTCGCCGCTGCGATCAACAGTTCTTCCGGCTTGTCCCGATTATCGAGAATCGTGAAAAACGCATCTTTATGGCGGGTATAAATCCGGCTTTCTCCGATCATCGACCGGATATCAGACGGATTCTTCCCGTGGATATTCAAGATCAGATTTGTCTCGTTTTCTTTGACGACGGAACGTTCCCTCACCGCCTCCATGATAATCCCGCCGATGCAGGCCACGGTGCCGAGAATCAGAAGAAGCAGAATCGCCATGGTCGGGATCAGCAGCCACTGAGATACCGTATGTAATGAATCTTTTAAAAAATCTGTCATATTTTCTCCCTTCACCTCATCCGCCGCCGATAAGCGTAAAAACTGGCGCCGCCGCCTAATAAAAAGGCGGCTCCGAAGATCGCGGCGATATAGATGCGGTAATCCTTTCTTTCACTGCCGAGACTGTAAGATACGGAACCTCCCGCAATCTCATAAACATGCTTCCCGGCGGCGTCGATCTTTTCCAAAGAATTGTCATTTTTTTTGAATTTCTCTGGTTCCGTCTCTGCCGCTTCGCCGGATGTCCCGTCCGGTTCTGATTCAGAAGCGGAGCTACCGGCGCCGCTTCCTCCGATCCCCGCACCATTGCCTTCGCCGCTTCCCACGACCTTGCCGAGATACTCATCCACCCAGTTTTCATCGGACGGCGAACCGTACAATTGAACCTTTATCGTGTCGATCCACAGGAGAGACTTATCCAGATTGTTGGATTTTACGGAAGTCTGTCCATAGACCAGATGGTACCGGTGTGTGCCGTCCATCCGGAAAAAATCCGGCACGGTGGATTTTTCATCCCAGTAATCCTTCAGCGCGATCACAGTGTCGACGCGCACCGCACTGCGGGCCGCTCCTTTTCCTCCCGTCGTATAATTCCAAGCCGCGGTAAGATTCGGATAATAATACCGGTTCATGTCGATGAGATAAGCCTTCGACGCAGTGACGCCGGGAGAACCTTCTTCGGCGCCCTGGTAAAAACCGATCTTCTCCACCGAATCCATATCAATGCCCGAAGCCGTGATCAAATCCACCAGGCGTACCCCCATCGCAGTCAGAATTCCGTTTGTTCCATCGGAAGAGACGGAAGAATAGGCCTGGCGTGTCAGAGGCATTGACGCAATTTCATCAAACGTGAATTTTTTTATCGTATAATACTCTGTACCGAAGTAACCTACCTGAACCGTCAGTTCATCAGGAAGATGATCTGTCACCGCTCCCGTAAAAGGATCGGTATACGGTCCCTCTACCTCCGCGCTCCCCGCAGAATCAGCCCCGCCGGAAGTCATCTTCTTATTTCCTTCGGTATCCTTCATGCCCATCTTTTCCGCAAACTCTCCCGCCGCAGTCACCTTGATATCGATTGCCTGCAAATTGTAGCCGTACATCAGATAAGAACCGTCGGAAGGATTCAGCTGGCCGAAACAGAAACGATATCCTCCGATCGCAGAAAGCGATGACCAAGGTGCGTCGTCCTGCAGCTGCGAAGTGGCTGAACGCAGAGCGAGCATAGGTTCGGTACTCTCCGGATCCTTTTTCTTCAGCGCCTCCGGATCTTCACCGGATTCACCTTGGAGCGCAGCATCCCCCTCTGTATCATCACTCTGGCCCGCAGAATCTGTCGCCTCCGCATCGTTCTGTCCGGAACCGGAAGAATCCGTTCCGTTTTCAAGGAGGTAAGCTTCCGACAAATGCGGATAACGGTATCTGTCTACACCATACAGATAATTATTCGTCATATTTCTCGTCCACTTTCCTGCCCCGTAAATACTGACACTCTCGATCTCCGAAGGATCCACGCCCTGTGCTTCAGCCAGATCACTCAATAAAATCCCTTCCGCTGCAGTAGTACACGGAAATTCATCTTCATTGATACCCGAATACACCTGCCGTGTCTGTTTCATGGCTCTCAGCTGAGCGTCCGTATATACCTTCTCGGACACGACTTCATCGCCGATCTTCAGCCGCACCGTAAATCCTTCCGGCGCCGAAGCGTAAGAATCCGGCGGCGCCGCTGACAGAATACCGTTTACAGCCGTCACGAAAATCAGCAGCATAGACAGACGTTTTGCCGTTCTCTTTTTCTTTCCTATATTTTTACCGGTTTTCTCCTCCGGAAGTTCCCCGCCCGGTGACCTTTTCGCGGAATCAGACAATTCAGACCTCCGGCTTTTCAAAATTCCTTCGGGGCATTTTATTTTCCTCATCCAGACGGAGGAAACAAGACCGCCGCCAACCGCTGTCAGCAGAACGAGAAGGAGGATCAGCACCGCCTGAAACCTCGAAGATGAAAAAAATGATAAAATATCCTGCCGTACGGATTCGCCGGAAGACAGATCCTCTCCTGTATCATCTCCTCGCGTCTCTCCGGGCGCAGCGCTGTCTGCCGGCCCATGCGAAATTTTTTCACCGCCGTCCGCAGAGGAATCCGCTGTCACTGATTCTCCTCCGCCATTTTGCTTTGCCGTCCCACCGGCGGCGTCAGTTCCCAGGGCTTGTAAATCCGTGCTGTCTCCGGAATCTGCCGCGGCTAAATCATTCTCTACAGGCGGTGTCACCAGCGGCGCATTAAAAGAAGATCTGCCATATTCTGTGGTAAACGTCACGGTTTGTTCTTCGTCCGTAGCCATATTATTTTTCGCCTGAATCCCCTCGTGAAGCGTCAGAATATATTTTGTACCGTAGCTGAGAGGCTTCACAGGAGAAACATACAGAAACTGCCGTTTGTCGAACTGCAGCTGCGCGTCAGCGACAAAAACCGTGATATCTACATTCGTTCCGTCCGCTTTCTTCAGCGTAATCAGCGTCTTGTTCCGATCCGATACATTATACTGCGCCACATTATGACTGAATTTACATTGAATCACCGGAGTAACGCTGACTCCGGAAGCGCCGTCGGCAGGATAAGACCAATCCATGTACAGCGGAACAACCGCGCCCGCTCCGCCGCCGCTACCGTCTCCTGCAGCGAAAGATACGGGACAGAACCATGCTGCCGCCGCGAGGAGAAGACATAAAACGATACCGAACCTCCGGCCGTACGCTTTTCCTTTCCGATAAATCATGCTGCCTCCTGCTGCAGATTTATCAGATTTACGATCATATGACAGGCTTCGGCACGGGTGATTTTAGCCGAAGGGCGGAAAGTGCCGTCCGGATAGCCGCTTATCACTCCATTCTGAAATACAGAAGTAACCGCACTCAAAGCCCAGGATGAAATACGGTCTTTATCGGTGAAAGGCACCGGATTTCCGCCGGAAGTATCTTCCTGAAGCTCTGCGATTCTCGCCGTCATGACCGCCATCTGTTCTCTCGTCAGCTGATCGTCTGGTCCGAAATGCTTCGCATCAAAACCGTTGACGTATCCCAGAGACGCCGCAATCGAAATGTACCCGCTCGCCCAGTGATCTTTTGTGTCGTCAAAAAGGACCATATCATCGCTGTTCAGATCGTACAGCCTCACGAGAATCGCTACGATCTCGGCTCTCGTAATCTGACTGTCCGGCCGAAACGTTCCGTCAGGTTTTCCCGTCACCACACCCAGATCAGCCAGCAGATTGATATCCTCTGCTGCCCAGTTTGATGCGATATCAGAATAATAGTTTTCGACCGGCTTGTCCTCTTCAAATACGACTTCCAGTTTTGCTTTCCCTTCCGGCATTATGAAATTATATTTGCCGTTGGAATCTTCAGTGAGCTCGATTTCACCGCCCTCTTCATCTGTCACTCTAAGAGACTTCAACAAATAACCCTCATCCGGCGTCACGGTAATCAGCACCTTTTCTCCAGCCTTCGGTTCCTGAGGATCTACTGCGACAGAGCCGTTTTCTGCACCCGCAACGGTGAGATTCCCCTTTGTTTCATCCGGTGTTTCCGATCCGCCGCCGGAGCCGCCTCCGCTACCAGAGCCCTGTCCGCTTCCTTCCGTCGAAAAAAAGATATTTAAAGGACTGGAAAGTTCCATTCCATTCCTTGACATCAACTTTTTCTCAATAATTAATTTATATTCTGTTTTATTTTCCAGTAAATTTTCTGGTACTACGATTAGTTCTTGAACCTCCTGTCCAGAAGAAATAGATATCGGAATCTTTTTCGTTTCATCCGACACTTTTACCAAAGAAATATACTTTGTATTGTATTCTAATACTTCTGGACCTGAAACATTAAACGAAAATTTAAGGTTTATTCTAATATCTACAGGTACATTTTCCTGATGATTATCAATGTTTACCTCATCTAATGTCAAAGGAGCCTGCACTATTTCATCTGGCGGAAGTTCTCCCACTGGGCGAACTTCACAATAATTTGATGCGATATTAAAATCTACTATGTAAGGAACACCTAAACTATTTCCCATATTAGCATAAAGATCCTCATCTATTTGTATTTGATAATCTTTTCCTTCATCGAGATTCTTCACATAAATATAAAAATATTTCGATTCATCCATATGCTTCTCAGCATTAGGATGAGGAGACACATACCAGTTTTCTGCATTGACATCCATTCCTGTCTGCAGATCAATCAGATGAAATTTTGTCAGATTTCGCTCATTTGCACCTTTCATATAATCAGGGTTCTCTTCATTTACCGCATCCCTGATCTGCTCTTCATCAATAGCTCCCACATTATTCGAAAACCTGATATGTATTTCTGCCTGCCACTCTTCGTCTTCTGCATTCTTTATGATTTCCACATCCGTCACCTTGGGATACTGTTTTGTCGGAACTGAATTATATGCCGCATAACAGAATACCTGTGTAAACATCATTGCAGCACAGACCGCCGCGGAAATCAGTACGGCTCTTCGTCTTCCGCATTTTCGCCTCCAGTTTGTTCTCACCCTTGTTTTCCTCCCTCTTTTTTTACTCTTCCCTGATCTCTGTCTGATATGATAAAATTGACACTCATTTCCCGGTACAGATCTGCTTTTCATACACGGATATTACAGACAGCCGGGATAAAATAAAACTTAGCGCCGACGCCCTCCTGCAGATGCAGGCAGCAGAACTTATTTCCGATTAAAATGCGCCCCGAATACCGGATACTGTCACCGTACACTTTGACAAAATGATAATATGAATCCTATCGGTCTGCCGGAATTCCGGTATCCGGGCCACATTTTACAATAGAAACCGCAGCCTTTGTGTCTCTTTGCAAAATCACGAAGAGACGACGACACCGCGCCGCCTCTTCGCAATTTTTTATCTCATTACAGAAGCATTTCTAAATTTACAGCAAAATCTCACCTTTCTCAGATCAAACTCTGCCATATACCGCGCTGAATATTATTTGAGAAGCATAGCACAGTAACGCATCAGAATTGTTGCTACCTGAGCCCGGGTTGCATCGCTTCCCGGAAGCAGCTGATTCTCGTCGGTTCCCTCAATCAGGCCCTGGGAAATCGCCCATACCATCGCATCATGCGCATAAGAGGACACCGCCGCCCTGTCGCTGAAGCTTCCGAGATCCCCGGAAATTTCCGGTCTTCCCGCCGCTCTGTAAAGCATCGTCACAAGCTGCTCCCTGGAGATCTTCTGCTCCGGATTTGTACCGTCAGAAATTCCCTGTTCCACCGCCCAGAGGAGACCTTTCTCATACCAAGTACTTCCGCCTTCGGTATCCACATCATTCATTCGTGCCAGAACGGTCATCAGCATGCCTCTCGTCATCGGACGGTTCGGCGAGAATGTATTAGCTCCGGTACCGTTAAACAATTCTCTTGCAGCGGCAAAATCAATCGCATCTGCTGCCCAGTGATCTGTACAGTCGCTAAATATTTTGCTATTATCTATGATTTTCACTTTCTGTCCGTCTCTGACGCTGAAAACGAGTCCCTGTTCCGTCACTTCGGAAATCTTCACGACCGCTTCCGTACCGTCTTCCTCTACGATTACAGCCACAATACCCGGCTTTATATCAGCCACCGGAATCTCGACGACCGCCTCTTCACATGGCAGATCGATCGTCAGTTCCGGCGCCTTTGCAGTGTCTTTTTCCGCTTCAGCTTCCGGCATCGCAACATTCACAGGATTTCCGCCGTCCTTTGCAGTTTTTACCGCTTCCTCGGATACGACTGCTTCCCTCTGTACTTTTCCGTCTGCAGACGTAATCTGCGTAAATTTGGATCCGTCTTTGTATTCTGTTGTTTCTGTCACAGAACCGGTTGTCTCATCTTTTGTCGTCGTCGTCACAGAACCGTCCGGATTGGTAACCGTTTCACCTTTACCGTCGTCAGGCTTGGCTGAAGAACCACCCCCGCCGCCTGATCCACCGGAGGAAGTCTTTTCTTTGACATTTACTGTAATTGTCGGTAATACTGCTTCATTACTCAAGACATATTTTTCCGGCAATATTGGAGTAAATACATAGGTACCTGATGTGTTTCCATCATATTCCGGTTCTGAGCTCCATGTAATATCGCTGACCTCAAAAGATTCCGCATCCTCCGATATTGCAGAAAGAGTTTTTGGTAAATCTAAAGAAGAAAAATCTGTCCCGTATCTCACATTTTTCTCAGCATCGGATGGATCCAGTAAGCTTATTTCTTCAATATAATCTGAATTTTTAATCGTAAAATATACTCTTCCGTCCATACCGATTATCGGCATTCCGTTTTGTGCTGCAGACTGTCCTGAACCACCTGTCATACCCGCAATCATATTGACATAAATATTCATATCTTCGTCGATAGAAAAATCTTCAACGACAGGTACCTCATACATGAGCCACATCGGTGCCGGATTCTCTACATCCATTCTGCTGTCACCACTATAATTGATTACATATTTATTATTTATCAACTGATACTTTGTACTTGGATTATCTCCGCCTCCATTCAAAATTTTATCTTCTACTTTAGCCCACTGTTCGTCGTCTTTTGGCGTATAAATATCATCACTATTTCCACCATAACCGGTCGCATCAACAGCCGTTCTAAAACAATTGGAATAGAATGTGCTCATATTCTTCGTACTCGCCCACTGAGCAGGCCCTACACGAACATCCATTACAATCCGTATCAACTTGTCACCGGTTCCGTTAGGTCCCATCTCACCTCCGGTACGAATATCATCTTCCGTAAGAACATCATTGTCTACGCGTTTAATATAATATGACTTATCGTATGACGTAGATGTTTGAACATTATTATCAGTCCCGTCGATTTTGTTATCGAAAGATAACACGCCTATTTCGTCTTTTCTGGACTCATCCACATATTCCCAAATCTCGGTATGATATTTCATCTCCTGAATAGTAAAATAACTACCCGCTTTTGTCGAAATAGAAATATTCTGTTGGATAATATCTGATGGCAATTCTGCAGACAGAACGATATCACACAGAGCAATTTGTATTCCGCCATTGCACACCTGCACACTGTTAGTAAAATCATCAAAATAAGCACTGTTACAAGTGATCACTAAATTTCCATCAGCGTTAAAAAATAATTCAGCTTCTGATTTTAACGCATCTGTAATTCCCTTTTTTACGCCTGGATATTTTAATTTCAGTTCTTCTGAAGGTTCTACCGCATATTCTCCAGAAAATTGGCTGCTTGGACCCGGATCTGATAATCCTACGAATCTATCATAAGTTGTAACCCATGCATCCTCGTATTCTTCTAAATAAGAGAAATAGCCTGATACTCCATATCTACTCAACCCGTTAGTCACAAAATTATCATAAGAAACCACTTCATATTTTTGTTCCGTCCGATTAAACTGTAATCCTTGAAAGATTAGCCCATCTACTATCTGGTCTTTGTAATCATTTAAGTCGATATCTGTCTTAAAATCATATTCATCATCGAGAGCAATTTCGAGAGTAATACTGCCGCTCTCCTTTACATCCCACTCTGTAACAGTGTTTTCGCCTATAAATTCTGCAGCTTCGACAGATCCCACCACAGTTTCATCAGTCTCAACAAATTCCCCAGCAAAGGATTTCACAGGTAAAAAACAGGTAAAAATAAGTACCGCGGTAAGAAATATACACAAAATCTTTTTGCTTTGCCGCATTTCAACTATAGTCTGCTTCAAAATAACCTCCTTACATTTTTGCGCAAAACGATAAAAAATAACTGTGTCCTCTATTTTCTATCTATCTTTTTATAAATTTCTACCTGTAAAACCATTTCTTTCATGGTAAAATAATAAATAGAAAATCCTATTATCGGGACACTTTCTAAAACTGCAGATACACACGATACTGTTAATACGCCAATATCACTACTTTCGTGTGTTATCTGCTTTTTCTATATTCAGCGGCGCCGCTTCTCCGGGAGACAACGTCTCCTCCGTCTCCGAAGCTCGTCCCTTTATATAGCTCATCTGCTGCAGCTCCTATCTGTCTGCACCGGTCTATTTCTCGCCTGAAGATTCCCGGCCGTATCCGTCGTTTCGGCTGCGCTTCTCTTTCTGCCTCCGGTAAAAACTGATTACCGCCTCATCGTCCGGAAGATCTTTTTCCATCGACTTGATCCCCGATACGATCCTGTCGCACATCTCGCAGAATAACGCCCGCTCATCTTCGCTCAGACACTCCTTTACCCGTTTCTGAAAACATTCCTGTCCGAATTTTCGTCTGGTCAGAGCCATCGCTCCGTCCGGAGTCAGATAAATATGAGTTCTGCGCCGATCCTTCCGGTCCCGTTCCCGGTAAATCAGACCGTCCCGTTCCAAACCGGAAAGTTTTTCCGAAACGACAGGCGGTGCGATGTCCATTTTTAAGGCCAGTTCGACGCCGGAAATTCCTTCATTTTCTGAAATTGTTCTCAGCAGCTTTCCATGCCCCTTCCCGTTAGAATCCGGAGACATGATTCCCTGCTGGCGACGAATCACCTCATGAAGCCCTTTTACAGCTTCAATGACATTATTCTTCTCCATAATCGATTCATTCCTTTCCTCCTCAATTTGCTGCAGCAGCGTCTCTCCATTCCGCCGCGCCTTCGGACGAAAAACACCGCTCGGCGCGCAGACCAGAAGATATTGCAGCGATTTCATCCCATGAATTTACAGAAATATTCCATCGGTACAGCGAAATTTCCGCATGATCTGATCGTGTGAACGATTTCAGCACAGCGCAGGTTTATCCTGCTTCTCCGTTTCAAAGAGAATCCTGTCTTTCAGGAGAAATCCGAAGCGGAATTCTACCTCCGATAAAAAAGGGAAAACATTTTCACTGTGTCATATTTCAGAATTCCGTCCTGCGAAATCAAAAGATCTCCGTCGTCTGCAAAACAAATTTAATTATTATATCAATGATTAGGTGGTTTTAATTATAATTCAATTTTAATCATTATGCAAGTTTTAATTATTTTTAATCTTATTTTATATATTTAATATCATATTCATGAATTAAATTAGTTTTAATTCGCTTTAAATTCATTTTAATTTCTTACATATCAATTTATACCACCGTATATTATATTTGTTTTTTTGCTCTCCATCGGAACAGATTTTATCCATCTCTCCAGATCAAGACTGTTCGAAAGATTTCAGCAGCGCAGGAAGAATCTGTTTCTCCGATTTTCACGAAAATGTCCGCGGCTGCTTTATAAAACCGAATTAATCCGTCGTTCATTCTCCTTGAGAGCTTTGGCACATAATCAACCCTTTCAGAAACCGGCCGGCCTTCCAAAAATACAATTCACAGTTTCCGAAAATAAAAAAACAGGCTGCAAGACAGCCTGTTCCTTCTTCGTGCCATAAGTATAATCTGCGGATATTGCAGTTTCCGGATTCTGATGTGAATCTGAAGACAATCCTCCCGCGGGATTTTGCTCAGTGATCTTCCGGAACCCAGACCTCATCGCATTCCATCGTCCGGTTTTCCTCCAGCAGTTTTTCATATTCCTCCTGAGTAATCGCTCCTTCCAGAAGATATTTATCCAAAAGAGCATTTCCTCTGTTTACCGCATCCTCTCCGAAAAACATATGGGCGGTCTTTAAACGGGCCCGTATCTCATCATAATGGTTCATTTTCTCTATCTCATCCTTTCTTTTCCATGATAAAAAACTCCGGCAGCAGCCGCACCCGCCGCACGTCTGCGGAGACGGAAAATGCCGCCGTTGCGTGATATAATTATACCATGGCGACTACGGCTCAGTCTTCGTCTTTTTCCGTTACGACTCGTCTGTCGCCGAGGGCCAGGTATGAGTCTTTCTATGCTCCCGCTCTCTCTTCGTTCGGCGGATCGCTGAGAAAGAGCTAAGATACCATGGCGACTACGGCTCAGTCTTCGTCTTTTTTCCGTTACGACTCGTCTGTCGCCGAGGGCCAAAACAGAACGCGGCATTGCCTGCCTTTAGCGGAATGAAACCCAACGTACAGAATAAAAAGCGCGATACAGCGGCTGCGTCCAAATTTACCCGATCAAACACGCGGATAATTTCAGTGCGGTACCGGATATGCAGCGCTATGTTATAATGTCATCGAGGTGATTTATAAATGGATAAAAATATAATTCCAAAAAAGACATACCGGGCAATCTACCGCCTGCTCGACAGCGTATCTCCTGCAGATTTCGACTGCGGCCAGTTATGCGGCGCTGTCTGCTGTCTGTCGGAGAGTGACGATATGGGAATCTACCTGCTGCCCGGTGAAGAAGCTGTCTTCGAGGACGGCAGAGACTGGCTCGAATGGAGTACACAGAATGCGGAAGAATGCGGTTTTCCGGAATCCTGGGAAGGACCGGTCTTTTTTATAAAATGCAAAACGCCTCCCTACTGCGTCCGGGATAAGCGTCCCATTCAATGCCGCACATTTCCGCTCATGCCGTATCTCACGGAAGACGGCGAACTGCAGATGCTTTACAATGATAATGAACTGCCGTACCTCTGCCCGCTCATCGAAGAGGAAATCCCGCTCAACGACAGCTTTGTAAAAGCGACACACACTGCATGGAAACATCTGCTCCGTAATCCCGGGATTTATGATCTGATATGGGCCGATTCGGAAGAACTCCGTGAAATTCTGAGATAGAATCTCTGATCCGCAGAAGCACTTTTTCTTCCCCCCGCCGCGCAAAATATTCCCTGTTTATATATTCAAAAAACAGAGCGAAAAACAATGCTGTTTTTCGCTCTGTTAAAAATTTCGGATTACAGAAGTCAGGACAGCGCGCCCTGTCTCAAGATCATCCCAGATAAGATGCCGGGGTTATCCGATGCTGATATGCTGAAGAAGAATGACAAGATCCTGAATATCGATCTTTCCATTTCCGTCAAGATCGCATTTTTCAGCGTCCGCCCAGCGATCGGAACCTTCGCTGACCTTATAGTACAGCTGAGCATAAGCGATATCCAGAAGATCTACTTTGCCGTCGCCGTTCAGGTCATACGTTTTCTTTTCCGCCAGCGTCACGCTGGCGCTGCTGTCGCCGATTCCCGCTGTCAGGCGAACCGCCTTTCCTTCGGAATCATATCCCGCCGCTTCGATGCCGGTCAGGCGAATGCCCACCACGCCGCTGTCTCTTTCTGTCTCGAACTGAATCCTGGCGATGTCCGTCAGCGCTTTCTGCGTCAGACTGCCGCCTGCGCCATCTTTCAGATAGCTCAGGGCTGCAGTTCCCGTATTACCGTCCCATTTGACGCCCAGAGATGAGAAACCGCTTTTTCCCGCGATATCTTTATACTCCAGATCCGTGTCTTTTTCAAAAGTAAACACTACTGTCGCCACTTTTTCCATATTTTCCAGCTGGAAATCAAATGGAATCAAATCGCCCGGCGACACCGTTCCCATCGGCGCGCGGAGCGAAGCCGTAAGGCTGGTTACGGAGCTCTGTTTTTCTTTTACCTCTACCCTGCATTCCGCAGTCAGACCATTTACCGTTTCCGCAGTAATCACCGCGTTTCCCGCTTTTACAGCGTGAACCCTGCCTTTACTGTCCACCTCTGCGACAGTGCTGTCAGAACTCTTCCAATCAACGTTTCTGTTCGATGCGTTCTCCGGAAGTACCTCGGCGGAAAGCTGCGTATCGCTTCCTTCCTCCATGAGAATCTCCACTTTGTCCAGAGACACCGACTCCGGATCGATCACGACTTTATCGGAGAGAGAATAATAATCGGAAACAAACTGATTCTCCGCATAATCGATCATCGCGACCTTCGCCTGATCCAGATCCCGCAGAGCCGGATCGGACAAGTCGAAGACAACCTCAGCCGTACCGCCCGCTTCCGAAGTTTCCGGCTCGATATATTCCGTCACCGGTGTACTGCCCGTAGCGGTAATACAGAGCGCCTGGATATAATGATTATCCCTCACCTGTATGGTCCACTTGGATCCTTCCACTGTACTGGAAATCACCTCCGGCTTTTGCGTATCTATGACCAGAGGAAAAGAAATTGACTGCGTACTGTCTCCTGTCGTAGAGGAAACCTTATAGGTATACTCTCCATCCGGCAGAGGCTGGTTCCAGGTATCGTACGGTGTAAATCCCTTGTCCGCCATCGGCGTGTAGAAAGCTTCCGTATTGAAATAGGTCTTCTGTACGTCGCCCATCGTTTCTTCGTAAACCTTATCCCCATCGCTGTCCTCCACAGAAAATTCCAGCTCGTCTGAATTTCGCAGCATGGACAGGACAGCCGTGACATTCTTCGTATTCACGCCGCCTTTGATCGCGATCTTATCCTCGTCATACGCTTCATAATTTTCTTTCACATAAATATTATGTCCGAGAATATATCCGCTTCCGTTGGAATTATTAAACTGGCCCAGCTGAATTTCATACAGCGAAGCATTCTCTTCGTCATAAATATCCGAATCGAAAACCGGAATATCCGCCTGATCTCCGTAATATCCCATAAACGGATAGGACAGCGTCACTTCTCCGTCTGTTCTCGGAGTCAGCGTAACGAACCCCTCTACATAAATGCCGTTCGGAAATTCCTCCTCTAAATTGGATTTCCCCTCTTCTGTCAGCTGTATTTCCACCGAAATACTTTGCTTTCCTCCAGAGGAAAGAGTGACTTCCGACGGAACGCTGACATTCACTTCATCGCCGGTCAGCTCCCTCGCATATTGCGCCATATATGTCACACCGTCTTCTGTCACAGTATCTTCAGTCAGCACGGTGACATCGACATCATACGTGATCGATTGATCGCGCAGAGATACCGCCTGAAAATCAAAATGATAGTTTCCTGCTTCGCTCGCTCCCAGCTCCGCCTTCGGGCGGTCTCCGGTATCGCTCAGAAGATAAGCCCCGCTCTTTGTGGCATTTTGGAGCTGGATCAGACCGGCTCCCTGCTTCCGCGGCGAATACAGGATACCGTTAGCGTCTTTCAATGGCGAAGCCGTGCTCATCATCAGCGCGTTAGAAAGTTCGGTCTTTTCCGCCGCTGTCATGCCGATGCCGCCCTCGACCGACTCCCGGATATACTGATTCATGACAGCCGCAGCGCCGGCCAGATGAGGCGAAGCCATAGAAGTCCCGCTCATATTTCCGTAAAGATTATTCGGCAGCGTAGAATAAATATCCCCGCCGGGAGCCGTAATTTCCGGTTTCAGCTTCAGATCTGATGTCGTGCCCCAGGAGGAGAAATCACTCATTCTGCCGCTGGAAGAATCCTGAAACAGATCGATGAAATCTTCGCTGATCGTGACTTTTTTCTCCGCTGCATCCGTCAGAAGCTTTCCGCTCTCTCTGCTGATAAATACCGAAGGAATGAGATTTGCGGTCTGCATGCTGACCAGATCTCCATAGATATTATCATAGATGATAGCTGCAACAGCGCCGTTTTTCTGAGCATTAGTCTCCTTTTGTATGAAACTCAGCGGTTCTCCGTTTTCCTCTCCGCCGCGCTGAATCAGCGCGATCGTACCCTTCAGATTTTTTCCTGAGAAATCGGCGGAAGCTCCGACACCGCAGTCCACGTATTCATACGTTCCCTCCAGAGAGGTTAACTGTAGATTCTTGCTCTCCGCCGTATCATTATAGCGGATCTTCTGCTCTCCCACGGTAAAATAAGGCGACGTGCTCTTTACATTATTCATGCTGGCTACAGAAAGCGCGGCTTCATAGGTGGACGGAGAACCGACGATGCCGTTGTCCACCTCAGTAGCTTTCGCAAGATCGTTTCCCGCGATATTCTTGTATGCCGCACTGTATTCATTACCCGCCGCACAATACAGTCCGATGCCGGCATCCTCGATCCGGTTGTATACCTCGCGCATCGACTTGTTGGAATCCTCAGAAAAACCGGCCGGAGAACCAAGGCTCATGTTGATGGCATCCGCTCCTAATTTTACAGAATCATCCAGCGCCGACAGAATATCGTCGTCATACGCTCCGCCGGAACTGTCGCCGAATACTTTCATAATAAACAGCTGTGCATCCGGCGCCACACCCCGCACGGCAGAACTGTTATTCGCTCCGACGATGCCGGCCACGTGTGTGCCGTGAGATTCGCCGCCGGATACATTATAATCCATATCCGCATAATCGTAAGCAAAAGGTACCTTTTCATTCTTATACAGCACGTTGATATCCAGTGTGCCGACAGTGAGTTTATTGTCCTTCTGCAGCTGGGCGATATCGTCCTTGTCATATTTCGGGGAATTGACGCTTCCGAAAGCCTCATGAGACATATCGAGACCTGTATCCAGAATCGCCACAACCGTTCCTTTTCCGGTGTATCCCTCCGCGCTTACCGCGTCCCCTCCGATCGAAGGAACGCTCTCCGTGGTTTTCGTCTCATTTTCCGGAGGTTCCACATACTCGTGAAAACCTGAGACAAACGCATTTTTTACACCGTCCATCTCTTTTATCGTCTCAAGATCGCCGTAATCAGCGCTCAGAGAAAATCCGTTTAACACGACAGAATATTCTTTTTCAATTTCCGCATCCATATCGCTGCGGGTCAGCGTCTTTTGGAAGCTCTTTCTGCTCTCCGAAGCCGCCTTCTGAAGTTCCTTAGCCCGGTCAGACTCAAAGAAATCCGTTACAGACGCATATTTTGCAGCATATGAAATCAGCGGTTTATCCTCGAGTTCGACGATAATTCTGACTCGGTCATCCGACTGATATTCCGTCTGTCTTTGAATTTCTTCCTCTACAGGCTGAAATAAAGATTCACTGCCTTCTGCCTCCCCGGGCTGCAGACTCTTATCCGCAGCGTAAGACAGCTGCACTGCGGAAAACAGCAGGCAGCAGGATAAAGACAATGCGGTGAATCGCCTCAAATATTTTCTTAACATTTCTTTGGTTTATTCTTTCCTTTCTCAGTAACTCCCGACGATAAACGGATGATATGTTCATTTAAGTTAGTCTAAGTTAACCTTAGGATTTTTTTAGTATATCAGAGATTTCCGATTTGTAAAATAATTTTTACGGTTATTTTCAATATTGATAAAAAATATTCTTAAAGGCATTTCCTTTCTTCTTTTTATTGACAATCCCCTTCTTTTATGTAAGGATTAAAACGTTCATTTAAGTTAAGAAAACCGGCAGAAAAAGATATCTTTTTCCGCCTATTTTTTAGTCTTAAAGTTAGATTAAACTAACTCGCTGTGACAGACGCTTCTGGAAATTTTACGACGGTATTCCGGAAATAATTTTGTCCAGCGATACCCCAGCGATAAAATAATTATCCCGAAATCTCAGGTTACTTTAGGACTCGGATCAGAGAATCTGTATTCTCTCGGTTCCGATAAAAATTCATCCGCATTTTCTCAAGGTCCGCTGTCTTCGGATTCTGACAGCAGAAAACAAAATCCACAGGCGAGCTCTTCTTTCAATGTCAGGAATCTGAAAAAACAGGACAAAGAGAAAATACGAAGCAGAAAACAGCAAAATTTTAAGGAGGTTTTATGACAAAACAGCAGACCACTAACGCTGGCCGAAATCGTATCATGATCTTTCTTTCGGCAGTTACAGCCGTTATGCTACTCCTGTGCACCGGCGTTCCGCAGGTTTACGCAGCTTCGGAATCTCTGGCGGTTAGCGGTACGGTAACGGTAGGTGACTTTACAGTGACGTCCCGTTCCGGAAATGCCACCATCACAGGCTACTCAGGCAGCGGCGGAGAAATCACCCTGCCGCAGCAGGTAGAAATCCAGGGAGAGATGCTCACTGTAACCGGCATGAGCGCCAACACCAGCGTATTTAAAGGAAATAAAAAAATTACAAAAGTCACGATCCCAGACGGATATGTCTCTATCGAAGGCGGAGCCTTTCAGGGCTGCACCGCGCTGACGGAAGTCAACATTCCGGGCTCGGTCTCTTCCGTCGGCTTCAGCGCTTTCGAAGAATGCACCTCGCTGAACAGCGTGACATTTCAGGAAGGCAGCGCCTCCGGTTTATCCATCGGAATGAGCGCTTTTAAAAACTGTAATCTCTCTTCCGTCACACTGCCTTCCAGACTGAACAGTCTGCATGGTCTCGCATTCGCCGGCAATGACAATCTGGCGGATCTCAATCTGGCCGGGGAATCGGTAACCTTCGCGGCAGCGGACGGAGCCGTATACGATCTCACCGGGGAGAGCGGTGCAGAATTAGTCGCCTATGCGCCAGGCAGAACTGTAGCTGAATTTACCGTTCCGGATACGATCGCAAATAAGCCGGTGACGAGCATTGGACTGAGCGCATTCCGTTATCATAAAAATCTGCAGAAAGTAACACTGCCTGCATCGGTAACGGAAATCAATTCCTACGCCTTTGAGGCGATGGCTGCTCTGAAGGAACTGGCTCTCAAGACGGAAACGCCTCCGACACTCGCTGCAAACGCGTGTACGAATCTGCCGGAAGGCAGCAAAATCATCGTCGAAAACCAGGAGGTAGCCGACGCTTTTGCGTGCCCGAATCCGGAAGAGTTATGGCCGACATACTATTACACAGAGGATCGAACCACCGTTGAAATCCGTGGCGGGGGAACAGAAAATCCGGACAATGTAAGCGCCGTTGTTTCGATCGAAGCGCAGCCCGCTCTGTCAGAAGGCAGCGCAGTTTATGAAATCTATCTGAATGAGGCGGAA
>CAJLHL010000011.1 GCA_905206455.1 uncultured Eubacteriales bacterium
GTTAATTAACAGCGTCGTTTTCTTTATAGAGTCAAATAAACACAATTATATTAATAAAACTTCTTTTCCATTTTTCTATATATACTTAAAAAATATATAAATAACTTTTATATATTTTATCCAAAAAACACATATTTCGTGCTATTTTTAACATTTTTTACAAATTTTTATTGTAAATTACATAATTTTACAGTATGCTGATAGCAGGTGAAAGCTTCGTGATCAGGAGGTCTTATGAAATCATCCAGCACTACGAGAAAGCACAGCAAGAAAGATCTGTTCGATAAATATTCCTGCGCTCTCTGCGGTGATGAGGACATTTACAGCGGAATCATATTTAAAGGTCACTTTGTATGTGAAGACTGCGTCGAATATGTCTCCTCCGGCACGATTACAGAAGACGGACAGATCGTCTTTGCCGAAAAAGAGCCGCAGGATAAAGAAATCAGTACAGAGCGGAACACCGACTCCTCTGAAGAATGAACAGACATCCGGTCTGTGCGCCTGCCGCTGCACTATGCAAATACTACAACGGTTTTTACCACGTTATATCAACCGAAAAGCTCTTCACCGAAAAAAAGAGGAGATTCCGCGGCAGTTACTCAGGCGAAATCATCCTCTTTTTGGTTTGAAATCAGAGCAACGCTCTGGCAGACTCGTTTGAGAAGAGTGTGCGGACCGTCTCGGCGCAGAGCCGAAGAAAGTATTTTCCTCCGGATTTTCAGCGAGAAATTCAACTCTCATGAAACGGCAAAACAGCAGCCGCCACTGAGCCGATAACGCCGGCGCTGCGTTTGCCGCTATATCGTCTGAGAAATCGTGCTCAGTTCTGCACCTTCGGCATCATAGAAAGCGACGCTGTATTCCTCTTCCGATATCACATAAACGAACGGCACACCGCTCTCCAATGTCACTTCTTTTATCTCCTGGCCGCCGCTGATCTTCATTAAAACCGCATTCTGCAGATTCATGGACATGTATACACGGTCGCCGCTGTCGCTAATAAGATACTCCGCAATCCCCTCGTTTTCCGCATTAGTAGTGCCTCCGTACAGGAAAAAACTGCCGAAAGGGCGATCCGCAGGATTCGTGTAAATCGATACCTTATAATCGCCGAGAAACTCATCATAAAACAACATCGCCGTCACATCGTCCTCCGAAGCTTTGACACACAGCCAGCTTTCATCGATTTTCTGCGACTCTCTGGCATCCGCTTCGATGTCTGCCTGCGAAACGCCGAACTGCCCTGTAAAATATAAGAATGCGACAATCGCGATGAGAGCGGCTGCGACAAATGAGATATACTTGATCGCTCTTCTTTTTCTGCTGCGCTCCATAAAAATCCTCCATTGTAAAACACAAATGCCGTATAGACCGGAATCAAACTTCCATACGTTCGCCTGATCAGAACTATGCAAATCTTTCAGTGCGGCAACCTGCAAAGACTCGTTTGCCCGATTTCAGCCGGGCGCCGCCGCTCCCGCAGGTCTCTGCCGTACTCTTTCCGTTCTTCGCCTGCTGGTCAGTTGCAAGGTGCAGACATTATACCTTATTTTTGAAACCCCGTAAAGCCGGCAGAGACCTCTGCGTCAAACCACATTGACCGTAATCAGAGCCGTAGCGTCGGATGACTCTCCTTCGTTAAAACCGACGGTAATCGTCGTCGTTCCCCGCCGCAGTCCTGTCACCGTCAGGGACGTGGTTCCCTGAGAAGTCCACTTGCCCCAGCTGCAGATCACGGTATTGGGATCTGCCGTCCTGCTGATCAGCGAGACGGCATTCTTTGACGTGTGAGTGATCTCTATCGAAGTCGTCTGCCCCACGCCCAAAGTGACCGACGAATTTGCCGCCCGAATCGTCGCTCTGGAATCGGCGAGCGCTCGTTCCATAGAAGTGACTGAGGACCTTTCCAGTCGGCTCAGATAAGAAAGGGGCACCGCGATATTCAGATTCTGACTCATATTGGTATCCGAATAAAATTCTCCGCTGGTAATGCCGATCGCCCGCCCTTTTGCGTCGATCAGAGCGCCGCCGCTGGAGCCCGAAGAGATAGGAGCCGTGACCTGAATGTAAGTCATCCCCTTATAAACTCTCGACGCATTCGAGACGATTCCGGACGAAATCGTATTGGACAGACCCAGAGGACTTCCGATAGCATATACCGTGTCCCCGGCAGAAACCTCGCCGGTACTGACCTGCAGACTGGAAAAACCGCTGCCGCTCACCTTCAGAAGAGCGATATCCGCCGACTCATCAAAATCGTATATACCGGCGACGTCATAGACCCGGTTATCCATCGTAGTAACTTTGGCCGAAGCGCCTCCTTCTACGACATGATAATTCGTCACCAGGGTTCCATCGGAATCGATAAAGAAACCGCTTCCCGTCTGCAGAACTCTTCCCGACGCATCGTAGACTGCGATATAAACGACCGCAGGCGCGCATTGATTATATACCTCTCCGGCGCTGAGATCCGTTTCTTCCGAATCACCGCCGTCGCCCGAACTCTCCAGTTCGAATTCCTGACGCAGAGACGGAACGGCTACTCTGGCGATGATCGCGGAGGCCTCTGCTCTGGTAATATTCCGATCCGGATAAAACGTGCCGTAGGAATTGCTTCCCGTCAGAACGCCCGCTTCGTAGAGAGCCGTGATCTCATAAGCGTTCGCTACGCTGTCATCCACGTCGGGAATATCCTTGATTTTGTTTATTTTTGAAAAACAGGACTGAGGCAGCGCGTTGTAGAAGACATATGCCATCTCCGCCCGCGTAATTTTCGCCGTGTAATCTTTAAAATCAGAAGGCGCGACAATCCCCTGAGATACCGCGTAATCGACATATGGCTGATACCACGGACTGCCGTTCTCCAGCGTACTCTTTCCTTCCGAATAGATCTGATGCACCCTGCAGGCCATCACCAGCGCTTCCGCTACCGTCAGACTGCCTTTCGGCCGAAACTGCGTGTCAGAAACACCGTTCATCAGACCATATTCGTAACAGGTCTCCACAGAAGAAGCCGCCCAGTTTGACGACGGCACGTCCGAAAACTGTCTTTCATACGTCTGAATACTTTTAAAATTATCCATCGAATTTTCCGCCGCCCATACCGGAACCGAAACAGAAAACAGCAAAATCACCGACAGTATCGCAGAAATCATTTTTCTCATACCCTCATTTCCCCTTTCAGAATTTTCAGATTTTCTGCATAAAAACGGATACTTATATTTTACCAATTTTTCAGCGGTAATGCACAGATCATTTTCGCAATAATTTCCATAGATACCGCATATCTCCCCTCAATGTCACGGGAATCTGAAAAAAACTCCGTCTGTTGTCGCTGTCTTTTTCCCGATCCACGGATTCTTCGGCAAGCCCTCCGGATAGTTCCGCCTTCACGGCAGGGAAATTATCGTATAAAAAACAGAGCCTCATTATCATTCCTCCGCTTCAGCGCCGGGAGTCCGCGCTGTTTTTGAGTCATCCCGCCGGTCTGAACCTGACCGACGGCATGCATGCAGAACCCCGCTACAGAGAAGATGGTGAACTCCTGTTATTTCCGCTCTTCCCGCAAGTCCTGAGTCATTCTTCCGACTCTTTTCTCCACCGCCTGAACCGGGCAGCTTTTATAGCATCCGCCGCAGTGCAGACAATGATTCTGCGAAATCCGATACGGACTGCCCGCTTCGATACAGCGCTGAGGACAGTTATCCGCACATTTTCCGCAGCCGATACAGCGGTCCGTTATTTCATATCCTTTCGATCGGATTTCTGCGTTCCCGACGGCATACTGCTGCCGGAAAATCGGATGTACCCCGAGATGAAAATAGTCAATCTCCATATCCCTCACCGAAAAAATGACACCGATCTCCCTCGTGTCGCCCGGATATACGTCAGCCAAATACGGCTGTTTCGCAAAGATAAGCTCCATGTATTTCTTCCGTTCCGGATCCGGCGCCAAAACCGCCTCTGCGGTCACGCGGATCATCTCCTTATATCGAGTATACGCCATGATCTGTACGCGTCCGTCTGCCAGCAGTTCCTCACAGAAAGCCTTTCCTTCCGCCGTAAAAAAATGCAGAGCATCCGGTTCGTAGTGAATCGCGCTGATACAGCGCACCTGCGGCGACCCGTCAAGGCCGACGGTAGCGAAATTCAGTACGCCGACATACTCAAGTTTCTTCAGGCACATCTGTGCGTCTATATTGATTTTCATAAATCTGCCCCCCGGTTATCCTAAATATTTTCGGAGAGCCGCGCCGCGGACCGACAGGATCTCTGAAACCGCAGAATACGATTCACACCGTGATTCGCATTGCGCCAGCCGCAAAATCACCCCTCCGAATTGAAATCTGTCCCCGCCCGAACGTCCTTCCTTTATTCTATAATCAGACTCCGCCCCTCTCTGCGCGGTTTACTCTGCGGATACGCCCCTTCGGAATATCCCAGGAGAACGAAACAGCGGGCGGTATAATGCTCTGGAATATTCCATATTATAATTCGAATAGTGATATTCATTTTGATACGATCAGAAAGGAGCGATTCCATGCTGACGAAAGAAGAAATGCCGGCCTGCCCCGTAGCGACTACCGTACGGCTCATCGGGAGCAAATGGAAACTGCTGATCATAAGAAATCTGCTGCAGCGTCCGTGGCGTTTTAACGAACTGAAGAAAAATTTAGAGGGAATCAGTCAGAAAGTTCTGACTGACAGTCTGCGTTCGATGGAAGCGGACGGCATCGTCACCCGCACCGTCTACCCGGAAGTTCCGCCCCGGGTGGAATACACCCTGAGCGAATTGGGAGAATCCATGCGCCCCGTAATGGACGCCATGGAAAAATGGGGAATAAATTACAAAAATCAGTTACAGACGAAATAAAATTCACAGAGTCCGGCCTGAATTTATTCTCTTCACCGGAGCGCAGATCTCTGAAATGCCATAAAAAACAGCCCGGTATGACATATCCGCAATGCCATACCGGGCTGTTTCTGAATCTCCGCCCGTTTCACACAATAAAGACGGACAGATACTTTTTTCTGATGTTTTCAGCGTATGTTTCCGCTGCCGCACTTTTTATCCTCTTACCGGGATGAGTCCGATTTTTTCGCATACTTTGCGAAATTCCTCCGGCGGATCCTGGTGAAATTCCAGATATTCGCCGGTGATCGGATGCACGAATCCCAGCGTACCGGCGTGAAGCATCTGCGTCTTTACACCGTGAACGGTCTTCTTTGGACCGTAGACCGGATCACCCAGCAGCGGATGATGAATATGCGCCATATGCACACGGATCTGGTGAGTGCGTCCCGTCTCCAAGCGGCATTCGATCAAGGAGAAACCCTTTGCGTGATTTAGCTGCCGGTAATGAGTCACCGCCCTGCGCCCCTCGGAAGCCGGCACCACAGCCATCCGCAGCCGGTCCTTCCGGTCACGTCCGACAGAGGCGTCTACCGTCCCCTCCGCCTCCTTAAAAGGATGATATACCACAGCCAGATAAAAACGAGTCATGGAATGATCTTTCAGCTGTTCCGACAGCCCTCTGTGCGCTTCGTCCGTCTTCGCCGCTACCAGAAGTCCGCTGGTATCCTTATCGATGCGGTGGACAATGCCGGGACGTATCACACCGTTGATAGACGATAAACGATTTTTGCAGTGATACATCAGAGCGTTGACCAGCGTACCGCTGTAATTGCCCGCCGCCGGATGGACCACCATGCCTTTCGGTTTATTTATGATCAGCAGATGATCGTCCTCATAGACGATGTCCAGAGGAATATCCTCCGCCGCCACATCCAGTTTTTTCGGAGGAGGAATCCGGACGAAAATCCGGTCGCCGGCACGCAGCTTATAATTCTTGGCTGTCTTCGGCCTTCCCTGCACGGCGATCCGCCCCTCCTCGATGAGACGCTGGATATAGCTGCGGGCGGCGTCCTCAATCTCTTCTGTCAGATAAGAATCGATCCGCATCCCCGCTGCCTGCTGGCCTACTTCGATTTCAAACGCGCGTTCGGATTCCGCCTGCGGATCTTGGGAAGAAATCCCGGAAAAATCCCGCGTTCTTTCCGCTTCCGTCTCCGCTGTTTCATCTTCAAAAATCATGCTCATGCTTTTTCCCGCCTTTGAACTTCCCTTCAAACAACACATAAAACAACACCGCAAAACATCCCGCTACCACGCAGATATCTGCGAAATTAAAGATATAGGACCAGACCCGGAATTCAAAAAAATCCACCACATAGCCCAGACGCACCCGATCGATGATATTCCCGATACCTCCGCCGACGATCAGCGCGACACAGGACAGGAGAAACGGGTGCAGCCGCTTTCTGCACACGATGATAAAAGCGCACAGTCCGACCATAATCAGAGAAGTGAGCGCGATGATGACCGGCTGCCTCCCCGACATCATTCCCATGGCAATTCCATCGTTTGGAATACAGTGAATGTAAAAAAAATTATCGATAACGGATACGGAATTCAACATGCCCAGATTGTGAACCACCGCATATTTCAGCGCCTGATCGACAGCCACCACAGCGGCGATGAGAAAGATATATACCATACTTACGAAGCTCCCTTATGCTCATATATACATGCAAAAGGACGTGCCGCTTCCGGCCCGTCCTGATTTATCGATTTTTCAAAAAATCTTTTCTGGTGAACTAAATAGACAGAATCAGCACTGCGATCAATCTGCAGATCAACTGAATCGCGATAATAGCGATCAGAGGCGAAAAGTCGATTCCCATGGAATACGCAAATCTCGCGGTAAGCTTCCGAAACGGGCGGACGAACGGCTCCGTCAGCGACGCCAGCAGATTATAAAACCGGATCCGCTCCGGGAGGCATCGCACTGACAAACCAGCTCATAATCGCCTGAAGACAGATCAGCGTTATAATCACATTGCCGAATCCTGTAATAACTCTTACGATAAAATATGTTCCCATAACCTAAAAACTCCCTTACTTGCGCCAAGGGCTTTCGTTCAGCGGAATGTTGGCTCTGTTCTGTTCCATGCCAGCCATCACGTCCACATTTTCCGGCGCAAATACGAAAATATTATTCGCCACCTTCTGAACATTGCCGTCCAGCGCATAAGTGGCTCCGCTGAGAAAATCAAAGATCTTTCTCGCCGTCTCATTTTCCAGTTTTTCGAGATTGATGATGACCGGCTTTTTGCTCTTTAGGTTGTCCACTAACTTTGGACACTCGTCGAAACTCTTCGGTTCCGTCACCACGAGCTTAAACTGTTTTTTGCCTGTATTCTGCATGCTTACCACCTTATTTTCCCGATTATGATCCATTCTCGGCTGAACAAATGTGTTGTTTCTGTCCGGATAAGCAGGCTGTGCTCTCCGCACCTCCGCACCGGCGGGTACGGCAGCTACAGGAGCGGCCGATACAGTCTGGACCTCCCGCTCTTCTTCCGCATCCTCGACACCGATGAGAATTTTAAACTTATTAAATAACCCGTCTCCCATTAAAAATACCTCCCTGTTTCAGGCTTTCCGATAGATTTTCTATGTATAGTTGCGGGCCCCGAAGATGGCTGTACCCACCCGGATCACGGTAGAACCCTCTTCGACCGCAACAATTCGGTCATTTGACATCCCCATGGAAAGGTATTTAAAATCCATGGAAGGATGGCTGATATCCCGCGCAAGTCTGTCGTACAGCTGACGCATCTGGTGAAAATACGGCCGTATTTCCTCCGGATTTTCCGCATAAGGAGCGATTGTCATCAGACCTCTGACACGTATGCTGCTGCAGTTTTCCAATATTTCCCTCACCAGAATTTCCGCTGCATCCATATCGACGCCGAATTTGGCTTCGTCGCAGGCGGCGTTTACCTGAACGAGAATGTCCATCACGATGCCGTGCTGCGCCGCTCTTCGGTTGATTTCCTCCGCCAGCCGGAAAGAATCCACCGAATGAATGAGACAAACCTTGTCGATTATATATTTTACCTTATTTGTCTGCAGATGTCCAATCATATGCCATCTGACCGGCAGAACTTTGTCGTACTTGTCGAGGATCTCCTGCACTTTGTTTTCGCCGATATCCGTCACACCTGCGCGGATAGCTTCGTTAATCTCCTCGGCGGTATGCGTCTTCGTCACCGCACAGAGCAGAATATCCTCCGGATTTCTTCCCGCTCTTTCGGCCGCTTCCGCCTTTTCCTTCTGAATCGATTCGATATTTTCCGCTATCGTTCCCATTCTCGTCGCCTCCCTGCGTCGTCAGGGCTTTTCGATCTCGTCGTAGACCCCGACGGTCTCATAGCGCTGGCTTTCTCCTGTCTCTTCATCGTATAAATAATAACTGCCTGACTCCACGATAGAATATTCTCCATCGGTCCCCTTAACTTTAATCGGTACAAATTCCGAATCCCCGGCTACGCCCAGAACGTAAACGCCCGGCTGGCCGTCCTTGCTGGTGATAAAAGAATTTCGGATCATCAGTCCGCTGCAGTCCGAAGAAATCACCTCTGTCTGAATTTTCCGCAGAGAAGAAAGACTGTCATAATACGCATTAAAACGCATGATCACCATGATTTCGCCGTCGCTTTCCGATATGCTGTAAACTCTGCCCGTAGCGTCGCCGTCCGGCAGCTTCATAGAAACAGATTTATTTTCGGAATATTTTCCGAGATCACGCTCGTCGATCCACATCACAGCATACCATTCGCTGTTGTCGATAATCTTAAACAGAGGTTCTCCGTAGCGAGTGGTCTCACGACTCAGATCAGAGACCTCAGCGTCGATTTTCTCCGCCTTTTCGCGATCCAGAAGCTTCATGGTATAAGGGCTCATCTCGCTCTCATAGCCGTCCATCGAATAACTGATAATTCCCGGTTTCGAAATCAGATATGTGTCCGGCAAAACGCCGAGCTCCGATAATTCTCCCTCTGAGGAATCCTCTTCCCCCTCTGACTTCTTTATATCATTTAAGCGGGAGATATATCTGTCGATTTCTGTCCGAAAGGATATATCTTCATTTTCGTTGTACTGCTGCCTGAGATCAGCCAGAACTTTGTCCAGACTGCCGCTCTTTGCATTCAGCAGCGTGCTGCCCGAGGTGAAAGGGCGCGCGTGATCTTCGAAAACGCCCAAATCCGAATCATTATCCACTTCGGAAGGTTCGATATAAAGCACCTCCGAACCGCCCCGGACGAGAGCACCCTCGTCAAACACATACTTCAGCCGGCCTTCTCCGTTGGCAAAATAAAGGGTTTCATTTTTTATGATATAACACGTGGCTTTCTCCGATATCTTCAGATCGCCGTATTCCACCACCATCGTCTGCTTCAGCGCTCCCGTAACGGTAGGGAGCGCATAGACGATGACGATCAGCAGTACGATAATCAGAAGATAGAGCGGGATAATCAGCCGCCGCGGAAATTTTTTCTTCTTTTTCTCTGTAGTCTCGGACAAGATATTCACCTCCGTGTCCTGTTTCTCTGAAAATGCGAACGCAGCAGACCGCCGCAAAATTCACCTCTGCCGGCGGCTTTTCCGTCGGAGATAAATGCGCTCTGCTTTCGTTCAGCGCAGACGGGCCACGATTTTTCTCTCGTCTTTCGTCAGACCGCTGAGATCTCTGACAAACGCCTCCCACAGATCAGGGCGACGTTCTTTCGTAATCTCACAAGCCTTTTCGAATTTCCACAGATGGATGAGCTTATGATTGCCGGACAGCAGCACTTCCGGCACTTCCATCTCCTCATAGACTCTCGGTTTCGTATACTGCGGATATTCGATGAGTCCGGAGTATACGGATTCCTCCATATGAGATTCCTGATTGCCCAGCACCGACGGAATCATACGCGCTACCGCATCGACGACCACCATGGCCGCCAGTTCTCCCCCCGTGAGAATATAATCGCCGATGGAGATCTCCTCCGGTTTCCAGAAATCGATGATCCGCTCGTCGATTCCCTCATAATGACCGCAGAGAATCACCAGATTCTCCTCCGCCGCCAGATCGGTCACCAGATCGCGGTCCAGCTTTCTGCCCCGGGGCGACATATAGAGAATACGCTTGTCCTGCGCGTCCACAGAACGGAGCGCATCGAAGACAGGCTGCGCGGACATGACCATCCCTGCCCCTCCGCCGAAGGGCGTATCGTCTGTTTTTTTATGTTTGTTCTGCGTAAAATCTCGGATGTTTACCGCTCTGATGTTCAGGATTCCATTTTTTGAAGCTCTTCCCAGCATGCTCGCCGCCGCTACGGGTTCGATCATCTCCGGAAAAAGCGTCAGCACGTCGATATTCAAGTTCAGACCTCCTCCTGATCGCCCAAGAGCCCCTCGATCGGTTTTATTTTCATTATACCATGATTTAAATCGATCTCTGTAACAAATTCCCGGACCGCCGGTATTAAATATTTCGCACCGCCGTCTGCAGTAATCTCATACAGATCCTGGGCGGTGTTCTGGATCACGTCGCTGACGGTACCCAGGCGCCTCCCTTCCTGATCTACCGCCGCAAGGCCGATGAGCTCGAAGATGAAATATTCGTCTTCATCCAATTCTCTCAGATTCTCTCTGTCGATGGTGAGAAAACGGTCTTTCAGCGCCTCCGCCCGGTTCCGGTCGTCGGAACCTGAAAATTTGACGATAACCACGTTTTTCTGATAGCGGACTTTTTCGATCTGCAGTTTCTCATCTCCGGCATAGACACAATCCAGCTCTTCGAAGCGCTGAGGATAATCCGTGTAAGGATAGACCTTTACCTCCCCTTTGATTCCCACGGCGCTGACGATTTTGCCTACTTTAATTCTGCTGTCCTTTCTGCTGTTCATACGATATTTTCCCTCTCCTGTAAACCGCTCTCGCTGAAACACATTAAAGAATTTTCAAAAAATCACACGACTCCGGGTTTGCCGTCCGCACCGAAAGAAAAAAGAATTGTCCCTGGATGCAGGCCCGACTTATGCAAAAAACGCAGACCCTTCGGAGTCTGCGTTTTGCGGGTCCAGACAGATTTACTGAACGATTTCGACTATTACTTTTTTATTTTCTTTAGTCGCCGCAGCACGTACTACGGTTCTGAGAGCACGGGCGATCCGACCCTGTTTGCCGATGACCTTTCCCATATCTTCCGGTGCCACCTTCAGCTGAATCGTAATGCCCTGTTTCTCTTCAGTTTCAGTTACAAAAACTGCATCCGGATTATCTACGAGCGACTTCGCGATAGCCTCAACTAATTGTACCACGCTGCTCACCACCACTCTTATTCTACGATTCCGGATTTTTTGAGAAGGCTTTTTACCGTGTCTGTCGGCTGCGCGCCGTTTCCGAGCCACTTCTTGGCTTTTTCCGCATCGATGCTGATTTCGCCGGGATCCTTCATCGGATCGTAGTAACCGATTTCTTCGATGAATCTGCCGTCTCTCGGAGCGCGGGAGTCAGCGACTACAACTCTGTAAAAAGGCTTTTTCTTAGCGCCCATTCTCTTTAATCTGATTTTAACTGCCATATCATTTACCTCCTGAAAATAATAAATTTTGATATTTCATTCTATCTATTTTGAAAATCCTCCGCAGCCGGTCAGCCGGTTTTTAGCGAAAGCCTTTCTTTCTCATCTTGCGTCCCATCTGCTTCGGGGATTTTGTCATCTGGCGCATCATCTTGCGCGCCTCGTCGTAACGTTTGATCAGCGTATTGATCTGGGTGACGGAACAGCCCGAACCCGCCGCGATGCGCTTTCTGCGGCTGGCGTTGAGGATCTTCGGATCCCGCCGCTCTTCTTTCGTCATGGAACTGATAATCGCTTCCATCCGGACGAATTCCTTCTCAGATTTTTCCATATCCTCGTCGCTGGGACGCTGACCGCCCATGCCGGGGAGCATATCGATGATCTTGCCCAGACCGCCCATCTTCTTGATCTGACCCATCTGCTCCAGAAAGTCCTCGAGAGTAAACTCGTTTTTGCGGATTTTCTTTTCCAGATCCTCCGCCTGTTTTTCATCGTAATTTTCCTGCGCTTTTTCGATTAGGCTCAGCATGTCTCCCATACCGAGAATCCGGGAAGCCATACGCTCCGGATGAAACGGTTCGAGCGCGTCGAATTTTTCGCCCATACCGGCGAATTTAATGGGTTTTCCGGTGACCGCTTTTACGGAAAGCGCCGCTCCGCCTCTGGAATCTCCGTCCAGCTTCGTCATGATGATGCCGTCGATACCGATGGCGTCGTTGAATCCCTCTGCCGCGGTAACAGCGTCCTGACCGGTCAGCGCATCGACCACCAGCAGAATTTCATGAGGCTTTACCGTATCTTTGATCCTAACCAGTTCGTCCATCAGCTCTTCGTCGATATGAAGACGGCCGGAGGTATCGACGATGAGAACGTCATACCCTTTGTATTCCGCTTCTTGCGCCGCTTTCTGCGCGATAATCTCCGGACGTTTCTCCTCCCGGTCCAAATAGACCGGAACGCCGACTTTCTGCCCTACGACCTCCAGCTGATCGATGGCCGCCGGACGATAGACGTCGCACGCCGCCAGCATCGGCTTTTTACCGTTCTTAGTCAGATAGGATGCCAGCTTTCCGGCGGTGGTGGTCTTACCGGTACCCTGCAGACCTACCAGAAGAAGCACGGTAAATCCCTTCGGCGAATAAGTGAGTTTGCTGTTTGTGCCGCCCATGACAGCGGTCAGCTCCTCGTTTACGATTTTTACGACCTGCTGTGCGGGTGTGAGACTCTGAAGAACATCTGCGCCCAGACACTTTTCTTTTACGCTGGCCACAAATTGTTTTACAATTTTAAAGTTTACATCTGCTTCGAGAAGAGCCATTTTGACTTCACGCATCGCGTCGTTTACATCCGCTTCCGTGATAACGCCCTTGCCCTTGAGCTTCTTAAATACGCCCTGCAGTTTTTCCGAAAGGCCTTCAAATGCCATGGGACACCTCCTTATTCTCCGAGTCTGTCGAGAATGTCTCTGATCGAACGGAGTTCGGCGATCAGTTCTCCGTCTTCCGAACGCCGGCGGATGATTCCGTCCAGAGCTTCGTATGCTTTGCGGATATCCTCCTCTCTCAGCAGGAAGCGCTTCGCCAGACCCAGTTTTTCTTCGTAGCTCCGCAGAGACTTCTCCGACTTGGAAATAGCGTCATGCACCGCCTGACGGCTGACGCCCGTCACATCCGCGATCTCTGCGAGAGTATAGTTATCTTCGAAATACAGCTGAGAAATACGCTTCTGATGCGGAGTCAAAAGTTCCGAATAAAAGTCGTAAAGCAGGCCGATCTCGAACATCTTATCGATCATAAACACACCTTCTTCATTTTGTCACTATGACAGATTAACACACGAAATGAGGGGTGTCAAGCAAAATTGCTTGACACCCCTCGCCTTTCCTTCTTTTTCTTTCCTCTGCTACTGCATCATGTAATAAAATCCCGGCTGGCTGTTTTCTTCGATAAGTCGGAGAACCTGCTCCGCTTCTGACTCTGAATCTGATGACAGAGCTTCTTTGACAGACGCCTGTAAACCGAAAATAGCACTGTATAGATTTTTCGGCGCCGCGTATTTGATCGCTACCGCCGGATACGGAAGATTTTCTTCTTGCTGCATTCTCTGAACCGCATCTTCATAGGAACAGATCTCGTCGATCAGACCGTTGTCTTTGGCCTGAGCGGCGGTATAGACGCGGCCGTCCGCAATCTGTCTGACTCTTTCGACGCTCATGCCTCTGCCTTCTGCCACCACCCAGACAAACCGTCCGAACATCTCGTCTACGACAGACTGATAAATCGCCCGCTGTTCCTCTGTAAGATCCTCGAATCCGCTGCCCATCGCCTTATTGCGTCCGGATTTGATGACGTCCGCTTCGACGCCCAGTTTTTCCAGAAGTTTCTCGGCGGAATATACCGGTCCCATATAAACGCCGATGGAGCCGGTCAGCGTATTGCGGTCAGCGCATATGTAATCCCCTGCAGAAGCGATATAATAACCGCCGGAGGCGGCTGTTTCACCGAAGTAAAAATAGATCGGACGTTTTGTCCTGGTCTTGTATTCTTTCAGCTGCAGATACAGTTCATCCGTCTGATAGACGCTTCCTCCCGGCGAATTGACATAAATCATCAGTCCCTTGTTATTCGAATCTTTCATCAGATCTTCAATCCTCGTCATCAGCCAGTCATGCTGATACGTTCCCCTGCTGCCGGCCGCAGAGGACGACTGTATCGTTCCCTCTACAAAGAGAACACCGATATACGGCTCATCCTTGCCGTAATTCACCGTGTTCGACAGCAGATAGATTTCCGCCGCGCCCGCCGCGACCACGGCGACGATTAAGACGACGATCAGCACAGACCATTTTTTCCGGCGTTTTTTTCCCGGAGCTTTTCCCGCCGCGGAAGCTCCCGCCTGATCCGGATTTCCGCCGTATTCCGTGCCTTGATTGTTCTTTACAAATTGTATTTCTGACATATTCCCGCCCTTTCGACATCCTCCGCACAAAGCCGGCGCTTCGCGCTGCCGCCTCTCCGCGGCCGGATACCTGTATTTTTGAGTATGTCGTACGCGCCGCCGTATTTTACGTACCATCCCGCTTTTTCAGCGTTTTCCGGCAGCCTTCAACATCATCTTCGCAGCATTCCACGCAGGGCGCCGCGAAAAACTGTCTGTATTGTTATCATACCCTAAATTCCCGGAATTGTGAACCTCCGATCTGTTTCGCCTCCCTCCGGAATCGGACAGCGCGGACGAAGTTCTCCCGCGCTGCCTTCTGTACTCCGCGGGACAAATATTTTCTGCCGCTATTGTACAATCCGCTTTCGGACAAAGGCGATACAGCAGATCACCACAGCTACCATTACACTGATGGCGGCGAGAATCGACTGGTAACCGCTGAAAGCCGCCGATATGGCGCTGCCCAGCAGCGGCCCGAATATCCCCGCCAGATTCTGAAATGTTCCGATCCAACCGAAGAGCGTGCCCCTCGACTCCGGCGGCGTATGCTCCGACAGAGCCGCTGTGATAATCGGTTCGATGGCGCCGTAGATAAAATAATACATCGTATAGCTCACGGCGAAAAAGACCAGCGATACGTTCGGTATCAGCAGCAGAGATACCGGAAGAGTCAGCACCGCATAAAGCAGGATGAGACTAATCTTATCGTATCGGTCTGCCAGCCGCACTAAGGTGACCGAAGAAATCGACGTGGCGATGCAGACGCTGCCGTTGATAATTCCCGTGATACCGGAAGCCCACTCCATCGTGCCCCTCACATCTTCCACGTAGAGCGCGAGAAACGGTGTAAACGCCATCCGTGCGGTCCGCTGAATCAGGAGCACCGCAAAGAGACTGATGATCACAGGAGAGACCGCCCGAAGACCCGATACCGCCGTACCGGCCCTCTTCTGTTTCTGCTCCAGCTTTCTGGCCCTGCTTTTTTCCACCAGTTCTTTTCCGTAAGTCGAAGGATCTTCCACGGTAACCGCAACCACGATAAAAGTAGCGAAAAACATGAGAGCTGACGCTACAAAGAAACAATTCGTGTAGCCGATCCATTCCGCCATCAGTCCGCCCATCACCGGACCGATAGAAAATCCGATGAAATTAGACGCGGACAGCATTCCCAGAGAAGCGCTCATATGTTCTTCCGGGGTATTCGCCGATACGAAAGCCATAGAAGCCGTCACAGTTCCCGTAAAAAAGCCCTGAAGCAGACGAAGCAGAAGAAACGGCAGCACACTGTCCACCAGCCCCATGAGAATCATGAGAATTCCGGCAAACGTACAGGCCCGCACCAGCATGGATTTTCTTCCGTAACGGTCGGACAGCATCCCCCAGATCGGAGACGCTATAGCCATACCCACCGCAGGAAGAGTATTGGCCAGACTGACCGCCAGATCCAGTTCCGCTCCCATCTCCATGCCCATTTCCTGAAAGTAAAATGCGATAAAGGGAGATACCAGTCCAAATCCGATCATACAGCAGATCTGGGTGGTCATCATGGTATACAGATTTTTCCGCCATTGTTCCATAGAAAAATTTCACCTCTGTTCTAAGTCTTATTGCTGTGATAGCGCACCGGCGGCTTTCCCGCCCGCACAGACAAAAATTTTTATATTTCATGTATTGCTGTAATTCAGTGAAAAAATGCGTTTTTTCATTTTATGACTTCCGTTTCTGAGATATAATTGATCTCAGAAAAACCCGGGCCGCTTTGCTTCGGACATCGTATACGGATCTGCACCGCGCTGCATCCGCCAGTCACAGAAAGTATCGGAGGAAATATTTATGTACCAAAACAATCCATTAGATGAAAAAATCGACCGCAAACACAGTGACTCCGTGAAATACGGAGCCGGAAACCGCGATCCGGAAAGAGAAAAACTTCTTCCGCTCTGGGTGGCCGATATGGATTTCCGGGTGCCTGACCCCGTTATAAAAGCTCTCCGCGACCGGACAGAGCACGGTATCTTCGGCTACGGCGCCGCAGAAGAAAATTATTATGACGCTGTCTGCGGCTGGTTTCGTACCCATTTTCATTTTGACATCGATCCCCGCTGGATCGTGACGACTCCCGGAGTCGTCTTCGCACTGTCCGCAGCGATCCGCACATTTACGGAAAGGGGAGACGCCGTTTTAATCAACCGGCCGGTCTACTATCCCTTCAGCAATCTCATCGACGGTCTGAAGCGCCGTCTGATCAACAGTCCGCTCCAGCTGAAAGGCGGCCGCTACGAAATCGACTTCGCGGATGTGGAGGAAAAAATCGTCAGCAGCGGCGTCCGTCTGTATCTCCTCTGCAGCCCTCACAATCCGGTAGGCCGGGTCTGGACCCGGGAAGAATTAAAAAAACTGGGGGATATCTGTCTGAAACACGATGTTCTCATCGTAGCGGACGAGATTCACTGCGACTTTGTCTGGTCAGACCACCCTCATACGGTATTCGCATCCCTGGGAGAACCGTACCGCAGACGCTGCATCCTGTGCACCGCACCGAGCAAGACATTTAATCTGGCAGGCCTCAACACCTCCAACATCATCATCGCTGACGATGATCTGCGCCGCCGTTTCCGAAAGACGGTCACCGACATCGGTGCTTCCGCAATCAATGTCATGGGACTCACCGCCTGCCGCGCCGCCTACGAAAGCGGGCTGCCGTGGCTTCAGGAAGTCAGGAATTATATTCGCGGCAATATGGACTTTACGGCGTCTTACCTCGCTGAAAACATTCCGGAAGTCCGCCTGATCCGCCCGGAAGGCACATACCTCCTGTGGCTCGACATGCGCGGTCTCGGTCTCGGCGACGAGGAACTGGAGCGCTTCATCACACAGGACGCCGGTCTGTGGCTGGACAGAGGCAGCATGTTCGGCCCGGAGGGCGCGGGATTTCAGCGGATCAACACCGCCTGCCCGCGTCCGGTTATGGAACAGGCTCTCAGACAGCTGCACGAAGCGGTTTTATCGATCCGCAGATAAACACTCCGGCGCAGATTTCCTTTCTGTCCGAAATCCGGCTATGCCGCGCCTCCGACGCGCCGGCAAGAAATCACACGTCGTAAATTTTCTCTAATCCGCGATCCGGTCGCGGCGCTTATCGTACCTGTATTCTTTTCCATCCCTGATACAGACGATCTCTCCGCCTCTTTGGAAGATTTCATCGTATTCACACGGTATGAGCAGCGCCGCTACGATCTTGCGGAGCCTGCTGTCGCCCATGATGCGGATCATTCCTTTTCTGCCGCCCTGAACACTGACGAGATAACCGTCATCCTCACCGCTGACCGTATAAATATCCTCGTTGAGAGGAGGGAAAATCCACAGACCGCCGCAGGCATCGAAAAGCCCTCTGCCCTCTGGGGTTTCCGCGATATGAATGCCCGCCGGGTACGCCTCCAGGACGAACCCCTGTTCCACCGCATAGTTGTTCTGAATATGATACAGCGTCCTCAGAATTCTGATATCGCCATCGTAGACCGGCACGAGAAATCTGCAGAAGGACTCCGGCTGGTCATCGGAAGTTACGAGACCCCCGAAGCAGTGAAGTCCGCTCTCCTTCTCACAGAATGTTTCCGCACGTTCCGCTTCTTCCGGCGAGGTGCAGAAAGCGTACATTCCGATATTCTCGCCTTTCGGCAGCGCCTCCGCTTCTTCGGGATTTATCATTTTATAGGACAGCGGCACTCCCGGCGTGTGGTGAAGCGGCATATGTTCCGCCGGATAATGGTCCTGGCGGTGGTTTCCCCGGTATCCCAGAGCGGTGCACTTCAGGTAGGCGATAAAAGAAGCTTCGTCGGCGAAGCGGATCACACACGCCTCGTCAAACATGCTCTCGTTTTCCGGCAGATAAGTGTGAAAGAGTGCGTCTGCGTTTTCGCGGCTGTCGCCGATCAGACAGTACTCCCAGATATCGTCGCTGCCATCCCAGAAACCGCCGTCACTGTTCCAGCGGGGAAGCATCTCCAGAGAACGGTCCGGCATTTCACCGGGATAGAGGACATAATAAAAAACCTCCAGAGGTTCCATGCCGTCCTCGCTGTCATCGCGTCCCCCATCCGTAAATGCGGACGTGTCCACAGCGTAACGCAGACAGTTTTCCTTTCTCTCCGGCTTTCCCGCGTATCTCCATTCGGAAAAAGCCTGTTCCACCGCCTCCGTCCGGCCGTAAAAATTCATATAAAATCGATCGTTTAGTCTGTTCATCATTATTTTCCTCATACAAAAAGGGCGGCGTCTCCGCTCCCGCGGATACGCCGAACCCTCTTTTATTTTCATGACTTATAAATCAGTTCCGGATTTTTCATCAGCACTGTCGTATTGGCGGGCACCGATGAGGTGACGAAAGCGTTGCCTCCGATGGTGGAACCTTCGCCGATGACTGTCTCGCCGCCGAGAATGGACGCTCCCGAATAGATCGTCACATAGTTCTGGATGTCAGGATGACGCTTTTTTCCTTTGATCGCCTGGCCTCCCTTGGTGGACAGGCCTCCCAGAGTCACGCCCTGATAAATTTTCACATGATGCCCGATGGTCGTGGTCTCCCCGATCACGATGCCGGTGCCATGATCGATAAAGAAATACTTGTCGATCGCAGCGCCCGGATGGATATCGATGCCTGTCAGCCCGTGAGCATGCTCTGTCATAATTCTCGGAATCAGAGGAACACCCATGGTAAACAGTTCATGGGCAATCCGGTAAACGGTGATAGCGTAGATTCCCGGATAGGAGTAAATAATCTCTTCCATGCTGTAAGCGGCGGGATCGCCGTCATAAGCCGCCTGAACGTCCGTCTCGAGATATTCCCTGATCTTTCCGATCCTGCTGAGAAATTCGTCGCACTTACTGCCGACTTCCAGTTCGATGGCTTCCGCGAAGCCGCAGCTGGACGGCTCGCAGCAGAGATACGCTTTCATCATCTGCTTGCTCAGATGATACTTGATATCCTCCACCAGCTCTCCGACATAGTACTCGATGTATTCCGAACGGAGATTTTTGACCTCGAAAAATCCGGGAAACACCAGCTTCCGGATGGATTCCAGCACATCCACCACCACAGCCCGGTTCGGCTGCGAAGATTTGTCAATCTGCGTCGTCAGCTGATCTTCGCGATAGCTTTCGAGTATATCTTTCACGATCTTATCTGTTGTCTCAGACATAAAGACCCTCCCCCGTTTCAAAATCAATAAGCGGATCAGCGCACGGTTCTGCCTCGGCGCAGAGAGCCGCGGAAGAACAGACGCTCTGCAAAAACCGGCGAATAGAGAGATTTCCTCCTGTCCTTCGATATGTTTGTGCTGCAAACAAAACAGGCTTCATTCGTCCGGCTGAGCTCTTGCCGCGCTTCTCTTGCAAATCGCTAAGTTGAAGCTATTATACCGTGTCGGCTACGGCTCAGTCTTCGTCTTCTCTTTCTGCTTCAACTCGACTGTCGCCGAGGGACAGGTATGAGTTCAACTAAGCTCTTGCTGCGCTTCTCTTGCAAATCGCTAAGTTGAAGCTATTATACCACAAGCGCTGAACTCTGTCTGCGGATTTTCGTCTCACGCCGTCCCCTCTTCGGAACCGCCGGCGCCCTGCGCTTCGGCAGATTCTTCCAAAAGTTCGATCATATCGCCCTTTTTAGCGACGCCCGGTTCCAGTATTTTTACGAAAATACCTTCCCGGGGCATCACGCAGTCACCCGCCGCCTGACGGATCGCACAGCCCTGATGACACTCTTTTCCGATCTGCGTCACTTCCGCCAGCGCAGTGCCGATTCTCATCCGGGTCCCGACGGGAAGCTCGTATAGGACGATTCCCTCCGTAACGATATTTTCGCCGAAATCCCCCGGTTTCAGCCGAATCTTGGTCAGAAGCCGCTGAAGATGATCGACACTCTCCTGCGCCAGAAGGGATACTTGTCTGTGCCAGTTTCCCGCATGAGCATCCCCCTCAATTCCCCAGTCCGGGCGCATTTCAATCCGTTCCGCGGGCACTTTCTGCACGCCTTTCTTTTCGCTGATGCAAACATCTATAATTCTGGCCGTTTTCATATCTGTTTTCTCACTTTCTTCTTCTCCTCTCCGAATCGTTTTCTCTAATATGTTATCCGCAAACGCCGCATCAGGCAACACAAATTTTCACAGCCGGAAAAAACATGGCAAAACGACAGACGTTCCCGAAGGAACGCCTGTGATGAAACTGCGGAAAAGAAAAATACCGGGCGGAACATGAGATTTGAGGGAAGCGATGGACTCCAAATACCAATACCTTCGCAAAAAGACGTTTCGTCATTCTCCGGCTGTCTGATGGTCATTGACTATCCCGTACGCCAAAGAGTACAGACGTGTTCCGAATTGATCGGAGGTCTGCTTGATGGCGGTTTCGTCACGGGATAAATACAGTTCAACAATTCGATTGTCATTCAAAGCTTTCCTCTCCTTTCTCTTTATATCTGAAACACCCTTCTTCCTGATAAGCACCGTTTAGGACGCGCAGGTTACACTTTTCAAGAAAATTATAGTAAGTATTTCAAACATCTCTATCTGCCTGCCGGTCCCGTTGTGCTTCTCTGCGGACGCCCCCGGCGGGCTGAACAATGAGATGTGTCACGAGCTGTCCACCGTCCCGCGGTATTTTAAGGGTCTCTCCGAACAGTGCGTCAGAGAACGAGTACGTTTCCAAACCTTTAAACAAACAAAAGAAAAGACACTCAGCTTTGAAAAGCCAAGTGCCTCTTGTTTTTCCGCTGCCGATCCCGCCTGACAAGCGCTGCAACGCAATGCTTTGAAATTATTTTCCTGCGAACGCCTGTATCAGCAGTTGGCGTTTTTCTTCCCCGCTGAGCACAGCCAGAGAATACGGCTGATCTTTGGACGTTTCCTCGGATTTCGGATGTTTTTCGTATTATTCCGGAATCTGATTATTCTGCCGGCGCTCCGATTCCCGAAGGAATATCCGCCCTTCGGATAAATCCGAGGTCACATTCGCGATAGCCCTCGGCATTCGCTTTTGAATAGAACGCGAGCCAGCAATATTCCGACAGATTTTCTTTCTCTAATAACTCGACGGCGGAGTAATCCAGCGCCAGGCTGTACAGAGATCTCATCAGCGCAGGATCACTGACGATCACCGTATTTTTATCCGCTTCCGGCAGTACGCCGCCGATGAGATCCTGAGAAGAAGAAACGACTCCGTATTCTCCCGAAACGATCGTGCTGAGCGCCGCCGCAGACCGGTTATTTTCGATACTGCTTTCCAGCTGAGCGAGATATCCTTTTTCCCGCAGCCAGGCCAGACTCGCTGTATCGCTGTTTTTCAGAGAAAATTCTCTGGTTTCCGCCGCAGGAGAGGAACTTCCCTGTGTTTGTACGTCGAGATAGAGTACGATTGCAGCGTAATCCGCTTTCCAGCGGCGTTCTATGAGTTTTTCCGCGGCGAGGGACAGGATCTCCTGACGATAGACTTCATAAAATTCCGCCATATCTTCTTTCGGCATACTGATCGAGACAGCAGGTTCGCTTTCTTCATCATATGCGGTATTGACCGGGATGATATTTCCCGACAGGATTTCCGCTTTTCTGTCCGCCGTATTGAGATTCATCGCATTTTCGCGCATACCCCTCACTTCGTCGCTGTCGATCAGTTTCCGGTAGGTCTCGCTTTCTTTCAGCAGGGAAGCCGGAACTTCATAGCTTCTCGCCTGCTTTACTTTATAACGATCGCTGTCGCGACTTCCTGTACAATAGGAAATTTCGATCAGATTGTCGTAGTTGGAGTCGCCTTTCTCGCAGATCTCTTTGTTTTCTATGATCTCTTTGTGCAGCTGCGCGACGAGAGCGATCGTCTCCGGCTCTCTGAATTCTCTTCGCTGCATATCATCCGAAGCGATCATCTGGTTGAGCGCCGGACTGGTGATTTCCACCTGATCGATTTTCTGGGGATCCGGAACTCTCGATTCGAAACCTGTCAGATCGAAGACGATAACCGCGAAGAAGACCAGCGCGGCGACGAGATAAGCGACCGCTGTTTTTAAGAACGGTTTGTCAAAGACACGTACCGTCTTCATAATGATCATGCGAACGATAATCATCGCCAGCAGAGCTCCGCAGATATAGCCGAAAACAGTGATTCCCTGAGATTCTTCAAAAATCGTGTGGAAAGCGAATCCCAAAAGAGACATTCCGAGAAATCCGAAGAGCAGCGTGATGAGCACATTAGCCGGCTTAAACACCACACCGTCCGTCGCCCGTTCCAGCTTTCTCTTGTTATAGAGGAACATGCTGAAAGCGATGATGACCGCTGTGACTGCCAGATAGATGACGCTCCACTTCAGGCCGATCGGATTATATGCTACCGATTTGATCGCAGGAGACAGGTCGTCGATATTCTGAAAATTATATTCGTTGTAACCGAACAGATACATCAGATAGTACAATTTCAAAATCAGATAGATCGCCGGTACGATGACATTGAATCCGACAGCCGCGATAAAATGATGCACCGACGTTCCGGTGATCATGCCCCCGAAGATCACGACAGCTAAAACGAAGAGCGACGTCAGGCAGTAATCCCACATCCACAAAAGCACCCGGCTGCGGGCGAAGAGGTTTTCCTCCGCGTACATGCCCGCCGTCGGATCATAGATCGGCTGAGCGATGATCAGCAGAACGATTCCCGTCAGAAGAACCGGCAGGACACAGAATAAAAGACAGGACAGGAAATGGCTGCTGAACAGTGTATTTCTCGTCAGCGGTTGCGAATGAACCGACATGACGCTGCCGGTGCGGTGCAGATAACTGAATATCAGCAGACCTGCCAGAAGCGGCACCCAGAGTGAATTTAAAATGATAAAAGGATTCTGCCCCGCCAGGAGATTGTCTACGATGCTTCCCACTCTCATGGCATTGATTCCGCCGTCTTCCCTGATCAGAGAATACCGGGTCAGAATCGGCAGAATGCCGAAGAGAAAATATCCGATGAAGGCAAATACCGGAATCGCCCAGAATCTTCGAAAATCCTCGCGGATGACGGCAGGTGAAACGCTAAAGAATGATGTCTTTGATTTCATAGTGTTCACCTCCCAGTTCGTAAATAAAAATCTCTTCCAGTGTCAGAGGAAGTACGTCGAACAGTATCGGACGATACGGTTCCAGCGCCCGGCGGATCTGTTCGCTGTCGTTCCGGATGATCAGCAGATCCACCTTTCCTCTCGATTCTCTGTGTACGATATTCAGACCTGCGTACCCCTTTTCCGCGTCGGCCTTATCGTTAAACGCCACCTGAATCTTATTGATGTCGGATTTGAGCTCGTCGAGATCTCTCTCAATGTGCATTCTTCCTTTGTCTAAAATGCCGATGCTGTCGCAGATCCCCTCCATCTCACGAAGATTGTGAGATGAGATCAGCACCGTCATCCCCTCGGAAACGTCGTCGATAATATATTTCCAGACCAGCTTTCGTATGATCGGATCGAGACCGTCGATAGGCTCATCCAGAATCAGATACTTCGGCCTGGTGCACATGGTCAGGATGAACGCCGCCTGTTTCTGCATCCCCTTTGAGAAGCTGTTCATCTTCTTTCCGCTGCCCAGATCGAAAGCCTTTCTCATCTCGTCATAACGTTCCTGATCCCATACGGGATAGAGAGATTGATAATATTTCACCGCGTCTTTCATCGTATACGGTGCGAAATAGCTCAGATCATCCGGTACAAAACCGATCTGTGCCTTAAGGGCCGGATTTTCATAAACCGGTTCCCCGTCAAACAGGATTTCCCCCGAGTCCTGTCTGAGAATTCCGGTCAGATGTTTGATAATCGTCGTCTTGCCGGAACCGTTTGTGCCTACCAGCCCGTAGATGGAACCAGTATTTACATTGATCGACAGATCCTTCAGCGCGTGAAAGTCGTCGAAATGCTTATTTACGTTTTTCACGGTAATCAAGCTCTGCCACTCCCTTCGCTGTAAACCTCGTCTACCTTTTCTTTCACTTCGTCTGAAGTAATCCCCATAAACATCAGCTCCTTGACAGCGAATTTCAGATCGTCGCTGACCTGGCTGAATCTCTTCTCGTCAAACTGCATCTCATCTCTCTCCTTTACAAAACATCCCAGACCCGTAACCGTGTAGATATACCCCTGATGTTCTAATTCCCGATACGCCTTTTGAACGGTATTCGGATTGACGGTAAGTGTCTTCGATAACTCGCGGACCGACGGCAGCTTTGACTCCGCAGATAAAATTCCAGTAACGATCAATTCTTTGATATTATCTACGACTTGTTCGTAAATGGACTTTCTGCTCTTCATGTCTACCTGGAACAATAAGATTTCCCCCTTTCACTGGTATGGGAAGAACGAACGGAAAAACCGGACAGATCCGGACACTGCGCCCCTGAGAAACGATACCCCCGTCGTCCGGCAGCATACGGACTGATCTCGCGCCGACATTTGCCGATGCGATGCCGAAATCGGCGGCGCGCTCTGATCAGACAGCCTGCCAGAACTCCGCACCGGAAAAACTCGCCGGCTCCCCTGATAATCCCGCTCGTTCTTCAACTGTTCTTAGTGTACCATTCATACTAATACAGTGTCAACACTTATTTCCGTTTTCTTTCATTGCGGTACGCAAAAAATTTCAGAAAAACAGTATATAACAGTTGACAACAGTCATACACTGTTATATGCTGTTAACACAAAATTGCTTTTCGAAAAGAACCGGTTCTCCTCCGGGTTTTCCGCGGAGTACCGGCACAATTGCCAATCGCATGGAAAGGGCTGCCTATGAATATCATTATCAACCACTCATCGATGATACCGATCTACGAACAGATCACCGCGCAGATCAAGGCCTCGGTCATGGACGGAATTCTGAAAGCGGACGACGCTCTGCCTTCGGTACGTTCTTTGTCCAAGGAACTTAAAATCAGCGCGCTGACGGTGAAAAAAGCGTACGACCGCCTGGAAGAAGAGGGATTCGTCGTCACCATCCATGGAAAAGGGAGTTTCATCGCCGCCGCAAATCAGGAACTCATGCTGGAAGAACGCCGCAAAGACGTGGAAGCCGATCTGGAGACAGCCATTCAGAAAGGCCGCCAGTACGGTCTCACCGATCCGGAGATCCGCGCGCTGTTTGAATTGATTATCGAAGACTGATACCGGCGCTCGCCGCTATTTTCATACAAAATCAAGTCCCGTGCCTGACGGCAGAAAAAGAATTATGGAGGAAAAAATGCTGAAAATAGATCATCTGAAAAAAAATTACGGGAGTTTCCGGCTGGACTGTTCGCTTGAAGTCAGCCCCGGATGCATCACCGGACTGGTGGGCCCCAACGGTTCCGGAAAGAGCACCACATTTAAATCCGTGCTGGGACTCGTCCGCATCGACGAAGGCAGTGTAAAAATATTCGGAAGAGATCTCTGCGATCTGAATACTCGCGACAGAGAAAATATCGGCGTCGTTCTATCCGATTCCGGTTTCAGCAATTATCTGAATATCAAAGATATTCTTCCCATTATGAATCATTTCTACCGGAATTTTGACCGCAATACCTTCGTGGCGCGCTGCCGCCGCTTTCAGCTGCCTTTCGATAAAAAACTGAAAGATTTCTCCATCGGAATGAAAGCTCAGCTGAAAATTCTTCTGGCGCTGAGCCACCGGGCGCAGCTGATCATTCTGGATGAGCCTACCTCCGGTCTGGACGTGGTGGCCAGAGACACCGTTCTCGATCTGATCCGCGAATATCTGGAAGAGGACGAACGCCGTTCTGTCCTCATCAGCTCCCACATCGCCGGCGATCTGGAAAAACTCTGCGACGACCTGTACATGATTCACGACGGACATATCGTGTTTCACGAGGAGACCGATGTGCTGCTCAGTGAATACGGGCTGCTGAAAGTCAGCGCACAGCAGTACGACCGCCTTGACAAAAGATATCTTCTCCGAATGATGAAAGAGAGCTTCGGCATCAGCTGCCTCACTTCGGAAAAACGTTATTATGAAGAAAATTATCCCGGCATCGTTATCGAAAAAGGGAGCATCGACGAGATGATCACCATGATGGTAAAAGGAGGAAACGTAAAATGAAAGGACTTATGATCAAAGATCTGAAGCTCATGAAAAACCAGAAAAGCTTCGCCGTGATTTTCGCTGCAGTCATCCTTTTCTATCTTTTCACGGAAGTCACCGCTACGATTATCATCGGTTACGCCTGTATCGTCAGCGCGATGTTCACGGTAGGAACACTGTCCTACGACGATCTGGACAACGGAAACGCATTCCTCTTCACTCTGCCTTTCGCGAGAAAATCCTATGCTGCGGAAAAATATATTCTCACCATACTGACAAATATCATCGTATGGACGGTCTCTACCGCGCTGGCTATCGTATTCGATCTGCACCGGGTTCCGGACCTCGTCCTCTCCGAATATATTTTCACAGCGCTGCTCATCGCTGCGCTGACCTTCCTGCTCAATGCCGTCATGATTCCCACACAGATGAAATTCGGGGGAAACAGAGGCATCATCGCTATGATGGCGATTTTCCTCATCGGCTCGGCCGTTATTTACTTCGCGATGAAAATTCTCAGCGGCTTCGGTATCGACGTAAAAAGCATGCTGAACGCGCTGCAGTCCCTTTCGCTGTCTGTCTTCAGCGCAGGATGCCTGATATTTTCTCTCCTGTGTCTGCTGATTTCCTACAGGATCAGCGTCAGAATCATAGAAAACAAAGAATTTTAGACGAAAAGATCCTTCGGAATCTCCGCATGAGCAGGACAACGCTCCGCACTTTCTTGCATCCCCTTTCCGTTTCCGTTAAAATAAACATATAATCCGACGCCGGTCTTATCCCGGAGAGACCCTATTCACGGAAAAATCTCCCGGGAACCGCCGAGTTCAGCCGTATAAAAGAAAAGGGAGCTTCACACGTTTCAGATTTCAAACTTTACGGAGAACGGCGATATCCCGTTCTCGGTCCGGCAGGCGCTTTTACCGCTGTAGAATACCTGCGCGGAGAGCGGCAGAGAACGAAAGATGTCTTTTTCGGGGTTTACAAACTCCGCATCGCTCGATATAATATTTTTAGGGAATGAAGTTCTCCCCCGAGAAATCGAAACCGCTGATTCAGCTGATGACTTCTGTGATTTTTTCACAGATGTCATCAGTTTTTTGTTTTTTGACTTCCGGGGATCTCACCGAATGCGATAACGCGGTCTTCCCATCAGGCTCGCACCGGGAACAATCGCAGCCCGGGATCTCTCCGGATGCGATAACGGGACTTTCCCCGCCGGTTTGCGTTCCCGACATCACGGGCCATCATTCTCATCTCCAGAGACTGTGATCGCGCCTGCGGGAACTTGCATCCCGCGAAAACCGGCGCGCGAAAACCCGTGACATATATTGCACCGCCCGAAGTTATCAGCCTCATAAAGAAATTTTTTAATATCAGGAGGAATTTATCATGCTGACATCGCTCGCACTCATCTTTCTCGTCGGTCTGTCTGCGGCCGGTATCTGCCGCTGTCTGAAACTGCCGCGGATTATCGGTATGCTGATTACAGGAATCGTTCTGGGCCCCTATGCGCTGGATTTTCTGGATCCGTCGATTCTGTCCATATCTGCAGAACTGCGCCAGGCGGCGCTGATCATCATCCTTCTGAAAGCAGGTCTTTCCTTGGATCCGGCGGATCTGAGACGAGTAGGCCGGCCGGCAGTCCTGATGTCGTTTCTGCCGGCCAGTTTCGAAATTCTCGCTTTTGTCCTTTTCGCCCCGCACATTCTCGGCGTCACGAGAATCGAAGCCGCGGTGATGGGCGCCGTACTGGGAGCCGTTTCCCCTGCGGTGGTGATTCCACGGATGGTTCAGCTGATGGAGACGAAGCGCGGCACCTCCAAAAGCATTCCGCAGCTCATCATGGCGGGAGCCTCCTGTGATGATATTTTCGTCATCGTGCTCTTTTCCGCCTTCGTCAGTATGGCGCAGGGCGGAAGCGCTCATATGACAGATTTCATCAATATTCCCGTTTCAATTCTTCTGGGAACCGCGCTGGGGGCTCTGACAGGGTATCTTCTCTTCCGGTTCTTCGAGACGGCTTACGTCCGTCAGCACTACATCCGAAACAGCATGAAAGTCATCATTGTACTGGGGACGTCCTTCCTGCTGATGGCAGTCGAAACATGGCTGAAAGGCACAGTGTCTGTCTCCGGTCTGCTGTCAGTGGTCAGCATGGCCTGTATGCTGAAGATTCAGAGCCCCGGATCTGTATCAAACCGTCTCTCCGAAAAATTCGGAAAACTGTGGATCGCCGCCGAAGTCCTCCTCTTTGTTTTAGTAGGCGCCGCCGTAGATATCCGTTATACGCTGAGCGCGGGTCTGGCGGCTGCAGCCATGATCCTCCTCGCTCTGCTCTTCCGTTCCGCTGCGGTCTGTCTGTGTCTGCTGGGCACACAGCTCACAGGAAAAGAACGTCTCTTCTGCATCATCGCCTACCTGCCGAAAGCCACCGTACAGGCGGCCATCGGCTCTGTTCCCCTCGCCATGGGACTGCCCTGCGGCGAAATCGTGCTCTCCACAGCGGTTCTGGCCATACTCATCACGGCTCCTCTGGGGGCCATCGGTATGGATCTGACTTACCGGCGCCTGCTCTCCGACGATTCGCAGACTCTCTCGTAAACCTTTCTGCCTCTCACGTACTTTTCACACAGAGCCGTCAGATCTGCGGACAGATATGCCGCTCTTTCGATGCGTTCCCTTACGGACAGCGGCTGCACACAGGGCAGAACCGAATCATCCAGGACGACCGCATCCAGTTCAAATCCCCTCTCAAAACTGCCGACTTTTCCGAAAAAGGCTCCGCCTCCCGCCGTCGCCAGATAAAAGGCTTCTTCAAAAGCCAGAGGCAGGCTGTTCCGATCGATCAGCCGCCAATACAGCTTCGACACCTGTATCGCATCCGTCATCGCCCGGAAAATGGACTCTGTCTGCCCTCCTGCCACATCGCTTCCCAGACCGATATTCAGACCTCTGTCCAGATAACTGCGCACCGGCGCGATACCGGAGGCCAAGTTCATATTGGAAGCCGGGCAATGGGCGATAAATACGCCGTTATCTTTCATCAGTTCCGTCTCCTGCGTACAGGAATAAACACAGTGAGCCATGACTGTTTTCGCCTCGCCGCCGAAGAGGCCGAACCTCTGATAAGCGTCGCCGTAAAACTGCGCTTCGGGACAGAGCTCCTTCACCCACGCCACTTCGTCCTGGTTTTCCGACAGATGGGACTGCACCGGCAGCGCATATTCCCGGCGGATTTCCGCCAGAGATCTCATCAGTTCGTCTGTACAGCTGGGGATAAAGCGAGGCGTCAGAATAGGAAAAGTGCGCTCGTATTTTCCGCGGACACTTTCCAGCCAAGCGACGGTATCGGCCGCCGACGAAACGCTGTCTTCCCTCAGCTCCTCCGGAGCATTTCTGTCCATATTGATCTTTCCTACGAAAGAAACGATCCCGGTCGCTTCCATATGATCCATGAGAATTTTCGTGGACTCACTGTGACGGGTAGCGAAAATACAGGCTCTCGTCGTAGCGCTTTTCTTCATCTGATCTGCGAAAACAGCGTACGCCCGTTCCGCATACTCCGTGTCGCCGTATTTCACTTCTGCGGGAAACGTCTGACGGTCCAGCCATTCGATGAGCTCCAGATCCATCGCCGTTCCCCGGAATTCGTACTGCGGCGCGTGGATATGAAGATCAGTCAGCCCGGGCACGATCAGCTTTCCCGTGAGGTCTCTCAAAGGCAGACCCCGGTATTCCTTCGGCAGTTCCTCAAAGACGCCCAGAGATACCCCTTCCGCGCACACCAGATAACCTCCGGAAACCGTCCGCATCTCATCCTTTGAAACACTCCAGCCGATATCACCCTTTAAAATAAAACCATCCATTAAATCACATTCCTCCTGCGTTCCTTCGCATTCCCGTTCTGTTTTTTCCATTTTATCAAATTTCCTTCCGAAATACTGCTACATTTTCTCCGCTCTCTTTAAAATGCCCGCATTCCCAGCGGCAGCTCCTTAAAATTCCCGCCAATGAAACACTCTGCGAGACATGAAATACGGCGGAAAGTGCAAAAACAGCCGAGGGGAAGGAGCCTGTATCACAGGCTCCTTCCCCTCGATCTTTCCCCTTGCCGCACTCATTTATGACACGATCTTATAATACGCCTTGGCGGTCAGAGCATAGACAGCGGCATAACACACGGCGAAAACGCATACGACGGCTGCCGTACAGACGATAAATACCGACACATCCGACAGTCCCATCATTCCGAGAATGATCTTGACCATCGGAAAGGCGAAAACTGTGTGAATTACAGCCGCCGCCAGCGGCAGGAAAAACATGGTGAGAATCTGACTCTTGACCGCCGACCGGATTTCCGTATTGCTCAGCCCCACCTTTTTCATGATTTCGAAACGCTCTTTATCCTCGTAGCCCTCGATAATCTGCTTATAATAGATGATCAGCACCGTGGCGAATATGAACAGCAGTCCCAGGAAAAGTCCGATAAACAGAAAACTTCCATAAAGACCGTAGACCCGGTTTACACTGTCCGCCCGGGAAGACACCGTCGTCGTCGGATAATCGTACCGGCTCATATCCGCAGAGTTTCCTCCGCCTTCGCCGGCGGCCTTCCGGGCTTGGCTGATATTGGCAGACACCTCGTTATAAAAAGCTTTTTCCTGGTCGTCAGTACCGGAGAGATCGAACTGAAAGATCCGGTTGACGACGCTGTAATGCTCTTCGTAAAGATCTCTCTGAAGCCGGTCGATTCGCTCCATCATACTCTCGTCGCTGAGGACGATGTAATATACGTCATCCACAGGATAAGACGTTCTGCCCGGCATCGGAGATTCGTCGGCGGTGTCTTTCACCCGCAGCTTTGTTCCGAGAATATCGAGAGTGTCCCCTGCCTCAAGGCGGGATTTTTTCTTTACCGAAGAACTGTTCCAGACCAGGACCTCATCTTGCGCAAGATCTGTTTTTTGTCCTGTCAGATTCAGATAAGAGTGGCTGTCCATGAAGATCAGCACCGCCACGTTGTTCATACTGGCATTATCCAGATCGGATCTTTCAAACGCAGTACCATCTTTCACAAAAGTCACCGACAACGTCTCGTAAGAAGAATAGTTTTCGATTTCCAGGTTCATTTCAGATGCGATCCGGTTCATCTCTTCTGCGGCCTCCACCTGTCCGCCCTCCGGATAAGCGCCGCTGATGTCATAAGGATAGTTCTGCTTCACAATATCGCTGACTCCCACATACAGGCTGACCGTACTGGAGAGCATGACCAGGACTACAGTGGACAGAACGCAGATATTTGCCAGTCCCACGGCATTCTGCTTCATCCGGTAGATCATACCGGAGACGGAAATAAAATGATTCGGCTTGTAGTAATAATTTTCCCTCTTCTTGACGCCTTTCAGTATAGCGACAGAGCCCGCGGTAAACAGGCAGTACGTACCGATGATGACAAAGATAACCGCTACGAAAAACATTAAAAACGCATAAATCCCCTTGGAACCCAGAGCCAGACCGTAGCCCGCGGCTAAAGACACCGCGCCGGCGACCGCCAGAATCTTTCTGCTCTTCGGCTCCCGTTCTCCTGCCGACGCGCCCTGCAGCAGTTCCGCCGGCCTCGATCGCTGAATCCGGGCGATATCCGTGATGAGGATGAGCAGAAAAATCACGGTGAAAAGCGCCAGAGTCATCAGGACCGGACGGGAGCTCAGATGATACTTTACCTGTTCCAGGTGAAGAGTCTTCAAGAGGATGAGAAACATCAGCCGGTCAAAGAGAATCCCCGTCAAGAGACCGCCTCCGATACTGATGACAGCGGTGACGACTTTCTCCCAGACCAGCATCCGTCCGATATGGCGTTTTTCCATTCCGAAGATATTGTAGAGCGCGAGTTCTTTTTTTCTTCTTTTAATCAGAAAACTGTTGGTGTAAAAGAGAAAAATCGCGGAGAACAGAGCGATCACGATCACTCCCAGCCCCAGAATCATCTGAGCGTCCTGTCTGGAAGTCAGAGTCTCATTGGTGTAGATACTGCACATGTTGAAAAACATAGCTGCAGCGGCGATGCACGTCAGCAGAAACGGCAGATAAAACTTTCCGTTTTTTCGGATATTGCCGAGAGCAAGTCTCAGATAGAAGTTCTTTCTCATTACCGATCACCGCCTGTCGCAAGTACGGTGAGAGTATCGGAAATGAGCTGATACATCTGCTCGTCGTTACGGTTCGCTTTATAAATCTGATGAAATACTTCTCCGTCCCGGATAAACAGCACCCGGTTGGCTCGGCTCGCCGCTTTGACTGAGTGGGTAACCATGAGAATCGTCTGTCCTTCCCCATTGAGTTCCCCGAAGAGATCCAGCAGTTCATCGGCGGAACGGGAGTCCAGCGCTCCCGTCGGCTCGTCCGCCAGAATCAGTTTCGGCTGTGTGATGACCGCTCTCGCCACCGCGGCCCGCTGTTTCTGTCCGCCGGAAACTTCATAAGGATACTTCTGCAAAAGATCTGTAATCCCCAGCCGGCGGGCCACCGGAGCTAAGAGCGTACTCATCTCCTGATATTTTTTGCCTGACAGCACCAGCGGCAGAAAAATATTTTCCTTGAGAGAAAAAGTATCCAGCAGATTAAAGTCCTGAAACACAAATCCCAGATTTTCCCTGCGGAACGCAGAAATTTCCTTCTCGCTGATCTCATTCATATTTTTTCCGCCCAATTTCACTTCACCGTTGGTAGGGCGGTCAAAAGCCGCCAGAATATTGAGCAGCGTCGTCTTACCCGAACCGGATTCCCCCATGATCGCCACATATTCACCTTCCTCTACGGAAAAGGTAACATTGGAAAGCGCCTGAACGTGGCTTCCTCCCAATCTCTGAACATAGACTTTTTTCAGATTACTCACTTCCAGAATAGACATCTGAATCTCCTCCTTTACTTCTGTCGGAGGCGCCGTCCAGCTCCTCACAGCCTGCGCTCGATCTCCCCTGTCTGCGGATTTTTCAAGCTGGCGGCGCGCACCGACCTCCCCTTCTGAAATTTCGGCAGCCGCTCCCCCTGAAGCAGTTCCGCCTTTGTACGCGTTTATTATATAAAAAAAGAGAAATGCTCCGCCATAGATTCAGCTTACATTTCTCTCTTCTGTCTTACATTTTTGTCACATAAGAGCCGCCTTTGCCCGCCGCCGGCGCCCGAAATTTTCTGCGCCGCCGGCCGGAGCGCTGCGGCTCATAGCTTCCGGTGAAAGAGACCGTGCTGTGTGCAATACCACAGAAGATTCCCCCGGGCGATTCGCGGCAGATAGGTCTTCAGACTCCACTCCGGATAGAGTCTGCGAAGGATCACCGTATCCCCCGCAGCAAGCGCCACAAAAGAAATATAGTGCTCTCTGGTCATCTCGTGATCCGATGAGATATAGTACTCGTCACCGACCTGCTCTACGGACAGCCTGTCTTCTTCAGCTGCGTTTTTTGCCTGAAGAGGCGTCAGCTTTTTTCCGCAGCAGGTAATGCCCGCTTCCACAGAGGCGGTAAAGATATTTCCGCAGTCGGGACATACATAAAAAACGGTTCGTTTCATATTTCCTCCTGTCTGATCATTTGAATTCAATTCTCCCGACAGAAGAACGTCGATCTCCACACCGAAGAGTTCCGACAGCAGCGGGAACATGGACAGATCCGGCGAACCTACGCCGGTATCACATAGTTAAAGATATTGGTGTCATTTAATCAATTTTGCCGATAAAGCGGTAGAAGATTTCTACCTC
>CAJLHL010000012.1 GCA_905206455.1 uncultured Eubacteriales bacterium
CCACACTCTGCAGACCGATCCCATGCATTTCCCGGTCCTGCTTCGTAGTCATCAGAAGATTTTCTCCTCTGCACAGACTGCCTTCAAACGTATTCCTGATATCCAGAGCCAACTGCTTTCCGCTGCATCTCAAACTGACGCGTATTTCTTTATCCGGAGCCTGCTGCGCGGCTTCCACCGCATTGTCCAAAAGATTCCCGAGAACACAGGTCAGATCAAAATCCGGAAGAAAAAGCTCCCTGGAAAGACAGACATCGCATGATACATGAATACCCTTTTGCCGGGCCGCCGAAACTTTATTGCCGAGAATACTATCTACCACCGGACTTCCCGTATGAAAATCCACCCGATTCTCACACAGATGGTTCATTTTCCGCAGATAATCGAGTCCCTTCTCCGAATTTCCTTCTTTTAAATAATACTCCAGCACCGTGAAGTGATTGACCATGTCGTGGCGAAAGATCCGCAGACTGTTGATCGAAGCCGCTGCGGGACCGGTATTTCCCGTCGCACTTTTTCCCGGAAATATTTCCCACTGTGTCTGCTCTTTGTAATAAGCCGCCGTATGAAAATAAAAGGCGAGGGCGATGCCGTTTACCGCCATAATGCACAGAGAACATCCGATCAGATGCGGCGCCGAAACCCCGCTGTCCGCGAGAATGCTCAGAAGATACAGAGACGCCGCCGGAATCCCCGCGATCATCAGAATATATCCCGCAGGAATCGCCCGAAAGGAATAACTGCGGCGCTTTTCCGACGTGAAGAACCTCATCAGCGCCACGAGTGTCAGCTTGGATGCAAAGCAGCTCCAGACACAATGCGTGCCTCTTTCCGTACAGCCGCACAGGAAGAGAAACACCATGTCGCTGAATACCACAGCCGCGGCGGTATAAAAAGCGGCACAGAATTTTGTTCCCAGTCCCGACGAATAACAAAAGGTAATCGCCGTCAGAAGGATCATATGACCGGTCAGATAAGTTGTCGCATTCAATTTCAGGAAACAGGCCATCAGATGGAAGATATAATAAAGAATATATCCCATATATTCCATCGGCTGGACCTTAAAAGGAGCATCGAAGAAACAGCACATCATCTTTCGGATGACAACCACTCCGATCAGCTCCGCGATCATAAAAAGAATATAAGTTTCGAATTCTCTCATCACTGCAATACTCTCCCGCTGCCGAACAACAAAACAAGCGCTCCACCCGCATCAGCAGGTAGAAGCGCCTGAAAAAACAAAGTTTCTCTACGTGACTAACGAGGATACTTGATCTGCGCATGCGCCGCAGCCAGTCTCGCAATAGGCACTCTGAACGGGGAGCATGAAACATAATCCAGTCCTACTCTATGGAAAAATTCTACAGAGGAAGGATCTCCGCCGTGCTCTCCGCATACGCCCAGATGAATATCCGGTCTCTGCTTTCTGCCCAGTTCTACGGCCAACTCAACCAGTTTGCCGACGCCTTTTTGGTCAAACCGTTCGAACGGATCATTTTCAAAAATCTTCTTTTCATAGTATTCCGGCAGGAACTTTCCGGCATCGTCACGGCTGAAACCGAAAGTCATCTGTGTCAGATCGTTTGTACCGAAGCTGAAGAATTCCGCTTCCTTCGCGATCTCATCCGCTGTAAGAGCCGCGCGTGGAATCTCAATCATCGTACCTACGTGATATCTGAGCTCCGCTCCCGCCTCTTCGATAACTTTATCTGCCGTAGCTACTACGATATCCTTTACATATTTCAGTTCCTTCTCTTCCCCTGTCAGAGGAATCATGATTTCCGGAACAATCGTATATTCCGTTTCTTTATTTACTTTGATCGCAGCTTCGATGATGGCTCTGGCCTGCATTGCCGCGATTTCCGGATATGTAACCGCGAGTCTGCAGCCTCTGTGGCCCATCATCGGGTTGAGTTCCTGTAGTCCGACTACCGTGCTCTTAAGGTCTTCAAAGCTGATGCCCATCGTCTTGGCCAGTTCAGCGATCGCTTCCTCTTCTTTCGGAAGGAATTCGTGAAGCGGCGGGTCGAGAAGACGTACCGTAACCGGTCTGTCGCCCATCACTCTGTAGATCTTTTCGAAGTCGCCTCTCTGCATCGGCAGCAGTTTTTCCAGCGCCTTTTCTCTCTGCTCCTTGGTACTTGCGACGATCATTTCGCGCACTGCAGGGATTCGATCTTCCTCAAAGAACATGTGCTCCGTTCTCGTCAGTCCGATTCCCTCTGCGCCGAATCCGATGGCCTGAGCCGCATCCGGTTCGTTGTCGGCATTTGTACGGACCTTTAATTTTCTGACTTCGTCCGCCCAGCCCATGACGATTTCAAAGTCGCCGGTGATCTGTGCCGGTTCCGTCGGAATCTGGCCGATATAGACATTTCCTGTGGAACCGTCGATGGACATGAAATCACCCTCTTTGAGGATATGTCCGTCGACCTTCAGAGTCTTTGTATCTTCATCGATGGAAATCGCTCCGCAGCCGCTGACACAGCAGGTACCCATACCTCTTGCCACTACTGCGGCGTGAGACGTCATGCCGCCTCTGCAGGTGAGGATTCCCTGTGCCGCTGCCATACCCTCGATATCCTCCGGAGAAGTCTCCAATCGAACCAGAAGAACCGGACCGTCCGCCGCAGCTTCTTTCGCATCCTCCGCGGTGAAGTAGATCGCACCGCAGGCAGCGCCCGGAGAAGCCGCCAGACCGGCAGCCACCGGCTTTGCCGCTTTCAGCGCATCTGCGTTGAACTGAGGATGGAGTACGGAATCCAGCTGCTTCGGCTCTACTTTGAGGATCGCTTCTTCCTTCGTGCACAGCCCTTCCTCTACCAGAGCCACCGCAATTCTGAGCGCGGAAGCTGCCGTTCTCTTTCCGTTTCTCGTCTGAAGCATGTAAAGCTTACCTCTTTCGATGGTAAACTCCATGTCCTGCATATCCTTATAGTGATTTTCCAGTTTATCTGCGATTTCCTTGAATTCTCTGTAGACTTCGGGCATAATCTCAGCCATCTCATCGATAGTATGCGGCGTACGGATGCCTGCAACTACGTCTTCGCCCTGAGCGTTCATGAGAAACTCACCGAACAGAGCCTTTTCTCCTGTAGCAGGATTTCGCGTAAACGCCACGCCCGTACCGGAATCGTCACCCCAGTTGCCGAATACCATGGACTGCACATTTACCGCCGTCCCCCAGCTACCCGGAATATCGTTCATCTTCCGGTAGGCATTGGCTCTCGGATTATCCCAGCTGCGGAATACCGCCTTGACGGATTCCATCAGCTGTGTCTTCGGATCCTGAGGGAAATCCACGCCCATCTTTTCTTTGTAATATTCTTTAAAATGCGCTACGAGCTGTTTCATATCGTCTGCACTCAGCTCTGCATCATATTTCACGCCGCGCTCTGCCTTTAACTGATCGATATATTTTTCAAAATCGGATTTTGGGAGTTCCATAACGACATCGGAAAACATCTGAATGAATCTTCTGTAAGAGTCGTATACGAATCTCGGATTATTTGTAAGAGCAATCATCCCCTCCGCAACCGTATCATTGATGCCGAGGTTGAGAATAGTATCCATCATACCCGGCATGGACGCTCTCGCACCCGAACGCACTGAAACGAGAAGCGGGTTTTCGGCATTTCCGAATTTTTTACCCGTAATTTCTTCAAGCTTTGCCATATAAGCAATGATATCGCTCTCGATTTCCGGAGCGATCGTTCTGCCGTCATCATAATATCGGTTACACGCTTCCGTAGTGATCGTAAATCCCTGCGGCACCGGCATGCCCAGATTCGTCATCTCAGCCAGGTTCGCACCTTTGCCGCCGAGAAGTTCTCTCATGTCTGCATTACCTTCTGTAAACAGATACAGATACTTTGTACTCATTGTCTTTGAAATCCTCTCTAATTGATTAGTTTTACAAGTTACTTCGAATATTATAACACAAAAATGATTCTTTGTTTATTCTTTTATTCTTTACTTTAAGGGAATTGTGTTCAATAATTGTACTTTATCTGCAGATTCCGTTCTTTTTCCTCCGGTGTCTCGATGCTGCTGACAGAAATCTCGTAGGCGGTGCGCATTTCATATGCTCCGCCGGCCGTCTGCTTCCGGTAGTCTCTGCTCTGAAAGCGGCCGTTGACCCGGATTCTGCTTCCTGGAGGCAGGGAGGCTGCGAACGCCGCGCTGCGGCCCCAGATGATGCAGGGAATATAATCCGACTTTCCGTAACGCCGATTGACAGCGAGCATGACGTCGCAGATTTCCCTTCCCAGAGGGGAAATGCGGTGCACCGGCTGCCTGCACACAAATCCCTCCAGAGTTACGCTGTTGTCGCCGCATTCGGACCGCCCGCACCCGCCGATTCTATGACAGAACACGAAAACTCTGAGGTGCATTTTATCGGCGTCGCGCTGATTATACGTCCGGATCTGTCCCTGTACCGTAACAAAACTGCCCCTTTCGGCGGAAAGTCCGGCGATGTCCAGAAGACGCCGGGAAATCAGCACACGGATTTCATCCTGACGCCCGCTCCTGCGCACGATCCCCAGCTGAAATAGAAAAAACTCCTCGCCGAAGGAAGAATGGCTGTAGACAGGCGGTTCCGTCACCTCTCCTGAAAGGAAAACGCTGTTTGTCTCCTCACCGGTCATCACATCATTCTCCTTCCTGCGGCTGCGCAGTTCCCGATCGCTGCGGCGCCTGCGCTTCATCAGAGACCGCCGGTCCGCCGGACGGCAGATCCTGTGAAGAAGCGGCTTCTGTTCCGTCTGTTCCGTCTGTTTCGCCGGTATCTCCGTCGCTGATCTGAATGCCGTTGTTATCGATGTGATAATTCTCATGATAAATCAGATCGTTTATTTTTACGATTTCATAACCGCTGTTTTTCAGATTATCCAATACCTGCGGCAGATATTCCAGCACATGCTGCGCATTATTGTGGAATAATATAATGGATCCGTCTTTCACGTTGCGGCTGACCCGTTCCACAATCTGTGCGGTGCTGATGTCTTTCCAGTCGAGACTGTCAGCGTGTGCCCCGCTGGAAAATCATTTTTTTCCGCAATCAAAAAACCGGCCGACAGGCCGGTCTTCTGATTTATTTCACTGCGATGCATTCGATTTCCACCTTGCAGCCTTTCGGAATCGCCGCCACCTCAACGCAGCTTCTCGCGGGATAAGGCGCTTTAAAACGGGAAGCGTAAACTTCATTCATCGCCGCAAAATCGCTGAGATCCGATAGGAATACCGATGTTTTGATTACATTTTCCATCGTCATGCCGTTTTCCGCCAGAATATTTTCAATATTAGAAAGGGACTGGGCCGTCTGTTCTGCGATCGTTTCTGCGATCATTCCCGTGGACGGATCCACAGGAATCTGTCCCGAGACGAATACCGTACCGCCGCTGACGAGAGCCTGGGAATAAGGTCCGATCGCTGCCGGAGCTTTGTCTGTGCTCAATACTTTCATTTCTTCTCCTCCGATTACCGTTCGATCTTTCGATCTGCAACTTCTCACTGTCCCGCCGACGTCAAAGCGGCGGACACTTCTTCTGCTTTCGTTCTCACACCCGCTCAGAGACCAGATGAAAACCGGCTTTTGTGAGTTCCGATTCGATGAGCTGGATCTGTTCAAAATCTCTGGTTTCCAGACCTAATTTCAGATAGCAGCTGGTGATCGCCATATTCGCATCCGAACGGTCGTGATACACCGCAACCACATTTCCTCCGCAGGAGGCGATGATCTCCGACACATCCTGAAGCTGCCCCGGCTTGTCCGTCAGCGCGATGGTCAGATTGACATTTCTCCCGCTGGTGACGAGACCTCTGGTAATCACCCGGCTGAGAATATTCACGTCGATATTTCCTCCGGAAACGATGCTGACCACCTTCTTTTCCCGGACTGGAAGCTTATCGAACAGCACGGCCGCTGTGCTCACCGCGCCAGCCCCTTCTGCGATCACTTTCTGCTTCTCCAGCAGAGCCAGAATCGCCGCGGCGATCTCGTCCTCACTGACGGTGACGATATCGTCCACATACTGATTCACCATCTGATAGGTGATATCGCCGGGATGCTTTACCGCAATCCCGTCGGCAAAAGTGGCCGCGGTCTCCAGTGTGATGGCTTCTCCCGCTCTGCGGCTTTCAAACATGCTGGCGGAACCTGCCGCCTGTACGCCGTAGACCTTGATATCCGGTCTGAGATTTTTTACGGCGCAGGCCACACCCGAAATCAGGCCGCCGCCGCCCACCGGAACGATGACCGCATCCACCCCTTCCAGGGAGTCGAGAATTTCCAGACCGATGGTTCCCTGTCCGGCGATGACTTCCTCATCGTCAAATGGATGGATAAATGTCGCGCCGGTCTCTTCCTGCACCTGAATCGCTTTCGCGTAAGCATCATCATAGACTCCCTTGACGAGACACACTTCCGCCCCCAGCTGCTTTGTGGCTTCCACTTTGCTGATCGGCGCGCCGTCCGGCATGTAGATCACCGATCTGATCCCGTTCCGGGACGCCGCCATCGCCACACCCTGCGCGTGATTTCCCGCACTGCAGGCGATGATCCCCCGGGTCTTCTCTTCCTCCGTGAGCTGGCTGATTTTATAATACGCGCCCCGCAGTTTAAAACTTCCCGTCTCCTGCAGATTCTCTGTCTTGAGATAGAGTTCACACTGACCGGACAATTTCGTGGCCTTTATGAGATCCGTCTTTCGCGCCACATTTTTCAAAACAAAAGCCGCATGGTATATTTTATCAAGTGTTAACATCTTCTGGCCTCCATAATAATATTTTCTCAGTTATGATACCACAGAAATCAGCATATTTGCTTTCAAAATCCAATACAATAAAAAAAACGGATACATATTACCGATAAAACTCCGCCGAAACCGCAAGTGAGGCGAAGATAAGACTCTACAGGAGAAAACAATCATGGGGAAAAAAAGAAATCAGCCGGAAGTGCTATCTCCGGATCTCCCGGACACTTCTAAATCTGAAAAAGAAAAAAAACAACCGTCAGAATTTTCGTTTTTCTGCCGAAAAACGTCGGACAAATCCGGGAATTATCACTTTTCCCGCGACGACGGAGAGGAAGTCTGCTATACCGCGGCGCATCACGGCACAGATCCCCGCCGGCTCTCTCCTCCGGACGCCGCCGAGATCCTCCGTCTGCTGACGCCCATCCTCTCCGAAAAAAGGCAGGAGGCGGAGAATTGACCGGTATCTACGCCAGACAATCGGTGGAAAAGAAAGATTCTATTTCCGTGGAAACACAGATCCGCATGTGCCGTGAACGCTGTCCGGACGATGAAGTGACAGTCTACACCGACCGCGGATTCAGCGGAAAAAATCTGAAACGTCCCGGTTATCTGCGAATGATGAGAGATCTGGCCGACGGCAAAATCCGCCGGGTCATCGTCTACCGGCTGGACCGTCTGAGCCGCTCCGTCAGCGATTTCAGCGCGATGTGGGAACTCTTTGAACGCCATAATGTGGAATTTTCTTCCATAAGTGAACAATTCGATACCTCTACGCCGATCGGCAAAGCCATGGTCTATATCATCATGACTTTTGCCCAGCTGGAAAGAGAGACCATCGCAGAGCGCATCACAGACAACTACTATGCCCGGGTACGTTCCGGCGCCTGGCCCGGAGGCCGGGCGCCCTTCGGCTTTCAGTGCGGCAGAATCCACTCCGGCGGACACAGTATTCCCACGCTTACACCCGATCAAAATGCATCCGCCGCCGCAAAGATATTCTCCGACTACGCCAACACCGGCAAAAGCCTGTCCGCTATCGCGCGGGAACTGACCGCCGCGGGATGCGCTTCCGCCGTCCGTCCCGCCGGCTGGGACAGCAAATCCGTTTCCCGCATTCTCCGCTCTCCCGTCTACGCTCGTGCGGACCGCGCGGTCCTCTCTTATTACGTGACCGCGGGTATCGGCACCGTTGTCAACAGCGAAGAAGAATTCGACGGTACCTTTTCCGCACTGCTTACCGGCCGGCGCTCCGCAAAGAGCGGCGCAGTCAATCCGCCGGAACGCCAGACACTGTCTCTGACGAATTTCAGCGGCATCGTCGATTCCGCCACATGGCTGCGCTGTCAGCAGAAGCTGTCGGGAACGCTTCCTGTGGGAACATCCCGTCCGGGCAGCGCCTCGTTTCTGTCCGGCCTGCTGAAATGCGGAACCTGCGGTTATGCTGTCAGCGTCAAACGCGCCGGCAGCCGGCGTTATCTTTGCTGCAGCGGACGTTACAATCTGCACATCTGCAGCGTGCGTTCCATCAGCGCCCGGCCGGAAGAGACGGAGTATATCGTCATAAATGAGATTTCCTCACTGATCCGAAACGCCCTGCGCACTCTCTCCGGAGGACGCCGCCGACTGGATGAAATCGAGACGGAAATCGAAAATCTGATGCGGCGCTGTTCTCTCGCCGCAGAAACATCGATGAAATACATCAACCGGCGCATCTCACAGCTGGAACAGGAAAAGAAAATCCTCTCCCGCTGCGGTCATCTTTTATCCGCGCCTTCCCTGCGGCTGCGCGGTTTCGGCGAACTCACAAAAGACGAAAAAAAAGAGGCCGCCGCACTTTTGATCGACCGCATCGAAATCAGAGGAAGAGATCTGGATATCTACTGGAAACCGCAGCTGACAATTGACGCGTAAAGGTATGGAATTCCCCGGGATAAGAGAGATAAACGCGGTCCGAGTCTTCCACCGGGGCGCACGCATCAACAGACCACTGGATCGTCTGATAGCCGAGAGATTCCGCCGTATTGATCAGGCGATCGGAATAAGAGCCGTACGGGGGTCGGAAAAGAACAGGCCGTTTTCCCGTCAGAGATTCAATGGTATCGGCTGACGTATTGAGTTCCTGAGCGATCTCCTCTTCGCTGAGATTCGCCATATCCGGATGCGTCGTCGAGTGATTGCCGATGTCATGCCCTCTTTCCGCGATCATCTTGACGTCCTCCGGAAATTCTTTCGACCAGAAATCCACCAGAAAGAAAGTAGCCTTTACGTCGTAAGTATCGAGAATATCGAGGATCCCCTCTGTGAATTCATCGCCCCAGGCCGCGTCAAAACTGATCGCAACCTGTTTTTTATCCGTATCCACGCCATAAATCGGAACCCGCCGTTCCTGGCCGAAAGATACGCTGCAGACAGCGATCGCTACTCCCAGCGCCGCCGCCATCACAAACATAAATATCTTTTTCAGCTTTCGCCGTCCTCCTGACATGTCTTCCATAATACTCATCCTCCAAACTGCAAGATTCAACAATTTATCTGTACAGAGCATCGTCTCTGCGGGCAGAACAGCGGAATTTCCCGGTCCTGCTTCGTTTTTTCCCCGCCGGATCCGATTTTCCCCGGGAGAAACAAAATGACAGACGCAAATCATTAGACAATGCACTAAAAATATATTATAATATTCATTATTTTATTCGTTCATACCGTACAATTCTGCTGACGGATTCCGTATCTGAGGTTTCCGTTGCGTTTTTCTGTGTCTTCAGCGGGAATGCAGTATTCTTCATACAATTCTGTTCTCGGCGAAAACGCGGAACCTATGGAAGAAAAAATATCTCACATTTTAACGGAGGGCAATAATGAAGCATATCAAAGTCGGTATTCTCGGCATCGGGAATGTGGCCGTCGGTACATACAAAGCGCTGGAGATGAACTGCCGCAGAATCGAGCAGTCCTCCGGCGTATCCATCGATATTATAAAAATACTCAACAGAAGCCCTGAAAAAGACAGAGGCATTACGGTAGCGGAAGGAGTCTACACACAGGACCCGGCAGATATTTTAGACAATCCTCAGATCGATATCGTCGTCGAACTCATCGGAGGTATCGAGCCTGCGTCGGAATACATGGCCAGAGCGCTCAGAAACGGCAAGCATGTGGTTACGGCAAACAAAGCCGCTATCGCGGCCAAAGGCGATATGCTTCAGCAGCTGGCTCTGGAAAACGGCGTTATGCTTCGCTTCGAAGCCAGCGTCGGCGGAGGGATCCCTATCCTGAACGCGCTTTCCACCGCACTTTTATCCAACGATTTCGATGAAATTCTCGGTATCGTAAACGGTACTACGAACTATATTCTGACGCAGATGACAGAATACGGACTGGATTACGAAGACGTCCTGAAGGATGCCCAGGAAAAAGGCTTTGCGGAAAGAGATCCTTCCGGCGATGTAGAAGGCATCGATGTAGCCAATAAACTGTCGATCCTCATGTCCATCGTCTTCGGCATCCGCATCGCTCCGGAAGACATCCCGACACAGGGCATCACGTCCATTACGAAAGACGACATCAACTTCGCCACCCAGTTCGGCTACAAGATCAAACTGCTGGCTACCGCAAAAAAAACAGAACGCACAGTGGAGTGTCACGTACAGCCTTCCCTGGTGCCTTTCGAACATCCTCTGGCGTCCGTAAGCAATGAATTCAACGCTCTCTTTGTCAAGGGCAACGCGGTGGACGATCTCATGTTTTACGGAAAGGGCGCAGGTCCGCTGCCTACGGGAAGCGCCGTTCTGGGGGACATCATAGAGATCGCCAGAGCGATCGACAAAGGCTGCGCCTTCGATTCCACACCGATCCTGAAATCCTACGACGACGTGATTTATGGCGGTGAAGGAAAAAACAAATATTATCTCAAACTCATCGTAGAGGATCGTCCGGGCGTTCTGGGCAGCATCTCCTCTACTTTCGGAAAATACGGCATCGGCATCGCCTCTATGATGCAGAGACCGGTCCCGAAAAAATTCTCCGACGGCACCGTCCCTCTCGTATTTATTCTGCACCAGGCGGAAAGGAACGTCCTGGACGCCGCCCTCGAAGAGCTCTATACCCACTCTTATGTCTCTTCCCTCGGAAGCGTCATCCGGGTAGAAGAATAACAGACTTCATACAGAACAGTATAAAAACTTGAGAACACAGAGCGCCGGAAACGGCGCGAGCCAAAAGAGAGCCGTCCAAAATCGATGCTCTTTCCTCCGTCTTTCGGAAAAGAATCGAAAGAGAGCGGCTCTTCTTTCGCAAACAAAGAGACAGGAGAGCCATGATCTCCGCAAAGCACCTGCTTCCCGGAGATCATGCGCTCCCCTGTCTTTCCGTTATTTTGTCATTCTTTTTGATTTCTCATCCAATTCTTTCCGATGCGTTCTGAGATATTCCGCGACGCCCAGCCTCGCGATACCGCACGCATTGTCGGAACTCATTTCCGGATCGCCGAAGACTGCCCGAAATCCCTGTTTTTTGAGTCTGGCGTCCAACTCTCTTCTCAGAAATTGACTCGCGGAAACTCCGCCTGCAAATACGATGGTATCCGTTTCCGCGGACTGAAGAGCGCTGACGGACAGCCGCAGAAGAGCGTCCGCCATCCGGCAGAACAGTTCTGCCGCCAGTCTGCGTTCCTCCGCCGATAATTCAGACTCCCGCCGCGCTTCTTCCCCGTCTTTCCCGGAAAAAAGCGTATCCTCATCCAGGGAACGTATTTTTCCGGACACCGTTTCTCTGTCTTTCCTTTTCTTTAAATTCCCGATCTCTCTTAAAATTTGCGTCTCTATACCCGAAAGATTGGCATAGGCCCCTTCCACATGAATGGGTCCGGTCACCGGATGCCCGATCTTCGTATTCCCCCTGGAGGAATATTTTAAAGAACCGGGAACCACCGTCCGGCAGACAATGCGGTCCAGCGCAGCGCCTGCGGGAAATCCGAGCCCCAGAGCCACACCGGCACGGTCGATGAGCTGACCGAAAGATAAATCCCGGATTCCGCCGATCACACAGACCGGGCGGCAGCCCTGCGTCGCCAGAATTTCCCCTGTTCCTCCCGACAAGTGAAAAGACACCGTCCGAACACTCTCATCCAGAGCCCCGCAGACCGCAGCGATATGGCCCTCCTGATGAGAATACCGATAGACGGGAACTCTCAGAGCCGCTGCGATGCTTTCCGCAACGCTTACACCGGCGCGGAAAACCGGCATATAAGAGCCTTCCACAGGTCTGGGACGCTCGCTGACCGCAACGGCACAGATATTTTCCCTTCTGATTCCGCTCTCTGACACAGCCCGGCGCACCAGCCCGGGCAGATTTTCTACATGCTGAAAAAGGGCGTGCGACTGGCGCAGCCCTCTCTCTCCTTCTCTGACCTTCAGCAGGCTGCGGCAGTCGGCGAGAATCTCTCCCGACAGATCCGCGATCGCCGCCGACGTCGTATAATTGCTGGTATCGAAAGCCAGCACTCCGCCGCTGCTCATCGCGCCCTTCTCATCTCTCATCTTTGCCGCCTGCAGACGTCTCGCACGAATCAGCCGGTACGCCGGCATCCCGCGCGGCGCTTCCCAGCACGCCGTTGATAAACTTCGACGACTTTTCTGTACTGTATTTTTTTGCCAGTTCTACCGCTTCATTGATCGTCACCGAAACCGGAATATCTGTCAGATAGCAGATCTCGGCCAGCGCCAGACGCAGAATCGCCAGATCCACTTTCGGAAGACGGGAAGTCTTCCACCGAACGCTGTACCGGTCGATCAACTCATCGATTTCCTTCAGGTTTGACGCCGCCGCCCGATAACCGTTTACAAAATATTCCGTAATCTGAGAATCCGCCTGCAACGCCGTAAACTTTTCGTATTCCTCTGCGCTGAAATCTTCCTGTACTCCCATCTGATAAATCATTTTCATCAGATTTTCTCTTTCGCCCGTCCGTGCCATAACTCCTCCGTTGATGTATATGATGTTCCGCTGCCGCTTCTCTTCGCTGATCCGTACTTCGTGTCTGCCTTCCTCCGGCCGCCGCGCCGCTCTGCCGTTTCTTCCCCCGCAGATGCGGTCGGGGAATCGCTCTTTCGTATTTATTCGCCGCTTTCCTCGAAATGAATCGACTGAACGTGAATATTCACAAAAGTCACCTTCATACCGGTGAGCTCTTCCACTTCTTTTTTCACTCTTTCCTGTATGCTCCAGGCCACAGATGGTATTTTGACGCCGTATTCCACGGTAATATGAAGATCGATGACGATCTCTCCGTCGCTCTGACTGATTTTCACACCCCGCGATTCAGAGGTCTTTCCGAGAATATTCTTCTGAATCGTATCGGAAAAATCCGACACCAGTCCATAGACTCCTTTGGTATCCAATGCGGCTTTCGCCGCACAGACAGCGATCACCTTATCCGTTATCCGAATGCTTCCCAGCTCTTCACTCACAGCCGCGTCTCCTTTCTGCAGCCGGCGCCGAACGCCGTTTCTGCCCCGCCCGGATCCCGTCTCCATCCGCCGGGGAACTTTTCTGTGATATATGATAACAGATCAGGCGCCGTTTTACAACGATGCAAATTCCGTGCCCGCAGCCTTTACGCTGCGGCGCTCTTCGCCTGAACCACGATACCGTCCGCATTTCTGCCTGTCTCGCGCATGACGATATCGAGGATTCTCGCCGCATCCTGATCGTCGATACTGTCCGCCTGAACCGTCACGTTGACCGATTTATCGGTGACGATGACGAAAGCATCGCTGTATCCTTTGCTCCGAATGAGATTTTCCAGTGATTTCTCCATATCCATATATTTGATGATCTTATCCTTCTGCTCCTTTGCGCTGTTCTTTTCCGATCCTTCTCCTGCATTGTCGATCGTATCGGTGAGAACGGAAATCATCTCATTTCTGTCATATGCCAGAGTCTCCCGGGCTTCTTTAAAAAATTCATCCGAACCGGCGACGGAAGATGCGTCGTCCGACGTCACTGTCTCCGTCTTTTCACCGGACGCCGCTCCGGCGGCATCTTTGTCAGCCGTGCTGTCACCGCCGGCTTTATCCCCGTTCTGAGCGGCATCGGAAGAACTTCCCTCGGCTGCGCTGAGATTGAGACTGTCCACCAGAACGTCTCCGCTGTGAGCGGCCATCTCTTCGTTCTCATAATCCTCATATCCCGCGGATACGCCCAAAGCTCCTTTTTCGCTGAGCTTGCCGTTGACCACGCCGATACAGCAGACGAGAGCAACGACACAGACAAAAATGATCCCGTTATGGGATTTCAGTTTCTCTTTATCAAATATCTTTTTCACAGATGATTCCTCCTCATAATTAACCGTTTGCCTTCAGCAAAAAACCGTCTTCTGTCCGCTGGATGCGGCGAAACGCCGATGCTGCTCCACAGGCAGCATGCGGCTTTTCCCTCCGCTCTTCGGCGGATCAGGACATCGAATACACCGCCACACTGGAATAAGGCACATCGCATACAGTGGCCACAGCCTCTGTGATTTTCGACTGGATCACCGGGTTTTCCGCGCCTTCCGCCGCCACGATCACACCTTTCACCTCTCCTCCTTTCTCCTCGTCATCCCCTGAAAGAAAGACAGACGCCGACGGACTCTCCTCACTGCTGCGGATCATGACATGGACTTCTCCGACGCCCGCGATACATTCCAGAATATTTTCCAGGCGGATTTCCTCCGCCGTCTTTCCTTCGTCATCGTAGGATACCTGATCTTCTCCCGTCATCAGACTGCTCCGGCCGTCTTTGTCCGTCACCATCGAATTCAGAAACAGCAGAGATATCAGCATCAGAAGCAGCACGGCTGCCGCAGTCATCAGCATTTTCTTTTTCCCCTCACCGCCTTCAGCAAACTTTTTCATCGTAAACACCCTTTCTTCATATATATTCCCGGTTGCCGTCTTCCATGCCCCAAAATGGCGGATCAGCCGAAAATAACGGCTACCGGCGATAAAATGACCGACAGAATGATCAGCGCAAAGATATATTTCAAATATTTTCCCATACTCCCTCCGGGAAAAATGCCCTCAAAAAAAGCGGACGCCGCCACCAGAAATACGATTGTCATCACCCATTCCCGCACATATTGACTCATCTCTCTTTCCCCCTATCATTCCGCCCGTCATCTGTCAAATTTTCACCGCCGCAGAAATTTCTCGGCACATTTATCCTCATCGCTGCGGTTCTCTCCTTTCGCATTCGCACGTTTCCGCGCCGGCGCGTCAGAGAGACGGAACGAAGCGAAGCACACAGGTGAAGAAAATGACAAACATAAGGCTGGAAAGGAATAGCAGCGCCGCCATAACCGTAGCCGCGGAAGCCAATTCCCCCATGCAGTCAGACATCGCATCATCTCCTGCCGGTTCCAGGACCAGCGAAGTCGCACGAAAAATGAGAACCACACACACGGATTTTACAAGAGGACCGATCAGGAGAAGAACTAATATGATGACTCCTGCCACGCCGATCCCTCCCCGGATACTCTTGAGGCAGGCGATGATCATCTCGAGAGAGTCCGCGGTAAATCCGCCTACCAGCGGGATGAGATTATCGAGGGAATAGCGGGCTGTCCGCATCAGCATATCGTCCGCTGATTTCGTCATAATCCCCTGAATCGCAGTCAGTCCGGTAAATAGTGTAATGGAAAGACCCATGCCGAAAACTGCGGCTGTCCTGAGAAATTTCGCCGTTTTCTTGATATAGCTCCGTTTTCCTACGCTGCTGACGACAGAAAAAATCCCCGATACGAATACCATCGGCATGAGGATAAACCGGACCCAGGCGGAAAAAGCCGTCACCGCAGCCGTCACTACAGCGCTGAGCACCGCTGCGGAAGAGGCCCCGCCCGATACGGCGGTGACTGCAAAGATGACCGGCAGCGACACCGACATGAGATTTGTCATCGCAGAAACCGCGCCGAGACTCCCCTGATAGATATTATAAAATGCCGTCAGACAGATTCCCGCCGCCATAAAAGAACAGATGACGGAGGACATCCCCGACGCCGTACCGCTGCCGAACCCGGAAGCGAAACTGCTGAGAATTCCGGCGGCGATACAGATACAGATCAGCTGCGCCGCCAGACTGACCAGCCCCCGGATTTCTCCGAAAAACATGGTTTTCAGCAGATCCAGTACTTTCTCCTGATTGACCGCGGCGTCGCCCGACAACATGTTCAGCACGATTTCCTTCACGCTGAAATTCTGCGCCACCTCCCGGGGCACGTCCGCCGCCCGCAGGATGCCTTCCATGCCAGCGGTATTGAGCGACTCAGCCTGAGACCGAAAAATATCACTGTAATCGATCATGGCAGTCTTCGCTCATTTCTCCGCCCGCCGGATTCCCGTTTTCTTCTTTTGTACATATATTTTTCCCTCCGTCAGATTTCAAGTAACATCTGAAGCATTCGAATCAGCGACGTAAATACCGGCAGAGCCGCGTAAAAGATAAAAATCTTTCCCGCCATCTCCACCTTGGAGGCGATGCCATTTTCCCCGGCGTCCCGGCAGACCTGCGCCGAAAAATCGGTGAGATAGGCGATGCCGATCACTTTCAGCAGCACAGGGAAATAGACTCCCGCGCTGCCGGATTTCTGAAACAGCCCTGATACGCCCGAAATGATGCCTTCCAGCTGAGAGTAGACCATGGCAAACAGTACCAGACCGCTGGCCGCTGAAATATAGATGGAGAATTCCGGACGCCAGGAGCGGACCGCCAGCGACAATACCGCACATATCAGTCCCACAGCTGCAATCTGAAACATAGCGCCTCCTTTTTCAGAGCATAAACATCGTCTTTACCGCCGAAAAGAACTGACTGATCATCGAAATGATGATGAAGAGCACCACGACGATCCCCGCCAGTGTGGTCATCATCGCCTGATCCTCTCTGCCCGCCCGAATCAGCACCTGGTTCAGTACCGCCACGATAATGCCGATGGCGGCGATTTTAAAAATCATATCTACATTAATATCCAATGTATGACCCCTTCCTGCCGTTCTTTCAGAAAACGAGAATAGCGGCGGCGCATCCGGCAGTCAGTCCCAGAGTCTTATACAGCCGGGAACGGGATTCTTTCTCCTTGCGCGCCTCCAGCAGGCGAACCTCCAGTTCTTCTGCTGTCTTTTCCAGATAACGGCACTGCCCCTCGATATCGTCTCTTCCCAGCCGCAGTCCTGCGGACATCAGCGCCAGACGATCGCTGTCCTTCAGCGGCGGCCGGCGGCCGAACACATTTTCCACGGAACTGCGCCACATCGTCTCGGTATCTCTTCCGCGGCAGTGATTCAGCTGATCCTGAAACTCGGAAAAGAGAGAGACACAGCAGCCGGAGCAGGAAGACGTCAGCCTCTGCGCCACGCGTTCCAGCCGGTCGTGGGTATAGTAGATTTCATTGCGGAAGAGACGAATCCCGCTGATAAGTTCTGCGATCATCTCTTCCCGCTTTGTCAGCTGAGACGCCTGATATTGCCCGGCGGCGGCCCCGGACACCGCCAGCGCTGCCGCCGTCATCATTTTCACTGTCATAGCGTCAATCATGTCGTTCGGTCTCCCATTTCATTTCCCTGGGATGAATCAGACTCAGCCCTGAGGAATTTTTGATATCGGCTACAGTTCCCGGCGCCGGCGTGTCCGTCAGAAAGATCAGCCGGCGGATGATGCCTTTTTTCACAAAAGGACCGACATGAGAATGAAGCACATCTTCAAACGATTCTCCGTGCATAGTAGCCGCCACAGCTACGCCGGACACACACGCCCGTTCGATGGCGGCGACGTCCGCTTTCGTTCCGATTTCATCCACAGCGATCACATCCGGCGACATGGAACGAATCAGCATGAGAATGCCCGTATCCTTGGGGCAGGAATCCATCACATCCGTTCTGGGTCCCAGATCAAACCCGCAGATTCCCCCGGAAGCGCCTGCAATCTCACACCGTTCATCACATACGCCCACTTTGTAGCCCCCATTGGACAGATTTCGGATCACATCCCTCAAAACCGTCGTCTTTCCGCATTTGGGCGGTGAGACGATGAGTGTATGCAACACCCGTCCTCTGGCATCGATGAGATGAGGAAAAATACCATCCGACACACCGATGATCTCCTGGCCCCTCCGTATGTTGACAGAGGAGATATCGCGGATCCCCGCGATGTTTCCGTGACCGTCGGTAACCGCTCTTCCGCAGATCCCTACTCTGTGACCTCCGTCTAAGGTGACAAAGCCGTTTCTCAGATCCTCCTGATAGGAGTATGCGGAATGGCGCATCAAAGAGTGAAAAATCTTTTCCACTTCCTCCTGAGAAAGGTTCTTTTCTCCCGACCGATACATCTCATACTCTTTGCCGCCGGCATACACCATCACCGGCCGCCCCGCCCGGAAGCGTATCTCCTCTAATGACCTGCTCATCTTGTCCGGCATCATACGCAGAGTTCTCGCGATATCGTCCGGCAGGCCGGATACGATTTCTTCCAGTGCACGTCCCGTTTTTCGGCGTTCCCTGACATTTTCCTGCGGTAACGCGGGCAGCTGACGCTGCCCGCGAATCTGACCGTAAGCGTATGGCCGCCGGGCCACTTTTCTTCCTGCTGCCTCATTCATCTTTTGTATCTCCCTCCTGTATCACTTCCGCCCCAAGACGGCATTCTTCTTTTCACCGGCGAAAAATCTGCGGCGAATCCTTCTGCAGCGGCGCATCCGACCCGAAATGCGGCTAAAATGCGCCCGAAATGTTTGTCCCTGATTAATCATATGAGGGTCGTCCGGATTTAGAACTCTGCAGAGACAAAAAACACAGAAAGGAACTCCCCGCACGGGGAATCCCTTTCTGTGTTTTTGTGGCTTATCTTGTGCGTTATGCAGAATAAAGGTACTTACATATGTGGCATGGAAAAATTTGGTCTTTTCTTCGCTGAAGAACTGAAGCAGCGAAAAAGAATAGTACCGCTTCTCCTCGAGAATACCGTCGGAAAATCTTCTGCTGATGCAGACTTCAAGAAAAAGCATAAGGCCGCTGGTTGTTTATCATTCACGAAAGTTTACGCTTAACTTCAGATGTAACTTTAAAATTACCCGCAAAGCGGAAACGATAACGTATCATCTATATGCACCCTCGGCGGCCTTATTTATTTTTTATTTGTCAACTTATAATTAGCACACTTATTTTTCTATTTAAAAAATAACATATCATACTTGTTGTGTCAATGAGATTGTGATATTTTTTACAAATTTTTCTGCGACTTACCTTACGGTCTCTTTCTCCGCAGCATATAAGACGCGCCTACCGGGAAACGAACCTTCATGCGGAGCATCTGCTGCGCATGCGGCGCTACTTCCACCGGTTTGCCGCTCTCAGCGTCGAAAAGCTCCTCTACCGTCTGAGTGAAGAAAGACGCGCTTCCGGGACCGAAAATTTCGATCTCATCGCCGACGCGGAAATGATTCCTCTGCTCGATCAGCGCGCTGCCGGTTTCGCCGTCATACGACCGGACGATTCCGATAAAGTCGTACTTCCGGATATAGGCGCTGGATTCGTAATTCTGGGCGCTCTCATCAGGTCTGCCCAAGAAAAAACCTGTGGTAAAGTGACGATTGCTGACCTTCGACAATTCTTCCAGCCATTCCGGGCGAAACCGATACGATGCGGGATCCGCATAATAGCGGTCGATCGCTTCCCGATAGACACGGACGACTGTCGCCGCGTAAAAAATCGTCTTCATCCGGCCTTCGATCTTCGCCGAGGCGATTCCCGCTTCCACCATTTCCGGAATATGGCCGATCATGCAGAGATCTTTGGAATTAAACACGTACGTGCCGCGCTGGTCTTCCTCTACAGGAAAATATTCCCCCGGCCGTTTTTCTTCCATCAGACTGTAATTCCAGCGGCAGGGATGGGCGCAGGCTCCGCGGTTGGCGTCCCTAACCGTCATAAAATTGCTCATCAGACACCTGCCGGAATAAGAGATACACATGGCTCCGTGAACAAAAGCTTCGATCTCCATATCTTCCGGAATCTCGCGGCGAAATTCCCGCAGTTCCTCAAAAGACATCTCTCTGGCCGCCACGATACGGGATATGCCCATGTCATACCAGAACTTCGCAGTCATATAATTCGTCGTATTCGCCTGTGTGCTCAGATGGAGTACAGCATCCGGCAGAATTTCCCGAAATACGGCGATCACACCTGGATCGGATACGAGAAAAGCGTCGATTTCCAGATCAGCGATCCCTCTGAGAAAATCCGGAAGAAGACGAATATCTTCATTATGAGCGAAGATATTTACCGTCATATAGATCCTTTTTCCTCGTTCGTGAGCGTATTTCGCTCCCTCACGGATTTCTTCCTTTGTAAAATTGCCGGCGCCGGCCCGCAGACCGAAAGCTTCGCCCCCGAAATAGACGGCATCGGCTCCGTAATCTATCGCGATTTTCAGTTTTTCCAAATCGCCGGCAGGCGCCAGCAGTTCCATTTTTTTCATCGTTATTTCATCCTCTGCTTCCCGCGTCGATCTCCGTTTGATCGCTCGCCACTATGCTCAGAGCAATTCCGTCTCCGGCGGCGAAAACCGACGTCACCGCAGCATCCGACGCCGTAATATAATCCAGAAATTCTCTCATTTTCCTGATGCTGGTTCTGTGCTTTCCCTTCGGATCATATTCGTCGGAAGCTGTCATCGCCCGCATCAGAATATTGTCGCAGACGATTGCACCGCCTTTTCGGCACAGCCTTAAAGCGCCGTCGTAAAAGGCGCGGTAATGACTTTTGGCCGCGTCGATAAACACAAAATCATAGCCCGGCTCCAGCTGATTTAAGGTCCCTCTTGCATCTCCGAACAGAACTTCGATCTGTTCGCCGTAGCCCAGACGACGAATATTGTCCGAAGCCTTTTCAAACATCACGGGATCTGCCTCCAGAGTGGTTATTTTCGTACCGGCGCCGCAGACCTGTGCAAAACAGGAGGAAGAATATCCTACCGCCGCACCGATCTCCAGAATCCTGCGGGGCCGTATCAGCGTCAGCATCGACACCAGAAACCGTTCGGTATCTCTCAGAATTACCGGTATATGATCCGCTTCCGCCTGCCGGCGCAGCTCTGCCAGTTCTGACGTCAGCGGCCGGTACAAGCCGTCGATGTACCGGGTGACAACTTCATTTGTAATATTCATATCTTCAGCTCTCACCTCTGCTCTTTGCCTGTCTCACTTCAGTGAATTGAGATATTCTTCCCTGTACTGAGCGAATTCCGTATCGGTCGCGGCAAAATTATGACTTCCGCTGCCGTCCGGCTTCAGTACGTAAAACAGATAATCCGTCTCCTCGGGCCAGAGAGCGGCTTCGATTGCTGATTTATGAGGCTGGCAGATCGGACCTGCCGGCAGCCCCTCGACTTTATACGTATTGTAAGGAGAATCGACTTCCAGATCCGAATAGGATAAACGGGACTTCTGCTCTCCCAGAGCATACTGAACGGTAGCGTCAATCTGAAGTTTCATTCCGTCCGCCAAGCGATTGTAAATGACGCTGGCGACCTTCGCCCCTTCTTCCGATACCAGAGTCTCTCTCTGGATCATAGACGCGACGGTGACGATGTCTCTCGGCGTCAGTCCCATCTGCGCTGCCCGGTCATAGTATTCGTCGGTAAACACCTTGTCAAACTGCGCCAGCAGCATATCTACCAGATCATGAGCGGAAGTGCCCTTCGGAACGAAGTAAGTCTCCGGATAGAGAAATCCCTCCAGGCGTTTCTCTCCCGATCCCGCGTATTCCATAAAACGATACTCAAATTGGCCGTTCTGTGTTTCTCTGAGGAATTCCTCCTTCGTGCAGACTCCGGCCTTTTCCGCAGCTTCCGCAACCTGGTCGAGTGTATATCCCTCCGGAATCGTCAGCCTGTTCTGCTCCTGATCTCCGGAAATCAGCTTGTCCATAATTTCTTCCGCCGTCATCGCCGGACTCACCTCGTAGACGCCCGCTTTGTACTTTCCGTCGTTTCCCGACAGCCGGGATTTGAGGCGGAATTTCTGCGCGCTGGCGATAACCCCCTTTTCCTCCAATTTATCTGCGATAGCTGTAGTCGTATCTCCGGAAGCCACTTCCACGAGTATGATCTTATCCGATCCCGGCGACAGCGCTTTATTCATCGTACTCAGATAATATCCGCCGCCGGCAGCGGCGATGACGATAATCAATAGGAGAATCAGAATGACCGATTTTCCCCTGCTTTTTTTCTTTGCTTTATTTTCTGTTGCCACGTATTGTTTCCTCCCTGTTTTTTCAGTTGCTATAATATATAGTAAAATGATTCCTGTTCTGTGTCAACGCCGCCTCCGCATACGGAAAGTCCTCCTGACAGGTCATTTTGCAGGACAGAAGATAACGTATTTCAAAAACAGATCTGCCGCCTCATTCTTCTGCATCCGGCGGCGTTATATTCCCGTCCTCGTCGAGATCGACTTCGATCTCAGGAAGCAGCTCGAAATAAAAATCGGAATACTTTTCCGCCAGCGCCGCGATACAGCGGGTCTGAAGCATCTTAAACCTCCGCACGGAAAGTTCATCTCTGTCCAATGTGACGTAAACGCTGATCCAGAACTTTCTTCCCGTCCTGACGATATCATAATAAATATCGGAGCAATTGCTCTCCAGAATGATCGGTTCCACCAGACTCTTGATATCATGCACGGTCTCTTCCTCCGGGGAAATGAGAAGCAGATCCCGTATGCCGGTGACGACTGTTCGGATCGGAATCGGAAGCATGATCATCGAAAGCACGATAGTAATGATGGAATCCAGATACGGAACGGCCTTCTGAAACCAGTCAAACGGAATCAGCGACGGCAGCAAAAATGCCGCGGTCATTCCCAGAGAGATGACGCTGTCCATCTTCCATCCCTGCATCTCCACCTTGACAATAGGCGAATTCATATTCTTATTCTTCCGCTTCAGATAGACCGCCACCGCGACGCCGAGGATGCAGGCTGTCATCTCAAACCACGCCACTGTCCCGAACTCTACCGTTCTTCCGCCGTGAAACAGAATATTGATACTGTTGGAGATCAATCCCACGGTAACCGCTGTCATCGTAATCCCTTTAATAACCAGAAATACCGTCTCCATCTGCATATGACCGAAGGGGTATTTTTCATCGCTGGGTTTGTACAGCAGCGGAATCAGGAAAATCGACGGCAACAGCATGAAAAACTCGATGCCGTCATAGACGGCGTCCAGAAGCACTGCCTGAGATCCGGTGACGATCGCCATGACCAGCTCGATAACGACGAAAAATAAATTCCCGTACAGCGATACCGACATCGCCCGTTTCTCTCTCTTTGAAGTTCTCTTGCCCGTTCCCATGAAAAATCCACCCTCCCGCAGAATAAAAAAGAAAGGCATCCTATACAACGCCGTTCAGCGCAATACCGGAGGCCCTTCCATAAGACGTTTGTCATTATTTCTTTCCTTTGATTCGATTCCTATATAATCTAACACAGCGGCCGATAAAATGCAAGGGCGGAGCGAGGAAAGAGACCTCCTTCTCCCGGTATGCGAAATCCTCCCGAAAAGATCTCCCTGTTTTCGGCCTTTCTTCTCATCCGGACAAGTCTCCGCCGGCAGCCGCGCAATTTATGATATAATAAAAAAAATACCGCCGCAGAGAGACTTGCAGAGCTTTGGCAGTTTCTGCGGATCCGGGCGGTTTCAATCAGGAGAAAAAAATGACAAACAGACAGAGAAAAAAATTTGAACCGATCCGGGATCTGCTGCGCTGTCCCTGCTGCGGCGGCGATATGCGCATCGAAACAGGCAGTCTGCGCTGCGCCGCCGGTCACTGTTTCGACATCGCCTCAAAAGGCTATGTAAATCTGACCCTCGCTCAGAAATCGCTGAAGGGATATGATTCGAACTTCTTCGAAAACCGCAGGGAGGTTATGGAACAGGGACTCTATCGCCACGTGCTGGACGGAATCCTGAGTTATCTGCGTTCTCATCCTCTTTTGCGCCGGATCCTCGATGTGGGATGCGGCGAGGGCTATTACGCGAAAAGCATCGCAGCCGAGATGCGGGACAGCCGTGCAGAAACGGCGGGCAGGAATCCGGCCGGCCGGTCTTCAGAGAGGGCGGAAGATAGTCCGTCCGAACTCCTGCAAAAAACGGAGTCTCCTCTCGCAGACCGCGCCGTCATCGCCCTGGACTTATCCAAAGATGCCGTCAAATGCGCCTCACGGGGAGGAAACGACGTCTGCTGGCTGGTCTCCGATCTTTCCCGGATTCCATTGAAAGACGACAGTATCGACTGTATACTGAATATTTTCACCCCTGCAAATTACGGAGAATTTCAGAGAATCCTCACCGGCGAAGGCCGGATCCTCAAAGTGATTCCCGGCGAAGATCATCTGCGGGAGCTCCGGCAGGCTGTCCGCCAGCAGATTATAAACAAAGAATACTCCAATCAGCAGGTCATCCGTCATTTCGAAAAACATTTCCGTCTCATCGAGCAGATTCCGCTGAAAAAAACGATGTCTCTGCGGCCGGAACAACTCGGCTTTCTTTTCGATATGACGCCTCTGCTCTTTCATGTGGACAGAGAAGAACGAAAAAAACTGACGATCGCGGAGATCACAGTGGACGCCTGTCTGCTGGTGGGAAAGAAATAGCGATATGATATAAAGATACAAAAAAAGGAGACCGAAAGTCATCTTCCTGACTTTCCATCTCCTTTTTGCATTGAAAGGTCTCAATAAAATCTTATTTCTCTTCCTTCGCTCTTCCGAGGTATTCGCCGGATCTCGTATCGATCTGAATCAGCTCGCCTTCTTCGATAAAAATAGGGACCTGAATCACAGCGCCAGTCTCTACGGTAGCCGCTTTTGTCACATTTGTAGCGGTATCGCCCTTAACGCCCGGTTCCGTCTCCACAACCTTCAGGTTTACGAAATTCGGAGCCTCTACGATAAACGCGTTGCCTTTGTAGAACTTGATCGTAGCTTCATCGTTTTCTCTCAGATACTTGATCGCATCTTCCACCAGTTCATAAGGAAGCGGCACCTGGTCAAAAGTCTCCTCATCCATGAAATAATAGAGCTCGCCGTCGTCGTACAGATACTGCATCGTCTTCGTTTCGATGTTCGCCTTAGGAAATTTATCGTTCGGATTGAACGCTTCTTCTCTCGTAGCGCCTGTGAGTATATTTCTGTATTTCGTTCTTACGAAAGCGGCGCCCTTGCCCGGCTTAACATGCTGGAAATCGAGTACTACATGGGGTTCGCCGTTCATTTCAAACGTGATACCTTTTCTGAAATCGCTTGCGTATACCATAAAAACCTCCAATATTTATCAAAGAATAATCAGTTCTTTTTCTGACGTCACTAAGTTGATTATAGCAGAATCCCCCACTATGGACAAGTCTTCTATGCGAACTCCAAACTTTTTCGGCAGATAGATCCCCGGTTCGATGGTAATCAGCATATTTTTGTCCAGTACTTCAATACTGCGGGGATTGGCTGTCGGCGCTTCGTGAATTTCCAGACCTACGCCGTGCCCCAGCGCATGGCCGAAATAACGTCCGTATCCCGCCGCCGCGATGATATCTCTGGCCGCGGCATCCGCCTGCTGGCCTGTCACTCCCGGCCGGATCGCTTCGCAGGCCGCACGCTGCGCTTTCAGAACCACGTCGTACACCGCTCTCTGCTCGTCGGACACCCGGCCCACCGCTACAGTCCGGGTCATATCCGAACAGTAGCCCTCATAGACACAGCCGAAATCCATGGTGACAAAATCGCCGTTTTGGATCAGCTCCTCGGTAGGATGCGCGTGAGGCATGGAAGAACGGACTCCTGAAGCGCAGATGGTGTCGAAAGACAGCCCCGAAGCGCCTGAATCTCTCATCCTGCGCTCCAAAAGCCAGGCGATCTCCTTTTCACTGACTCCCGGACGAATCTCTCCGAGGATATAGGAAAAAGCCTCGTCAGCGATGCGGGCCGCTTGCCGTATCTTATCCAGTTCCTCTTCATCTTTTACCATGCGTCCTTTTTCCACGATTCCGTCGGCGTCCTCAAAGGTGCTCTCGCATTCCTCGAGACACTCTTCCAGCCTTTTGCAGACATTCATCGTGACAGACGAAAACTCCAGCCCCAGACACAGAGGTTCTTCCTCGGCGATAAAATCATAGAGCGTATACTCCGGCGTCACCTGAACCACGTCATACAGCGGCTTCAGCTCAGAAGCCGCTTCGATATAGCGAAAGTCCGTCAGCAGATAATTCCGGTCTTCTGTGATGAGAATATCGAAGGAACTGGAATAAAACATCGACAGATAATTCTTATTTTCTGTCTTCGAAATCAGCATCGCGTCGATATTACGCTTCGCCATCTCTTTTCTGACTTTATCGATTCGCCGGGATAAGGTCCAGTGTTTCTGACTGTTCATAAAGATTTGCCTCTTTCTAAATACAGACGTCTCAGACTTCCAGGAAAATCGGCAGGATGATCGGACTTCTCTTGGTCTGTTCGTAGATAAACGTCCTCAGTTCATCCCGCACGGCGTTTTTCATCGCGGACCACTCCTTCAGGCCCCTGTCCTGACAACTTTCCAGCACTTCTGTAACCACTTCTCTGGCGGAAGTGATCAGTTCTTCCGATTCTCTCACATAAACGAAACCCCTCGAAATAATTTCCGGTCCCGACACCAGGAGTCCGGAACCTTTTTCGATCGCCGCTACGACGACGATCAGGCCGCTTTCCGACAGAAGCTTTCTGTCTCTGAGAACGATATTTCCCACATCGCCGACGCCCAGACCGTCGACGAGAACCTGGCCGCTGGTGACTTCTTCCTTCGCTACGTCCGCTCTGCTCTTCGATACCGTAAGTACGTTTCCGTTTCTCAGGATAAAAATGTTCTCCTTCGGCGTACCCATACTCTGAGCCAGCTTCGCATGAGCGTCCAGATGGCGGTATTCCCCGTGAATCGGCATAAAATACTTCGGCCGAATCAGAGAATGCATCAGCTTCAGTTCTTCCTGACAAGGGTGCCCGGAAACGTGAATGTCCGCGATATCCGAATAGATGACCTGCGCTCCCTTCTGCAGAAGCTTATTTACCACATTGGAAATCGTCTTTTCATTTCCGGGAATCGGACTGGAGGAAAGGACGATGATGTCATCTTTTCTGATCTGAACGGATTTATGATCATTGGACGCCATTCTCGTAAGAGCTGACATCGGCTCTCCCTGACTTCCCGTGGTAACGATGACAATCTGCTCATCTTTTAAATTTTTAATTCGGTTGATATCTACCAGTGTATTATCCGGGATACGCAAATATCCCAGCTGTGATGCGATTTCTACGATATTGACCATGCTTCGGCCGGAGATCGCTACTTTTCTCTTGTATTTCACCGCGAGATCGATGATCTGCTGTATTCTGTCGACGTTTGAAGCGAACGTCGCAACTATGATTCTGTTTTTTGCCGGAGCGAAGATTCCCTCCAGCGTCGCCGCTACCGTCTGCTCGGAAGGCGTATATCCCCTTCTCTGAGCATTGGTGCTGTCTGCCATCAGCAGCAGAACTCCGTTTCTTCCGATCTCCGCAAATCTCTGAAGATCGATAGGTTCCCCCTGAAGAGGGGTGTAGTCTATTTTGAAGTCTCCCGTATGGAGAATGACGCCGGCCGGCGTCGTAATGGCGAAAGCCACCGCGTCCGCCACGGAATGAGTCATCCGAAGGACCTCCACCCGGAAAGATCCCAGCATCAGATGATCTCCGGATTTAATCGCCTTTGTCTTAGCCGTGAGTCCGTGTTCTTTCAGTTTATTTCCAATCAGTCCCAAAGTCAGCGGCGTACCGTAAATCGGAACTCCGCTGATGCGCTTCAGCAGATAAGGGATCGCTCCGATGTGATCCTCGTGTCCGTGAGTCACGATCAGCCCCCGGATTTTGTCCTTGTTACTGACGAGATAAGACATATCCGGAATGACGATATCTATGCCGTACATATCGTCGCCAGGAAATGTCATGCCGCAGTCGATCAGCAGCATTTCGTCACCGTATTCGAGAACTGTAATGTTTTTTCCGACCTCATTCAGTCCTCCCAGCGGAATGATCTTTACAGACGGTTCGTTTCCTCTGTTTTTTCCGCCTCTTCTCGTATTTCTGTTTCTCAAATTTACCTTCCTTTACACGTTGTAACACAGCGCCGGCGCTTCCGCCTCCGCAGACGTCGGATTCTGTTCCCGGGATCCGGCGGGAATCATAATCTCCCGCAAAACTCCCGAAGAGCAGATATCCTTCGGCGCTGTGCTGAAATCGTCCGCAAACTCTGATCAAGCTGCCTTGTCAGAGCTTTGCCCCGATTTGAACTTACCGCGCGATGCCGTCCCTTTCCGCCGGCGACGGCACCACGCGTCTCTTCTGATAACAGGCGCGGATTTTCCTGTTCTGCGCCTTTTTTCACCGGCCGGCGCCGCAACGGTCCGCTCGGACGCCGCCAGCCGGTCTCCCGGACTGCGCAGCGATTCCCGCAGGGAGCGGGAATCGCTGCGCGGCTCACTCTCTGCAATCCCATATCGGTCCGTGTTTTTCGACACGGCGGATCCGCCGGGATGCAGCGCTCTCACTTCACTACGATATTGACCAGTTTGCCCGGCACGGCGATGACTTTAACCACATTTTTACCTTCGATGAGCGCCTTGACGCTTTCATCCTCCAGCATCTGATCCGTTAGAGCTTCTCTCGACAGACTGCTGTCCACATCTGCCTTCATTTTTACTTTGCCGTTGATCTGAACGACGATTTCCACCGTATCCAGTTTCAGAGCGTCTTCGTCGTAAGAAGGCCAGGACTCGAAATAGACCGCGCTACTGTGTCCCAGTTTTTCCCACATTTCTTCACAGATATGGGGAACAAAAGGAGACAGGAGCAGGACGAGCTTTTCCGCCGATTCTCTGAGCAGAGCGTGATTCGGCGCTTCCGCCTGTTTGCAGCGGTACATTTCGTTTACCAGTTCCATGATCGCACTGATCGCAGTGTTGAAACTGAAACGGCCCGGAGCAAAGCTGTCCGTCACTCTCTTGACCGTCTTATTGAGCTCATAGTAAAGGCTCTTGTCGTCCTTCGACTCAATCCTGACTTCGGCTCTTTCCGGCATCTTTTCGATGCATTCCAAGACGAGCCTCCATACTCTGTTGAGGAACTTATAGCTTCCCTCTACACCGGTATCCGACCAGTCCAGATCTCGTTCCGGCGGAGCGGCGAAGAGAATGAACAGTCTCGCTGTATCGCAGCCGTACTTTTCGATGATCTGCGCCGGGCTGACGATGTTTCCTACAGACTTCGACATCTTCGCACCGTCTTTGAGCACCATGCCCTGGGTCAGCAGATTTTCAAAAGGCTCTTCCGCTTCCAGAAGTCCGATATCGTGGAGAACCTTCGTAAAGAATCTGGCATACAGCAGATGGAGAATCGCGTGTTCCACGCCGCCGATGTACTGATCCACATTCATCCAGTAATCCGCTTTTTCTTTATCAAACGGCTTCTGCTCATTTCTCGCATCGGTATATCTCAGAAAATACCAGGAGGAGTCCAGGAAAGTATCCATGGTGTCCATCTCGCGTCTCGCTGGTTTTCCGCATTTCGGGCAGACCGCCTCGGCGAATTCCCTGCTGGTGGTCAGAGGAGACTCTCCCTTACCAGTAAATTCTACGTCGGCGGGTAGCAGAACCGGCAGATTTTCTTCCTTCTCCGGCACCCAGCCGCAGTCTTCACAATATATCATCGGAATCGGTGCGCCCCAGTATCTCTGTCTGGAGATGAGCCAGTCTCTGAGACGGAAGTTGACGGTACCCTTTCCGATTCCTTTTTCTTCCATGTATTCGATAATCTGCTTCATAGCGTCTTTATTGTTCAGACCATCAAAAGAACCGGAGTTGATCATCGTTCCTTCCGCTACGAAGGCTTCCGTCAGATGTTCGATGTCGATTTCCGGATTTGCCGGATCCACCACCGGAATCACTTCGATGCCGTATTTTTTTGCAAAGTCGAAGTCTCTCGTGTCGTGAGCCGGCACAGCCATAATCGCGCCTGTACCGTAATCCATCAGGACATAGTTGGCGATATAAATCGGAATCTTTTTGCCGTTCAGCGGATTGACGGCATACCGGCCGATGAAGCAGCCTTCTTTTTCCAGAGCCGTAGAACTCCGGTCGATATCGCTGAGATGCTGCAGCTTCTCCATAAATGCTTCCGCTTCCGCCTGATACTCCGTACCTTCGATCAGTTCCCTCACATATGGATGCTCCGGAGCCAATACCATAAAGGTGGCGCCGAAGAGCGTATCCGGGCGGGTAGTGTAGATCTGCAGATCCTTTTCAAAACCGTCGATCTTGAATGTGACCTCTGCGCCTTCGCTTCTGCCGATCCAGTTTTTCTGCATCAGCTTCACCTTCTCGGGCCAGCCCGGCAGCTTGTCCAGATCCTTCAGGAGCCTGTCCGCATAGTCGGTGATCTTCAGATACCACTGGGAGAGATCTTTCTTTCCCACCAGCGTCTTACACCGTTCGCACTTGCCGTCTACCACCTGTTCGTTCGCCAGAACCGTCTGACAGGAAGGACACCAGTTTACCGGATTTTTCTTCTTGTATGCCAGTCCCTTTTTATAGAACTGAATAAAAATCCACTGCGTCCACTTATAGTAATCTCTGTGGCAGGTAGCGACTTCTCTGTCCCAGTCGTAGCTGAGTCCCAGCGCTTTCAGCTGCTGTCTCATCTCTCCGATGTTTTCCCAAGTCCAGTCATCCGGGCGCACGCCGTTTTTAATCGCTGCATTTTCCGCAGGAAGGCCGAAAGAGTCCCAGCCCATCGGATGAAGGACATTGAGTCCCTTCATTCTCATATATCTGGCCGTCACGTCACCGATGGAATAATTTCTCACATGACCCATGTGGAGTTTCCCGGAAGGATACGGAAACATTTCCAGCACATAGTATTTTTCTTTTGACGAATCCTCTTCTGTATGAAAGACGTCATTTTCCTCCCAGTATCTCTGCCACTTCTTTTCTATCGACTGAAAGTCATATCTTTCTGCCATACCGCTAAACCTCCCACTCAATCTGCTCGCAGTCGGACCAGATCTTTTCCAGATTGTATTTCTCCCGCATGGATTCCACCATGAGATTGATGATCACGTCGCCGTAATCCATGAGAATCCAGCCGGAACCATTTTTGCCTTCGATGTGCTTGACAAAGCGTCCGTTTTTTTCGGATCTGTCTTCCACCTCCGACGCCAGCGCGTTGATCTGCCGTTCCGATCCGCCTGCGGCGATGATGAGATAGTCTGCGAACATAGACTGGCTGCCTACATCGAGCACGACGATATCAAATCCCTTCTTATCATCCAGAACCTGCGCGGCGAAAACGGCAAAAGTGCGGCTGTCTTCGATGGAACGGTCTTTCATGAGTTCCCGGAACCATTCCAGCGCTTTGACCGTATCCTGATCCATATAGCGTCCGGAATTTCCCACGATCTGCACCGTCCACTCCAGCACTTCACAGCAGGCCTGATCCAGATCGGAAAACGCCAGCGCGTTGAGACGCTCCGCGTCGTCATAGGTCCGATTCGGCTCCGTGGCGTCCGACACGAAAATGATCTTTTCCAGCAGGCTCATATCCGCTCTTCCCGTGGTGTGATAACTGACGGCATTGAGAATATCCTCGTCCTCCACGCCGAATTTCGCTTTGAGAATGGCCGCCGCCAATTTGCTGTGCGCCAGCTGCGGCTTATCGATATAATAATCGCCGAGCTGATATTCCTCCACCAGCGTATTCATCTCATACTTTTCCTGATCTTGGATGTATTTCTTTATTGTGGCT
>CAJLHL010000013.1 GCA_905206455.1 uncultured Eubacteriales bacterium
TACACAGAAAGACAAAAATGAAGGAAAAATAATGCAGAAAAATACATACCGGCTGCTGACAGAAAAATTCGGTATTTCCGAGAAAGTTCTGGAACTGATCGGCAGAGCAGAGGAAAAGGCAGCGGGAAAATTCGCCGAACTGGACGATATCCGCGCATACAACCAGTATAAGGTACTGGATATCTTTCGAAAGAATAAAATCAGCGACCGTCATTTCGCCTGGAATACGGGCTACGGATATGACGACGCGGGCAGAGAAGCGCTTGAGAGCGTGTACGCCGGTGTCTTCGGGGCGGAGAGCGCTATCGTTCGCCCATTGATCGTCAACGGCACTCATGCCCTGACGCTGACGCTGACAGGAATTCTGCGGCCGGGAGATGAAATCGTCTACTGTACCGGAGCGCCTTACGATACGCTGGAAGAAGTCATCGGCATCCGCGGCGAAGGAAGAGGATCGCTGAAAGAATTCGGCATCACTTACCGTCAGGTAGATCTGCTAAAAAACGGCAGAATCGATCTTGAAGGCGTCAAACAAGTCATCAATGACAAGACGCGGATGATGTGTGTCCAGAGAGCTACCGGTTACGGCTGGCGCAGAGCTATTACCATCGACGAAATCGAAGAATGGGTCGCAGTGGTAAAATCTGTGAGATCGGATATAATATGTATGGCGGATAACTGTTACGGCGAATTTCTCGACATCAAAGAGCCTACCGATGTCGGCGTCGACGTCATGGCAGGCTCGCTGATCAAAAATCCCGGCGGCGGCATCGCTCTGGCCGGCGGATATATCGCGGGCCGGCAGGATCTGATCGAGCTGATCTCCTATCGGATGACCTCTCCGGGAATCGGTAAGGAGTGCGGCCTGATGTTCGGTCAGACAAGAAATATGTTTCAGGGATTCTTCATGGCGCCCAATGTGGTAAACGGAGCAGTGAAAGGGGCAATGCTCTGCGCCGCGGCTTTTGAAGAACTGGGTTTCGAAGTCTGTCCGACCTCAGCCGAGGATCGCAGTGATATCATCGAAGCGGTAAAACTCGGTTCTCCGGAAGCCGTCATCGCATTCTGCAGGGGAATACAGAGCGCTGCTCCCATCGATTCCTACGTTACGCCGGAACCGTGGGACATGCCCGGCTACAGTGATCCTGTGATCATGGCGGCGGGAGCCTTTGTACAGGGGTCCTCGATAGAGCTCTCCGCCGATGCTCCCATTCGTGAACCATATATCGTATACTTCCAGGGGGGAATTACATACGAACATTCGAAATTCGGCGTGATCAAAGCGCTTCAGGCGCTCTGCGACGAAAAACTCATCGATCTTTAATTCTGTCTGCCGCCGTTGGCCGCGGATCAGACGTGAAGCCGAAACGAATACTTCCGGAATACCGGATTTTGTTTTCGGCATTCGGCCTGGGACAAACTAAAGCAAAAGGGGAAATAACTATTCGATTCAGGGGATTATAAGACATGAAAAAAAACAAAACAAAAACGGCGGCGGAAGAACCGGAATATAAGATGAAAAGAACGAATATGAGCCGATCCAAAAAGATCTTGTCGCTGCTTCAGTTTGCGTTACTGCTGGGGATCATCATCGGAATTCCTGCGGCGCTTTATTTCTGCAATCCGGAGATCATCGAAAATTTTAAATCGATCGATAAGTTCAACGCGTGGATTGCGGATTATAAGGGAATCGGCCTTATCATCTATCTCATCTGTCAGATCGCTCAGATTGTCATCTGTGTACTGCCGGGGCAGGTAATTCAGATTGCGGGAGGATATCTTTTCGGATTTGTGGTGACCTTTTTTATCTCTATCATCGGAGCCGTCATCGGTACAGTGATCACGTTTTATCTGGCAAAACTGCTGGGAAGAAACGCAATCATGCTCATCTGCGGAGAACAGCGGTTCCACAAATACCAGCGCATTATGTCCACACAGCGCGCCAGAAAAATCATATTTCTCATCTATCTGATACCGGGGCTTCCGAAAGACCTTTTGGCGTACGCTGCAGGCGTGTCCGGTATCAACGCGCTGGAATTTACATTTTTGTCGATCATGGGAAGGATTCCCGCGATGACAGTTTCCATTCTCTTCGGCGTGAGTCTGTATTCTGACAATTATCTCAGCGCAGTTCTGATTGCGGCGGCGATGGCGGTCGTTCTTCTGATCTGTTTTATCAAGAGAAAAGCTCTGACAGACTTTATCGAAAAGGCGGAATCGAAAACATCTGAAATTTATCGTTCAAAGTCGCACCGCCGCCGCGACAGCTGAGCGGCGGCGATTTATTATACAAGAGAAACAGGATGACGGGTTTGCTGTTTATCCGTGCTCTGTTTCGTTTTTTTATTCAGACGACAACTTGCGGACGATACAAGTCTATCAATTGATAAGGAGAATTCATGCAGGCGATATTACTTAATTTATTCTTGCTGGCAGTGGGATTTCTGCTGCTTGTAAAAGGCGCTGATTATTTTATCGACGGCGCTACCAGCATAGCTTTGAAATTCCACATACCGATGATCGTCATCGGTCTCACCGTAGCGGCATTCGGAACATCTCTTCCGGAAGCTGCCATCAGTATCAATGCGGCGTTTAAGGAAAATGCCGGTATTTCCGTCGGGAATGTCATCGGAAGCAATATCCTGAATATCCTGCTGATTCTCGGACTCTCAGCCTGTATCACGCCGCTGACAGTGAGAAAAAATACGATTCGGATCGAAATTCCTCTGGTGATCGGCATCAGCGTACTGCTCACCGGCGCAGGAGCTCTTTTGGGAGAACTTACTTTCTTCTGCGGCATCTTGCTATGGATACTCTTTATCGCATTTCTTGTCTATCTCTTCTGCCTGACGAAAAAGGGCGACGGAAATCCCGGAGCAGGCGCCGGGCAGGCACCGCTCAGCACCGGCCGTTCGCTGTTCTGTGTCATCATAGGACTCACGGCCATCGTCTTAGGCAGTGACGTAGCCGTAGACAGCGCTACAGTCATCGCCAAATACATCGGTGTTAGCGACAGGGTGATCGGTCTTACCGTCGTGGCGTTCGGAACCAGTCTTCCTGAGCTGGTCACCAGCACAAAAGCCGCGCTGCGAGGCAGTGCGGATATCGCTGTAGGCAACATCGTCGGCAGCAATATCTTCAATATCCTTTTTGTTCTCGGCACTTCCAGCCTTCTGACTCCTATCGTATTCAGTCAGAAATTTATTATCGACGGCATCGTCTGTGTTGCCTCCGCCGTGCTGCTGTACCTCTTCTGTGCGAAAAAGCAAATGCTCACAAGAAAACACGGGCTGATCATGCTGCTGCTGTATGCGGTTTACTTTATCTATCTCGTAATGAGGTAAAGAGATACAAACAAAAAGGCAGCGTGAACACGAAAAATGACAAAAATAAAAAAACTCCGCGGGATTACGTTTTGAATCCCATGGAGTTTTTTTATTTACCGCTGTCAGACTGCACCCGTCGATGCTTCTGTTTTGCTCCGGCGGATTTCTCTGTTTTAATCTCATTCTGTAAATTCAATACGCATGCCATCCGGATCCGCGACGGTAAAATGTCTCGGTTTTGGGGGAGTATCGCTGATATCCGAAGGGGAGAGACCCATCTCAGCCAACTGGCCGTGTTTTTCTTCTAATCGTCCCTTTGCGGAATAACTCATCACGATTCCTTTTGTCTCTACCGTTTCTATGTTCTTTTCGGGCTGAATAAATTCCAAAGTTATGCTTTCTTCCGCATCCGACATAAAAACAATGCGGCCGATTTCAGGATGAAACCTTCTCACTCCATGCATTTCCACTGCACGCTGATAAAAATCAATACTCTTCTCGATATCCCTGACCAACATCGTAATATAGTTCAATTTCATACTGACGCCTCCGTATTCGTATTTCCGCTTGCAATTATTCTTTTCTCTCCGCTGTTTGTCCATCAAGTCCGCATTGTATCGTTTACCGAAGCCCTCATTATCCGGAACTTCACGCCGACAGACAGAAGTTTAATAATTTATTATATCATGAATTTTTATACTGCCGGCGTACAGGTTTACATGATGTGACAATTTCTTCTCTGCAGCTGCACCGTATTCCGCTGAAAACAAAAAACAGAACAAATGTTCATATTTTTCTTGACTGCAAACTTTTGTTCTGATATATTATTTTTATCAAACAAATGTTCGATAGGGAGGAAATAACTATGCTGAAACATTATAGAATTAAATCCGCACCGCGTTTTATCACTTTTATTACAATCTGCACTCTCACTGTGATCTTTGCTTTCATCTCTGTTACTGGGATAAATAATGCAGAAGGTCTTTCGGACGAAAGCGCCGCTGTGCAGTATCAGCAAGTAGAGGTCCGCTGCGGTGATACTCTGTGGGAACTCGCTGCGGAAGACGGTTCATGCGATTTGTACGCTTAACGATGTGGAAGCAGGCAGCATCCGGGAGGGAGATATACTTCTGATTCCTTCTATGATATGAATATCGAAAGCTATGATTTACTGCAGATGAAAAAGATGCAATATCGTTTTTCTGAGAAAAGAAGTTTTATTGTTATCGACGTTATCGACTGAAACGAATTCAGCTGACGGATCATTTTCCCGTAATCACTGATTTACGCCTTCAAATTTTAACATTTCCGACGGGCTTCTGTGAAAATTACCATTTTCACAGAAGCCCGAAAACGGAACCTGCCGCTCTGCGGCAGGCGATTCTTATACTAATATACCATTATACCATCAATACACAATCAGAGGATCGGATCATGAAGGATGATCCGATCCTCTGATTTTTCCGGCGATCTTTTCGGTCTATATAAGATTATGATATAATTAATTCATCATCTTATCTTATTCAATATCGAACAATCGATATTGAAACGACAGACTTTATGATCGCTGGCCGATACTGCAGGAATACACCGGCAGCAGTGTAATTTACAGCAGGCAGGCAGTCGGCGGAGCGGAGAAGGAGCAGAAAATGACAAACGCAGAATTACGCGAAGCATTAAAGAGAGAAATCGCCATCCCTCATGAAGAGTTGAAATTCAAACATCCTACCGTAGATGACATCGGTACGGAATTTGTAGATTATACGGAGAACGGAGAACTTACTCTGGCATATCCTCTGAAGCCTGAGCAGCGTAACGGCTATCAGCTTCTTCAAGGAGGTTATATCTCCGTATTTTTCGATAATAATTTCGGACTTTTCGGTTATGTATCTACAGGAGCACAGCCGCTTCCCACAGTAAATATGACCCTCAATTTTCATAAAGCCGTACTGGAAGATACAGACAAACTCTGGATTACGACTCGTGTAACCTCCGCAGGCAAGCGGATATTGTCCATGTCCGGTGAAGCGAGAAACGCCGCCGGTCACCTGATCGCCACCTGTCAGACAAATATGCTCAATGCTACGGGAGCGCGCATCTATATTTAAATTCCTGTAAGAACAGATACAGGGCGCAGACCGTTATGATTATTGATAATGCAAAATCCGAAAAATCAGGAAGTTGCGAGAAGAGTTTACTCAACTATTCCCAAAATTTATATTTTAGGAATAGTTAGATTTCGAACTTCTCCAATTTTCCTGATATCCCTTTATATCTCTTTTCTTTTAATTTAATTAATCATGGGATTATCTTTTCTCCTATCCCTATTTGATTTGCCGCCCGAGTCTCGTTCAGAACTGCTTTCCCTTACCTTTTTCAATTCCTCTCATAACCGTTTCTCCGTCCGCGCAGTTTTTCCGGTAACATGAACTATAAAACGAAAGACTTTTGGGAATTCGCTGAATTCCTCTAAAAAACGGAATCTCAAGCCACGCGCAAAAATAATAAAAAATAAATTTATTTTATTGACGAAAATCGTCTTATAACTTTTTACAAGTGTCATTAAAATGAGGAAAAACCTGTGTTTCCAATGGTTTTCCCTTTTGCGTGCCGGGCCCAAGCCCTCGTGCAAATATGAATTTGTCTGTGGCTTATATCTGAATGGTATTTACCGTATTTCCGTGTTTCTGAATAAGTTTCACTAAGTCTTTTGCTTTAAGCCAAACTGTTGCAGTGTTATCATTTGGGTGAACACCTATCAAATCCGAATCGTCCATAAAGTCATTATCTAAAAATAGTGTCACCTTACATTCGGAATCATTCAACAGCCCAAGAGGTGTTACTGCTCCAGGTATCAATCCCATAATATCCATTAAATCATCAGCCGATGCAAAAGATAATGCTCTTGTGTTATTGTTTTTACGAAACTCTTTCAAATCTACTCGCTTATCTCCTTTAACGGTAATAAGATAATAATTTCTTTTCTTATCATCACGAACAAAGAGATTTTTCGCGTCATATTCAGGATAAGGTATTTCAATATTTGAAAGTTCAGCCATATTATAAACTGCTTCGTGTTCTGTTATCTCATGCCAAATATTTTCTTGTCTTAAATAATCGTATATTTGTTGTTTATTCATCAATCCATCCCGCCTGCCAATCAAAATTTACATGTCTGCATTATATCACCTGTATATGAATTCTTCTATTATTTTCGCTTGTTCATTAATAAGCAGAGCCAATCGCCTTCGCCGACGTCAAGATGAACGGGCTTCGCCCGCCGCTGACGAGTTCGTCTGCCCCTGCTTATATAACAGACAAGAGGGCGAAAGCACTCGTTGCTTTCGCCCTCACATAGTATGTTTTTTTCTTATATCTGTTCGTATCGTTTTATACCACCACAGGAAATCCGGGCACCAAAGCGTCAAAAATCATCGTTCTTTAATATGCTTCAATGTGTAAAAAAGTCAGTGTTTACAATGGTTTTCACAGCTCAAGACTTTTCGACAGCGCAAAATCAATACTATTTTTTATTATCACCGCAGACACATTTCATAAATCTTTTCCACATCAGCAGATGTAAGATTTCTCGGACCCGAAATTATACCGCCTGCACAGGCGTGTTCGGCCATCTCCTTAAAGTGCTTCTCATCAATTCCCAGATCGGAAAGACCGGATTTCAGGCCGAGCGTATTAAAACAGAAATCTTCAACCGCTTCTATCGTTTTTTTCGCTCCATCCATTACATCGAGATTCTCGGAAATGCCGAACACCTTTGTGCCGAGACGGGAAACAGCTGGCGCGGTTGTTTCATCTAAAATATATTTCAGCCAGCGAGGAGTTAATATCGCCAGGCCATGGCCATGGGTGATATCATAGTATGCGGACAGTTCGTGTTCCATAATGTGGCAGGCACAGTCGTGAACCGTTCCCGCGTCAAGTACGGTGTTGAGCGCCATAGAAGAAGCCCACATGAGATTAGCTCTCGCCTCGTAATTGTCAGGTTCTTTCATCGCGGCAGGCGTCCATTTCACAACAGCGCGCATAACCGCTTCCTGGAATTCCAAGATCATATCAAAGGTTGCGTCACCTGCGAAGTAGTAATTATCTAAAACGTGATTGAAGATATCAAAAGCGCCGCAGGCTGTCTGGTAAGTCGGAAGTGAAAAACTCAGTTCCGGATTTTCAAAAGCGGCTCTGGGAATCAGCGCACTGCCGCCCAGACCGATCTTTTCGTTCGTGTCCATGTTTGAAATAACCGACCAGGCATCCATTTCCGAGCCTGTTGCGGCATTTGTCAGAATTGCGACGACGGGCAGAGCCTCCGTTATCCATATTCCGTCTGCAACAAGAGGCCAAACATCGCCGTCCTCAGTCACAGCCGCTGCCGCGACCCCTTTTGCGCAGTCGATCGTCGATCCCCCTCCCACTGCTAAAACGACATCGATATTTTCTTTTTTGCAGATTTCTGCGCCTCTGTTTGCCGTTGTATGACGAGGGTTCGGTTCAACGCCCGAAAGTTCGAATATCTCTATCTCGTTTGCTTTCAGCAATTCGACGACCTTATCATAAAGTCCGTTCCTTTTTATAGAGCCGCCGCCGTAAACAAGTAAAACCTTTCTGCCGAATTGCAGAAGCTCTCCGGGCAAATATTCTAACTGATTTCTGCCGAAATATACTCTGTCGGGATTGTGAAATATAAAATCATTCATTCTTCCTTCTTGCCTCCTTTATTTAACAGAATTTTACAATTTCATTCCTGTTTCATAGGCCTCTCTCAGAGCCCGATGTCCCTTGATATCGCCCGCATCACTGACTCCTCCCGCAAAGATCGTCTTTTTCAGCGCCGCTTTCTCAAAACAGTCTACCCAGCCCTGAACCGCGGTCACGGCTCCTTTTACCGTTTCATCTTCATCCTCCGCGGCCGCCGCAAGAAGATAAATATCACGGAAGCTATAATCCGATGCAAAAAGAGCATTGGCTCTGTCAAACAAAGTCTTCAGCTGGCCGCAAATGCTGTAATAATAGACGGGCGTCGCAAAAACAATCACCTCAGCACGAAACATTTTCTCGGTGATTTCCCTGCTGTCATCATTTATGATGCATTTTCCCGTTTTCAGACAAGTCAGACATCCCCTGCAGAAACTTATCGTCTTCTCTGCAAGGCTGATTTTCTCTGCACTGTGACCCGCGTCTTCTGCCCCGCGGCGCAATTCGTCGGCAAGCGCCTCTGAATTGCTGCCTCTGCGCAAACTCGATGAAAGGATCAGTACCTTTTTACTCATAATTATTCCTCCGTATCACTGTGGCAATTCCAGACCAATATTCCTGTTTCTATGGCTTCTTCGTATTTTGAAATTTTAAAATCAAGCTTAGCGAGCGTTTCTTCTATCTGCTTTTTTTGTGTCTGCAGAAGCTTCCTCTGTTCGTTCAGCAAGTCGAGCCTTGCCTGAAAAGTGGAATCTCCGCCGCTGTACAGCTTCTGATATTCGATTAGAAATTCAATCGAAAGCCCTGCCGCTCTCATGCACTTCGCGTTTTCAACCCAGGAGATATCATCCTCGCTGTAATCTCTTATTCCTCCTGCAGTTCGTGTCACCGGAGGAATCACGCCTATTTTTTCATAATACCGTAAAGTATCGGCGGGAATGGCGTATTTTTTACTGACTTCTCTAATCGTCAAACCCATATCTTTACACCGTCCTTTCTGAGACAACACTATTGTACAACTTAGAGCTGACTTCAAGTCAAGAGCATTTCTAAAATTGCTGAAATAAAAATTTTCGGCTTCTACTTCTGCCAAGACTCCTCTGCCGCTGAGGGATCTTTCCATCTTCCTCCTTCACCCGGCAGAAAAAATAGCTCCAAAAACACAGCAGGACGCCGTCACTGATGCCCGGCGTCCTGTAACTTCCCGCTATTCTGCTGCTCGGTTTTATTTTACCCGCTGTATGTCTTTTTCTTTCTTTTGCTCTGTTGTCTTTTCATTTCAGTTTTTTCTGAGATAACCATGAATCTTTCTCAGATTATCAGCTGAAAGAAATCCTCGTCGTTCCGATTCCGATTTCGTACCAGGCGTCAGAGATCGCCTGATTATAAGCGACGACGGCGCTAATACGTCCCAGCTTAGCCTGTGTTACCGACAGCTGTGCACTTTCAATGTCGGACAGAGTTCCCATACCGATTTCATAACGTGTCTTTGCCAGTTCCAAAGAATCCTCTGCTAGACGAATCATAGAATCGTAGCGGGTAATCTGACTTTCCAGAGCCGGAATTTTCTCGTAGGCCGTCTGCAGGCTGTTTTTCTTATTGAGCTTCATCTGCTCGATACCCATCTGCGCCTGATCGTAAGCGGATTTCGCTTTTAGATATTTCGAGGAATTGCTGTTTGTGGAACTTCGCAGAGATTCGAACTGTATTTTGGTCAGTTCTGTCAGATATTCATAATATTTCAGCTCCAGGCTGTTTTTCAGCATATATTCCTGTGCGTCATTCAGGGACGGCAGATCGTTTACGGCTTTGGTCAGTTCTGTCGTCAGATTCAATTTGCGGCCGGCATCCATACCCATGAGCATCAGAAAATTCGACTGCGTAGACTGAAATGTATTTTGTGCCTGAGTCAGTGAATCCTGCGCCGTCAGTACATTATTCTCCTGACTTTGTACTTCCAGCTTCGAAGCGGCTCCCAGCTCATACTTTTTCTTCAGCAGATTCAGAGTATTCTCTTCAGAAATCAGCGTTTCCTCGCAGACTTTCACATTTTCCTGCGCCTGCAGGAGACCGAAATACAACTGTTCTGTCGTCTGCTCGATCTTATTCATATCCGCCTGATAATTGTTGTCGATATTTTCTTTTACAAAGTCCCTCTGAAGCTGTGTAATCTTCAGATTTGATTGGGTTACGCCGCTCTCCTGCAGCTGATACTGCTGATCCAGCGGAAGGAGATCTGCGATATCGAGAGAATCAGAGATCGTCTTTGCCGTCTCCTTATATCCCTGGGCTATCGCTTTATCCGATTCTCTGGCGAGCTGAGCGCTCTCCGCCTGCAGTCCCTCTGTCTGCATGATCTCCACGGCTTTCTCCAAGGAGAGCTCTGCGGCGTCCTGAGCGAAGACGACAGAGATCAGTTCATCCGGAAACAGATAGCCTTTTGCGGACTGTTCCTCTGCCGCATGATATATATTGCTCACCGCTATTGCGGTATTGCCCCGGGTAGCCGCGGCCGAACCGTCATCTTCCTTTGGATCGAATTCCTTCATCCCTTTAGACATCCCCAGTTCCTGCGCCGCGGCGATATAGCTGTCAGGCCAGCTGCCCGCCAGTTCTGACGTATCTGTTCCGGCGGCGCGTACGCACATCGCTGCCAGCTCATTGTATGTGATATTTCCGGAAGGTTTGAAAATTCCGTTGCCGTAACCATTGACTATTCCGCACAGGGACGCTGCCGCTATGTAAGGCTGCGCCCAGACACAGCTGTCCAGGTCATTGTAAAGAGTCAGTGCGATCTCTGTCAGACGATCGCTGTCGTGGAGATCCTGCGAGAGCTTTTTCGCCAGAGCTTCTGCATCCGTTTGCTCTTCCGTGTCCGACAGCTTCTCCTCGGAAGATTTTTCCTGATCTTCCTGCGGTGATTTTCCTTCTTCCTCCGAAGGGAAAACCAAACCGGATAGATCCGCATCCTCCGACAGAACGATCTCGGTGTCTTCCCCCACGATCAGAGATGAAAATATTTTCGCCACCTCCGCTCTCGTAATCTGATGATCCGGGCGGAACGTTCCGTCCTCATAGCCGTTGATCACACCCTTTTCGGACAGAAGCGCCACTGCGTCTTCGCACTCTTCTCCTCTGGTATCCGAATAGGAACTCTCGGCCGCCCATGCGCCGGGAGAAAATATCAGCTGGCTCAGAAGAAAGGCTGACAGCGCCAGACTCGCCAAACGAATCCAGGCGCTCGCCTTCCTTTGACACAGCGATCTGTATAATCCCATATCGATATTTACCTCTCTTTCTTTTCTTTCCTGGCATTTCGCTTCGCCAGCCACAGAGCCTCTCTGTAAAGTCTGACCTTCTTCTTTGCCAGACGTCTGCTGCCCCTCTTCGTCTCAATATCATCCACAATCGCATACAGTACAGGTATGATAAAGAGAGTGAGGAGAGTGGAAGCGATAAGACCGCCCATGACGGAAACCGCCATCGGAGCCATGAGCTCCAGTCCCTCGCCGATGCCCAGCGCCATCGGTACCATACTGATGATCGTCGTCAGCGTGGTCATCAGGATCGGCCTCATACGGGTACTTCCCGCTTCGGCGATCGCCTCATCACGTCCCATGGTTTCTCTGTTCTGGCCGATGAATTCCACCAGAAGAATCGCGTTGTTTACTACGATACCGATGAGCATGATCAGACCGATAAAGGACGGCATCGATAGTTTCATCCCCGCCAGGAACAGTGACAGAAATGCTCCCGACATGGCGAAAGGAATCGACATCATGACCATCACCGGTAAAATAAAGGACTCAAACTGAGCCGCTAAAACGATATATACCAGCAGAAGCGCTACGATGAGAGCGATGAGAAGATCTCCGAAAGCATCCATCATCTCCTGCTGCATACCGCTTTCCGCGTAGTAAGTTCCATTCGGGAAATCATAATGGTCTACCACATCATAGATTTCTTCCGAAGCGGTATTCAGATCTACTCCGTCTTTCAGGGTAACCTCTACATTCTGAATCACTTTCTGGTTCATCTTGCTGATGGTTACCGGCGAATTGTCCGACTCAAAGTCAGCGATCTGATAGACCGGTACAGACATTCCGGTAGATCCAGTCACCATGATATTTTTCAGACCTTCCACAGAATCGGAATACTGGTCCGAAAGAGACAGAACCACGTCGATGGTCTCACCGTCGACTGTCACACTGGTGGCCGTCGTTCCGGAAAGCGATCCGGACAGTGCAGAAGCCAGCTGATAGGCGGTGATACCGTAGTTTGCCGCATTGGCGCGGTTGAGAACCACCTTGATCTCCGGGGTTCCCTCCTCTACATCTGTAATCGTTTCACTGACAGCATCGCTGGCGCTCAGCTCTTCCGCCAGCCCCAGGGCTGCTTCGCTGACACTGTCCACATCTTCACCCATCACCTGCACTGTGATATCCGAACCGGACAGACTCATACTCATGCTGGATGTCACCTGATAGGTGATCTCGGCACCGGCCAGGTCTTTGAAGTGTTCTTTTACATCCTTCATGACTTCTTCCGAGCTTCGGGAGCGTTCCTCAATTCCCTTCAGAGTGACAGAAATCGTATTGGAATCCGACGACGTCAGCGGTGAAGAGGAAGAGCCTGCGCTGAATGCGACATGCTCCACCTCGGGAAGCGTCAGACAGTATTCTTCGATCGGCGTCAAAAATGCATCTTTATCTTCCAGAGAAGTACCGTAAGGCATTTCAGCGGTGATGGTGAAGGTTCCTTCGTCTGTCTCAGGAAGCAATTCCCATCCTACGAAAGAGACGAGAGAAACCGAAGCGATAAAGACGATCAGAAGAATGGCCAGCACGCGTTTTCTGCGCTTTAAAACCCACCGGCATCCATACTTATAGCTCTCCTGAAGCGCTTCGATCATCGCTGCAAAACGGTTTACGATCTTATATTTATAGAAAAACGGTCCGATTTTTATGTATTCCTGGGAAATCGAACTGTCCAGAAGCTTCGACGAGAGCATCGGCACGACAGTAAGAGAGACGATCAGAGAGACGATCAGAGCGCCGATAATCGTAAAACAGAAATCCTTAAAGAGCATTCCCGTCATGCCGCCGGAAACTGCGATCGGAAGATACACGACCACACTTGTGACAGTGGACGCCATGACCGCCAGTCCTACTTCCTTACTTCCCTGAACCGCAGCGTCTTTGGCTCCGAGTCCCATTCTGTTTCTGCGGAAAATATTTTCCAAAACGACGACAGAGTTATCTACCAGCATTCCCACCGCCAGCGTGAGAGCGCCCAGTGTGATGATATTCAGAGACATATCCAGAACCTTCATCACACAGAACGTCGCGAAAACGGAAGCGGGAATCGAGATACCGATAATCATCGTAGAACGCACGTTTCTCAGAAATAAGAAAATGATGATGATCGCAAGCAGCGCGCCCTCTACCGCCGACTGGCCTACGGAACGGATGGAATCTCTCACATAATCTGACTGATCGAAACCGACGACAAAACGAACTTCATCGCCGAATTCTTTTTCGATGGATTCCATAGCGGACTGTACATCGTCGGACAGCTCTACGATATTTGCGCCGGAAGCCTGCGTAATCCCCAGAGCTATGGTATCGTTGCCGTCAAGCCGGCTGACAGACTGAGCGTCAGATTCGCCTTCGGCGACGGTTGCGATATCTTTCAAAGTTATGACACTGCCGTCATTCAAAGTAACCGGCATATCTGAAATCTCGGACACCGCCTCGAATTCTCCGTAAGTCCGGACGATAACCTCCTGGGAGCCGTTTTTTGCCGTTCCGCTCGGCAGGCTGACATTTTCCGCCTGCAGAAGAGAAGTGATCGTAGACATAGTCAGGCCGTACCCCGTGAGCTTATCCTGATCGAAATCGATCGTCACCTGCGACTCCGTATTTCCCGTCATAGATACGGAACCTACACCGGAGATACGCTCGAAGCGCGGTATGATATTATCTTCGAGATACTGTGCCAGCTCCGCCGTGTCCTTGTCGGAGTATGCGTAAATCTGCATCACCGGCACAGCGTCCATATTGACTTTCATGATCGTCGGAGAGGATGCGTCGTCCGGAAAAGAATTCTGAACGAGCGACAGCTTTTCCCTCATATCGAGAGTAGCGAAATTCATGTCGATATCCATGTCGAATTCCAGCATGACCATCGCCGCGCCTTCCGATGTCATAGAAATCATATTTTTTACACCTTCTACCGAGGCAAAAGATTCTTCCATCGGTTCGGTGATGAGAGAGTCGATCTCTTCCGGGCCGGCGCCCGGATAAGTGACCATCGCCAGAGCGTACGGATAATCGATATCCGGCATCAACGCCTGCGGCGTTTTGATGAGTGATACGGTACCGAGGATAAATACAGCAAAAAGAGCCATGATCATCGTCACCGGCCGTTTTACCGCTAATTTGGATAACATAAGCCGGCTCCTATTCTACGACGTTGACCAGTTCGCCGTCACTGACATAATTCTGTCCTTTGACTACAAGTTTTTCGCTGGGGCGGAGTCCTGAAGTGATCTCCGTCAGCGTACCGTTGTCGAGACCCACAGTCACTTTGCGGAGCTCGATCTTATTTTCCTCTGTCAGCAGAGCGACATAATCCTCGCCCCTCTTCTTCACTACCGCGTCGGAAGGGACGGCGACAACGCCGGATTTACTGCTGGTCACGAGAGATACTTCCGCGAACATGCCCGCTTTCAGATCTTTATAGCTGTTGAGTGCTATTTTTACCTCATATGTAAAAGTTCCCTGAGCCGGAGCATCCGCCACAGTCATCACCGTGCCTGTAAAAGGCTGGTCCGAGACCGATTTTATATACACGTCGACTTTCTGCCCTTCTGTAATACTGTTCACCAGATATTCGGAGACTTTCGCTTCCAGCTCCAGCGCATCGGTATCCGAGATGACCACCGCCGCGGAAGTCTGTCCGGCAGCGCCGCCGGCCACTACATTTACCGCGGTGGCGCATCCGCTGACAGGCGCCGTCACCGTATAATATCCCAAAGAGGAAGAGGCTGCTTTCGCGCTGATCTTCGCCTGTTCCAAAGAGTTGAGTGCGGAATTGTACTGTGTCTGCACGGATTCCAGATCCGACAGAGAAATCGCGCCCGCGTCATAGAGAGCCTGCATCCTGTCGAGAGACACTTTCAGAGCGTCCACCCCGTCCTGCGCCGATTTTATGCCCAGCTGTGCCTGTTCCGACTGGATCTGCGCCTGTTCGCTGTCGATGGTAAACAGCGTCTGTCCCGCGGTGACATACTGTCCTTCTTTCACATTCACTTCCTTGACTTCTCCCGCTACAAGCGGAATGACATTTACCGCGTTAGATGAAGCGATTCTTCCGGAAACCGGAGACACCACGGAAATATTTCCTCTTTCCACCGTCTGAATCTGAACGTTGGTAAGAGCTTCCTCCTCTTCCGCAGTCTCGTCCGTCATCTGAATCTGAACGGCGCGTACTATCCCGAAGATTACGAGCAAAGCGAGGATAATGAGGAAAACCTTTCCCGCCTTTCCGCGCTTTGGAACGGACTCTTTCGCTTCCGTGATTTTTTCCTCAATTTCCGGAATCATTTCTTCTGCACTTTCTGCGTCGGATTCGGCTGCGAGATTTCTCACTTCCAGGGCATCGTTATTGTTTTCTTCTTTCTGTTCTTCCGTCATTATTTTCTCCTTATCCCTATTTTTGCGCATATATCGATTGGTTTTGCCCGATGAACGGCATCCATTCCGTTTTTAACCTCTGATTTCATCGGGGAAAACTTCTTTCCCATTCTAACATACTTTTATCTCCTGTTCGCAATTCTGCGATGCATTCGCTCATAAATTATGATTTTCGTATTCCGTCACTTCCTCCTCCCTGTTTCGGCAGCATTTCCGTAATATTCGATACCATTTTCTCGATCAGCATCTGAAACTGCGTTTTTTCCTCCCGGGTAAAGCCTTTAAAAAAAATCTCTTCGATCTCTTTTTTTCGCAAACACAGATCATTTATCATGGGATCGGCTTTTTCCGTCAGCAGCAAGTGAGAAATCTTCTTATCCTGCTGATCCTGCACCTTCTCTATGAGTCCTTTTTTTACCAGAGAATCCACAGACAGAGATACATGAGATTTGGAAAAAAGCAATTCGTTCACGATATCAGAAGCGGTATCCTTTTCGCTGATACTGAGATATGAGACGACAGCAATTTCATTATTTGTAAGATTATATTTTCGGGTCATTTCGAGGTATGCCTTTTCCACGATTTTCTTTATAAAATTACCGTAATTAAACATCTCCATGGTCACGTCAGCTCCTTTTGTTCAATTTTAAACTAATGTAATTATGCTATATATTTTTTTGTTCGTCAACACAAATAAATTTCTATTTTCATTTCATTCTGCATTCGTCCGACAGTTCACAATTCATCCGAGTTTCTCTTGCCGGGCCGCTTTTCTCAAAAGAAAAAGTCCTCTCCGACGTGTAACTGCCAAAGCTGCAGAACACTCTGAAGAGGACTTTTTTCTGTTTCCTGTCCCATGAAACAGCAGTCTGTCTAATTTAGACAGCGCTAACTGCAATTTCCGGCCTATGCATAGTGATATTTATCTCTCATCTTGATGAAGAAAGTAATCGTCACACAGAGAGCCAAAATTTCCGCCGTAAAGATGGACAGCCAGATTCCGTTGAGACCGAGAAACAGCGGCAGCAGAAAGAGCGCCGCGATCTGAAACAGCAGCGTCCGCAGGAAAGAGATCGCTGCGGAGACCGCACCGTTGTTCAGCGCCGTAAAGAAAGCGGAGCCGTAAATATTGAAGCCGTTTACCAGGAACGCCAGACAGTAGAGACGGAACCCGTGATTTGTCATGGCCTGGAGTTCCGCGTCATATCCCACGAAAAACTGCGTCAGAGGTCCGGCGCAGGTCTCCGCCAGTATCAGCATGGAAATCCCGAAAAGTCCCACGATACGCAGGCTGCGCCGCAGCAGATTCTTCAGTTCGTCGTGATGTCCCGCGCCGTAGTGATATCCTACAATCGGCGCGCTGCCGATGGAATAACCGATAAATACGGCGATAAAAATAAAGTTTACATACATGATGACACCATAAGCCGCTACGCCGTCTTCTCCGGCAATCCGCATCAGCTGAAGATTATACAGCATATTGACCAGAGAGGTGGAGATATTCGTCATCAGCTCGGAAGATCCGTTGGTACAGGCCTTCAGCAGTATTTTTCCCTGAATCCGGCATTTGGTGAGACGCAGCAGACTGCTGTTTTTGAACGCGAAATAAGTCAGCGGTATCGCCGCTCCGATGGTTTCACTTATCGCTGTCGCCGCTGCCGCGCCGGCTACGCTCCATTGGAAAACGCCAACGAAGAGATAGTCCAATACCATATTGGTCACGCCCGCCGCAATGATGACGGCCAGGCCCAGCTGAGGCTTCTGCGCTGTGACGAAAAAACTCTGAAATACATTCTGCAGCATGAACTGCATAATCGAAAGAAAGCTGATTCTGCCGTACAGGATGCAGTATTCCGCCATATCGCCCTCGGCTCCCAGAGCATAAGTCACCGGACGCAGGAGTATTTCACCCAGGACAGCTACTACCAATCCCAGGACCACGGTCACATAGATCATCATGGAAAAATATTCATTTGCCTTTTCTCTGCGCCCTTCTCCCAGAGTTCTGGCTACGATAGCGCTGCCTCCGGTTCCGATCATAAACCCGAGACCGCCCACAATCATGATCACCGGCATGATGAAATTCACCGCGGCAAATTCCGTCTTGCCTGCAAAATTAGAGATAAAGAAGCCGTCTACCACACCGTAAATCGATGTAAAAATCATCATCACGATAGACGGCAGTGTAAATCGCAGAAGTTTTTTGTAGTTAAAATGGTCTGAAAGTTGTATTTTCATTTCTCTTCTCCCGTATTCACCGGCGGCCTCGGACGATTTCAAACGCCGTTTTCTACGCCGGATATGATATTCATAAAATTGCTGAAAATATCACCGCATATTCATAAAAAACGCCCGGCTGCAAAACCGGGCGCATCCGACATCTTCTCCAATGATGCAGCTGCGATCGCGCATCTTCCGATAACTTTAATGACACAGTTTCAGGACAAAAACGGCCGTCTGGAAAAGTGAAAAAACACCGAAAAGGGAAGATAACCCGCAGATGAAAAGAGACGCGGAAGATTTTAACGGGAAAGGATTTCCGCACCGTCATCCGTAACCGCGATCGTATATTCGAACTGCGCCGATGGCTGCCCGTCATATGTATAAATCGTCCAGCCGTCATCCTCATCTTCAAATACATCCGGTTTTCCCATGTTGATCATAGGTTCGATGGTGAATACCATGCCCGGCACCAGAAGGATATCATGACCTCTCTCTCCGATATGGCTGACCCACGGTTCTTCGTGAAAGTCCTCCCCTATTCCGTGTCCGCCGATTTCACGGACTACGGAGTACCCGTTGTCTTTGGCATGTTTATTGATGACGTAGCCCACATCGCCCAGAAATCCCCAGGGTTTCACCTCCTGCAGTCCGAGATCGAGACATTCTTTCGTCACCCGTACCAGTTTCTCTGCGGCCTCGCTGACTTCGCCGATACAGTACATTCTCGATGCGTCTCCATAGTAACCGTTGAAGATTGTCGTACAGTCCACATTGACGATCTGCCCGCTCTTCAGAATCGTATCTTCGCTGGGAATACCGTGACAGACGACATCATCGACGGAGATGCAGACACTCTTAGGATATCCCTCATAGTTGAGAGGCGCGGGAATCCCGCCCAGTTCTCTGGTGTACCGGTCGATGAGGACATTCAGTTCCTCCGTGCTGATACCCTCGCGGATAAACTGCTCCGCATAGTCGAGAACCATGGTGTTGAGACGACCGGCTTCCCGAATCCCCTCGATCTGCGCAGGTGTCTTGATCATATACCCGGAAGGAACCAGATGTCCCCGGTCTTCGAATTCCCGGATTTTCCGGTCGAATTCACTGTGACAATTCTTGTATTTTTTCCCGCTGCCGCACCAGCAGGGATCATTTCTTCCCAGTCTCATTAAAATCCTCCGCTCGAACCTGCGCTGAAACCGCAGACCTGAATTTACATGCACTTTTTATTTTCTTCGCCGCTCCTGTCAGCCGAAAATTCCGAACCGCCTTTACATGCTGTCCAGAAAGCTCTGCAGTATGATCACCGCCGCCTGCTTATCGATCACCTGCCTGCGTTTTTTTCGGGATACGTCCGCTTCGATCAGAACGTTTTCCGCGATTTTCGTCGTAAACCGCTCATCCTGAAATACTACGCGGATATCTTTTATACCGGTGCTCATCATCTTGTTCTCCAGCATTTTTCTGAAATCCCGGACTTTCTGCGTCTGAACGCTGTCACTGCCGTCCAGATTCAACGGAAGTCCGATGACGATGGTGTCACATCCGTGTTCTTTTACGAGGTTCAGCACCTTATCCGCATCCTTCCGGATCCCGATCCGATCGATGGTCATCAGTCCGTTGGCTGTAATTCCCAGCATATCGCTGAGCGCCACGCCGATCGTCTTATCGCCTACATCTAAAGAAATAGCGCGCATATTAGTCCTTTCTGTCAATCGTATATTAAAATGAATGCCCGGGCGCAGGCCCGGGCACCAGGATATATCATTTGTTTAAAAAATTCTTAAGCAATGCCTCAACGAGATCGTCTCTCTCTACCTGTCTGACGAGGTTTCTCGCATTATTATGACCCGTAATATAAGAAGGATCACCCGACAGTATATAGCCGACCATCTGATCGAGAGGCTGATATCCTTTTTCTTCCAGCGCATGGTACACCTGCTGAAGAATCATTTCTATCGTTTTATCCTGAACTTTTTCAGGACTGGTGAACATAATCGTGTCCCTATCCATGCCTATCACCTCCCATGGCATTTGAGAAGAAGTACAAAAGCGTATGAAATCGCGATGACTATTTTATCTTAAATCAAACTTTCGGCAAATGCAAGGGCTTCTTCGATCTTTGAAGGATCCTTTGCGCCCGCCTGCGCCATATCCGCTTTTCCGCCGCCGCCGCCGCCGGCGACCTTTGCAATCTGTTTAATCATATTTCCGGCGTGATATCCTTTTTCCAGGAGGGAGTCGGACACCGAAACGAGGAATGTCACCTTGCCGCCGTTTTCCGCCGCCAGGACATTGACGACGTCTTTTGCCTCCGCTTTCAGCTGATCGGACAGAGATCTGAGATCCGCAATATCCGTATTTTCAAACTTGGCTGTAATCAGCTTCACGCCGTTGATTTCTTTCGCATTCTTCACCAGATCTCCTGCGGAATCGCCCATAGACTGACGCTTGAGTTCTTCCAGTTCTTTTTTGAGGGCTTTTACTTCTTCTGTAAGAGCCGATACACGGTTGACGATATTTGCCGCCGGTGTCTTGAGCTTTTCGGAGACTTCGCTAATAAGGGCGTCGTCTTCTGCGATGTAATCGTACAGACCGATGCCCGTAATCGCTTCGATCCGGCGAACGCCCGCCGCGATGCCCGTTTCACTGATGATCTTCACCGCGCCCACCTGACCGGCATTCTGAAGATGTGTGCCGCCGCAGAATTCCTTGCTGAAGTCGCCGCCTATCGATACGACACGAACCTCGTCTCCGTATTTTTCACCGAAGAGCGCTGTGGCACCTGTCTTTTTCGCATCTTCGAAACTGAGGACTTCCGTGGAAACGTCTTCAAAACGGCTGATGATTTCATTGGTACGCTGTTCGATCTTCTGAAGATCTTCTGCGGAAACAGCCTCAAAGTGATTGAAGTCGAATCTCAGACTGTCCGCCGTAACACTGGAACCCGCCTGCGCCACGTGGTCTCCCAGAATTTCTTTCAGAGCCGCGTGGAGAATATGCGTCGCCGTATGGTTTCTGGCGATATTATTCCGGTTAATCTCATCGACTTTTGCAGAAACGGATGCCCCTTTCGACACACTGCCGGATTCCACCGTAACTTTATGAACGTACAGGTTCTTTGCCTTTCTGGTATCGTTTACGATCATTCTGCAGTCTGCGGTTTCGATCACGCCCCTGTCGCCGGCCTGTCCGCCCATCTCCGCATAAAATGGCGTACGGTCGAGAATTACCGTAGCTTCATCTCCCGCCGAGATGCTGTCCGCCGGTTTTCTGTCTTTGAGAAGAGCGATGACTGTACCTTCGTCCGTCAGAGTATCGTATCCGGTAAAGACTGTCGCTTCCTCCGAGGTGAAGAACCCCAGTTCCTCATCCTGCCACGCGATTTCATCGTCGGATTTTCTGGCCGCTCTCGCTTTTTCTTTCTGCTGTTCCATACACGCCAGGAATCCTTCTTCATCTGCTTTGATTCCGCTCTCCTCCAGAATTTCCACCGTGAGTTCCAGAGGAAAACCGTAAGTATCGTAAAGTTTGAATACTTTTTCTCCTTCGAGGGTCGTCTTTCCTTCTTTTTTCAGCTCTTCAATGCAGTCACAGATGATACACGTACCCTGATCGATCGTCTCGCAGAATTTGTCTTCTTCAATGGAGAGGATTTTAAAGATATAGTCTTTTCGTTCTTCCAGCGCAGGATACGCTTCGCCGGACACTTCGATGACGCGCTCCGCCAGTCTGGCCATGAATTTCCCCTGGATTCCCAGCAGTCTTCCGTGTCTTGCGGCTCTTCTCAGCAGTCTTCTGAGCACGTAGCCCCGGCCCTCGTTGCTCGGAATGATACCGTCGCTGATCATAAATGTCACCGAACGGATATGATCCGTGATGATACGGATAGAAATATCTTCCTTCGTTCTGCCGCCTTTGTAAGGGACACCGGAGAGCTCTGTCACGCCGTCCAGAATGTATTTGATCGTATCGATGGCAAAAATGGAGTCTGTCTCCTGCATGATGCAGGCCATTCTCTCCAGTCCCATGCCGGTATCGATATTCGGATGTTCCAGAGGATTGTAATTGCCCTCTTCGTCACGGTCGAACTGTGTAAACACATGATTCCAGAATTCGATATATCTGTCGCAGTCGCAGCCGGGCTTACAGTCCGGGCTTCCGCAGCCGTACTCCGGCCCTCTGTCGAAGTAGATCTCGGAGCACGGTCCGCACGGCCCGATACCGATTTCCCAGAAATTGTCGTCTTTTCCCAGCCTCACGATGCGCTCTTCCGGCATTCCAATCTTATCTCTCCACAGAGCGTACGCTTCATCGTCGTCCTGATAGACGGTCGCCCAAACCCGTTCTTCCGGAAGCTTGAGCCATTTTGTAATAAATTCCCATCCCCACTCCAGTGACTGTTCTTTAAAATAGTCGCCGAAAGAGAAATTGCCCAGCATTTCGAAGAAGGTACCGTGACGGTCGGTATAACCGATATTTTCGATATCTCCCGTCCGGATACACTTCTGACAGGTGGTCATTCTCTTTCCCGGCGGCGTTTCCAGACCGGAGAAGTACGGCTTCAGCGGCGCCATGCCGGAGTTGATGAGCAGCAGACTCTTGTCCTTTTCCGGTACGAGAGAAAAACTCTCATGAACGATATGACCCTTACTCTCGAAAAATTCGAGAAACATTTTTCTGATTTCGTTCAGACCTAACTTTTCCATTTTTTATATCCTCCTGTTAAAAATTACGAATTTTTTCTATGCCTCCGCGAAAGATCCGGCGCCGATGAGTCAGCAGCAAAATATTGCGGCATCTTCCCCAAAATAGAAAAACCCGCCCCCAAACAGGGACGAGTCAATGCCGCGGTACCACCCTGATTACCGGGAACCGTCATTCTGCCTTCGACACAGCGAAGTACGCCGAACAGTCGGCATACCGCAGATGCAAAATCGAAAGGAAAATGCCGGAATTATCCGGTATCTCTCGGCATATAACGCTGCCAGCCGCTTCGGACTACACACGCAGCGTTTATATCCAATCCCCGGAGCTCCACTACAGCCTTCTCGCTCCGATTTGAGATATAAAACCGCGCTTTACCCGAAGAACTCGGAAGCTGCTTCGAAAGAACCGCCACCGGAAGGCTTCCACCGTCCCTTCCTCTCTGTTCATGGCGCCGTGTCTCTCTACTTCTCTTCGTCAAAGTCTTTCGCGCTTATCGTTTTCTATCAAAATTACCCGATTATTATACTAAAGATTTATGAGTATTGTCAATCATTCTGAAACTGAAATCCGCGGAACAAAAAGAATTCCGTGAAGAAAAATACCGGTATCGCTGTATTCAGGAAAAACGATTGGAAAGACGGGCTATCGTCTCGGATCTTACCAGCGAAGGATTTCTTTTTTTATCAGTTTAATCATAATCGAAGTATTGAGATCCATAGCCTCTTTCGGATAAGTCTTTACGAAACCGCCACAGCGGTATTTCAGCCGGAAACTTTCTGTGATATCCGGATCAGACACGCCTCTTTCCAAATGATCAGCAATAAATCTCACCGCTTCTTCCGTCTGCGGCCTGATATTCTCCATATAAAAAGCTGTCTGTCTTTCAGATAAAATCCCTTCATGAGGAAGCAGCAGCCGGTTTACGCTGAGCCTTTTTGCTTTATCAATAGAATCAAACGTCATCTGTACGCCGGTGAGAAACGCCGGGATAATTGTTTTTTCCGCGTCATACAGCCCCAAGGATTCGCAGGACAAAAGGAGACCCCGGTTCTCCTCGTAAAATGCGACAGAACATTTGGTATGTCCCGGAAGAGCCACCGTCCGAAAGCGCATCGATCCCGCTTCGATCACATCGCCGTCTTCCACCGCAATATCCGTTCGAAGTTTTTCTCCAAGGAATTCATAATCCTCTATTCCCCGTTCTCTCGCCACACTATTGTCTAATTGCTTCATGGACTGCCTGACCTTTTCTCTCGCAAGCGCGGCCGCCGCATACACGCCGGCTGTGACCTTTGCCTCCGGATAAGATACAAGAACATACGCGCTGCCCAAAGCGTGGTCGTAATGCGAATGTGTGAGAAAAATATAATTTAGCGGACGCCGTCCCAGATAGTTTTTCACTTTTTCCGCGAGAGCAAATCCGGTAAACCCGAAACCCGAGTCATACAAAATCGCCGTCTCGGAATCATCGATCAAAAATGCGCTGTCGCCGGGCTGCACTCGCATGTCGATTATCTTGATGTCTTTCATAATGAAACCTCCCGTATAACCGTCCCGCTTTATATTTATTTTAGCACACAACTGTCAGCACATCAATTTTTTGTACCATGATTTTAGATCGGGAAAACGAAGCACATTCTGAGACGAGCCGCCTTTTTCAGATATTATCAGAGCTGAGGATCTTCAGAAATCCGCAGAAAATCTCTTCGGGAAAACACTTTCTTTCTTATTATATAATACGCTGCCAGTACAGACGCTCCGGTGATCAGCCAGGAAATCGGATAGACGATCATCAGGATTCTGAAATCCGTAAATATTCTGCAGACGGTATAGATCCAGACCAGACGAAAGAGACAGGTTCCAAATACGGTAAGCACAGCCGGCGTCATAGAATATCCTATGCCCCGCAGCGACGCCCCTCCGATCTCATAGGTGCTGGCGAGAGGGATGAACGACAGCACATAAAGCATACGAATCACCGCGAAGCCCGTCACATCCGGATCGGTAGTAAACAGCGATACAAAGAACCCTCTGCCCAAGAGGAAAATCAGACTCATTCCTCCTGTGATCAGTATACTGGATGCTATGCAGCACCGGTATACTTTGCGGCAGCGCTCATACTGAGCCGCGCCGAAATTCTGACTGGTAAAAGTCACAGCTGTCTGATTAAAGGCGCCGATAACGAAATAAGTAAAATATTCAAAGTTGAGCGCCACCGCCGACCCCGCTACCGCATCGGAGCCGTAACCGTTGAGAGCCGTCTGAATACAGACGTTGGCTATCGAAAACACCATTCCCTGCAGTCCTGCCGGCATACCGATCCGCAGGGTCTTCTTCAGTTCGGTTTTCGATATTTTCAGTTTTCTGAAAGAGAGACGAATCGGACCGTTCTCCTTCATAAGAAAGTACCAGACCATAGATGCGCTGATGACATTGGATATCACCGTAGCGATAGCCACACCGGCCACATCCAGATGAAATACGATGACGAGAAACAGGTTCAGTCCCGCATTGATCAGTCCGGATAAGATCAGACAGTACAGCGGCCGCTTCGTATCTCCGACGCTTCGCAGGATCGCCGCACCGAAATTATAAATCATGATAAAAGGCATTCCCAGGGAAAAAATGCGGAGATAAAGAACCGCATACTCCAGCACATCTTCCGGGGTATCCATCAGAATTAGCACCGGACGCGCGATAACGACGCCCAGCACGAGCAGAATCATTCCGCTGATCGCCGCTACTACCATGGAAGTATGAACCGCATCCTTTATTTTCTCTTTTTCCCGTCCTCCGATATAATTGGCGATGACTACATTAGTACCCACGGAAATGCCGATAAACAGGTTGATAATCAGATTGATAATCGGACCGTTGCAGCCTACCGCAGCCTGAGCCTGGCTGTTGGCAAAATGTCCTACCACCGCTACATCTACGGAATTAAACAGCTGCTGCAGAATACTGCTGAGCGCCAGAGGAACGGCAAACAGAAAAATTTTATTCAGCAGACTTCCGCTGAGCATATCGATCCGTTCTGTCGTCTGCCTCATTTCGTTCTTTTTCATATCATAATCTCCTCTCTGTCGAACAATGCTTTTATTGTAACATGTCCACTGCGGCTCAGTCTTCGTCTTTTTTCAAAATGACCCGACTGCCGCCGGGAGACAGACCGCTGTCCGTCTCCCAAAATCAGAGAGTTCACAGATCCGGAATTCGGAGCTATCGCGTTCCTTTTCTTCCGCCGCAAAGGTTGATCACAGAGCCGGCAAGAATCAGAACGACGCCCAGGATGATATTCCACGTGATCTGCTCTTTCAGAATGACGGCGGCCAGAAGAACGGCGATCACCGGTTTGATAAAAAATGCGATGGAAGCATTGGAAGGCCCCGCCTGTTCAATCGCTTTCATGTAAGAGAAGTAACCGATGCCCGTGACGATAATGCCGGCATAAAGAACTACCGGAAGCGTTGCCGTACTGATGCCTTCCACCACCGGTTCGCCCCGGACGAGAAGAAAGACCAGTTCTGCGGCTGAAGCGATCAGAAAGCTGAAGCTGTTCTGCACCATGCCGCCCAGACGCTCTACCCGCAGCTTTCCCAGCGTAGTGTAAAGAGAAAAAGTCACCGCGGAAACGGCGGAAAAAATCAGCCCTTTCGCGGTATTGCCCTCCGCCATATTCGCCGGATTAGCCACAAAGATCAATCCCGCGATACTGACCAGAAGCACGAGAGCTTTTCTCTTCGTAAAAGCCTCGTGGATGATGAAATAAGCGAAGATCATCGTAAACACCGGATTTGCGGAGATGATGACCGCCGCTGTATTCGCATTGGAATTCATAACGCCCAGCTGAAAACAGGTCATGCTGAGACAGACACCGATCAGCCCCAGAGCCGCAAGATAGAGCATGTCACCTTTTGTGATTCTGATCTTCCGCTTCCTGATATCATGCAGCGCGAAAGGCAGGAGAAACAATCCTCCGATAAAAAACCTCAGAAATGTCATCTGAAGCGCTGTAAAATCTTCAGCTCCAAATTTCAGTGCGATCTCCATCGTCCCGAAACATACAGCCGTAATGATGATAAATAAAACACTCTTATTACTGCTCATAATCTGCCGCCCTCCTGCGCTCGATTTTAAGACATCCGGCGCAGACAAGAAGCAAAAAGCCGTTTCCTGCGCTGTATCAAAGTCCATTCTGTATTGTATTTTTTCATTTAAGTATTATAATCACCCTTCAGGAATATGTAAAATATATATTAGTTATATTTACTATATCAAAAACATATGATATTTTGTAAATGATGAATACTAATTGCATGAAAGCTGATAAAAGTAATGTAACTATGTCCGCTGATGATTAATTACTTTGTCATCCGAAAACTCAAGAAGTTCCCCAGATGACAAACACGCCTTTTCTTTCACCCTTCAGGAGGTTTCCCATGTCAGTCAGTTACGATTATTACCGCATCTTCTACTATGTGGCCAAATACGGAAGTTTCACCCGTGCCGCATCGATCCTGATGAATAGCCAGCCGAATATTACGCGAACCATCGCAAATTTGGAGAAAGAACTGGACTGCCGCCTTTTTCTGCGCACCAACCGCGGCGTCACACTGACTCCGGAAGGGAAAAAACTGTTCGCGCATGTGGAAATCGCTCATGAGCAGCTGCAGAATGGAGAACTTGAACTTGCCAGTGAAAAAAATCTTCAGACCGGAAGTATTTCCATCGGCGTCAGTGAAACGGCCCTTCAGGCAGTCCTGCTGCCCGTGCTGCAGCGATTCCGCCGGCGCTATCCCGGCGTCCGCTTCCGCATCACCAACCATTCCACCGCACAGGCGGTCACATCTCTGAAATCCGGTCTCGTCGAACTCGCTCTCGTCTCTTCGCCCACCGGAGCGACAAAACCGCTGAAGGAATTTCGCCTGACGGAATTTCGGGATGTGCTGATCGCCGGCCCCCATTTCCGCAGGCTGACCGCCGGTCCGCAAAGCCTGAAAGATCTCGCCGCATTTCCGCTGATCTGTCTCGGTCCTCAGACGAAGACCTATCACCTTCTAAACGATTTCTTTACCGCTCACGGCCAGAGTCTGCAGCCGGACATCATCGCTTCCACCACGGAGCAGATTCTTCCCATGGTAAAAAATGATCTGGGACTGGGATTTCTGCCGGAAAAATTCGCGGATGAAGCGATAAAAAAAGGAGAAGTTTTCTCCATCGATCTCAAAGAAAAACTTCCCCTGCGTCATATCTGTCTGATTCGCGATAAAAGCCGTTCCATCGGTATCGCCGCGCGGGAACTCGAAAAAATGTGCCTGCAGTTCAGAGAAGAAATACAGGAGTGATTCGATCTGCTCCCTCAGCGACTCATCACCACATCCCGCAGATACCGGTCGAATTTCCGGTAGGTCTCTTCCGGCAATTCCCGGGGCCAGGACATCACTACAAAGCTGTGCTCTTCCAACTCCTTCCGGTAGCGGGGAGGAATATGAGTATAAGGATTCACTTTGTATCCCGCCGCCTCGTAAAACGCTTTTCTGCTGACGGAGATCTCATCCACCGGCGGATCGATCTCGAGAATGACAGTCTTTTTCGCTTCTCTGAGAAGTTCCAGCGTCCGCTGTCCGTATCCCCGGTTTCGCAGCTGCGGCCGGGTGCAGAAATGTTCTATGTATATAAAGTCTTCTGTTTCCCAACAGAGGATCATCCCTACCCAGGTTTCCTCATCGTAAATCAGGTGAAAACGATATTCCTCATGTCCCATGATTTCGATCTGGGATTCCGGCTCCCTCTGTTCAAAGACCGGGAAACTGATTTCATACAGTTCCATAGCTCTTTGATACAGGTCGCTGCCGCCCTCCGTCAATCTTCTGAATTCCATTTTTACTCCTTTTGATTTTGTTACTTCTAAGATGTTACTTCAGATATTGCTGCGCTGTTCCAGACTCATTCTGTTTCATACGGCCAGTCCCGGATACCTCCGAACTCGTACACCTGTGTATAGCCCAGTCCGGCCAGTCTGGCGGAAGCTGTGCGGCTGCGATTTCCGCTGCGGCAGTATACCAGAACTGTCGTATCTTTTGTGGGAATCACCTGCGCTGCGCGCGTCTCATCGATAGAGTTCACCGGCAGCAGCACCGCCCCGGGTATATGGCCGCTGTCATATTCGTCCTGCTCCCGCACATCCAGAATCACAGCGTCGGTATTTTCGTCCATGACAGACTTCGCTTCCTCTGCGCTGATCCGGTGATATCCGTCCTCGACGGAAGACATCGCTGTATTCTGCCCGCCGCTTTCATCCTCCTGTTCCGGCTCTGCGCCGCATCCTGCGGCGAATATCACAAAAAACATTCCCATCAGTAAAATCAGCGCCGTCTTTTTCGATAATTTCTCTTTCATTCGGTCTATCCTTCCGTCTTCAAAGCGATCTTCATCACACCGTCTCTGTGGCTTTCAAAAAGATCGTAGGCCTTTTCGATTTCGCGCAGAGGATAGGTATGGGTGATCAGCGGCACGGTATCGATTTTCCCTTCCCGGATCAGTTCCAATATCTCCGCACAGCTGCAGCCGTCCACACCTCCGGTTTTAAAGGTCAGATTTTTGCCGTACATGTCGGGAAGAGGCAGGATCTGAGGACCGTCGTACAGCGCCACCACGGTAACCACGGCATTGGGCCGGGCACATTCCCAGGCCATGCGGAAAGTCTCTTCGCTCCCCGCTACCTCCAGCACCGCGTCCGCTCCTCCGTACCGGCTGTATTTTCTCACGGTTTCCGCCGCCTGCTGCGGATCCGTCACCAGAACTTCGGGATAATGTTTTTTCACAAACTCCCGCCGCTGCTCTTCCCTCTCGCAGACGATAATATGTCTCGGATTCTTCAGCCGGACGCACTGCAGTGTACAGATACCCGCAGGACCTGCGCCGATGATCAGTACGGTATCTCCCTCCTTTACTTCCGCAATCTGCGCCGCCCAATAGCCGGTAGCCAGCACATCTCCCACGAGAAGCGCCTGCAGATCTGTGACCCCGTCAGGAATTTTATCGAGACACCTGTCCGCATAAGGAACACGAACGTACTCGGCCTGCCCTCCGTCGATGCGGCATCCCAGCGCCCAGCCCCCCTGAGGATCGGTGCAGTTGTTCACCCAGCCGTTCTGACAGAAAAAGCACTCCCCGCAGAAGGTTTCCACGTTCACCGCAACCCGGTCTCCCGGCTTCAGATCTGTGACTTCTGCACCTACAGATTCCACTACGCCAACCATCTCATGTCCCACAGTGATTCCCGGTACCGCCCGGGGTACGGAGCCGTGCCTGATATGCAGGTCACTGGTGCAGATACTGCTCAGCGTAACTCTGACCACAGCGTCCCGCTCTCCCTGTAAAACCGGCTTCGGTTTTTGTGTCAGCTGAAATTTTCCTTTTTCTATGTATGTGTATGCGAGCATCAGTATTCTCTCCTCTATACGTACAGTTTGCGATAAAGGGCAGTCTCCGACAAAAAGAGAAACGTAATCCATTCTCTCCCGTTCCATCGGATCGTCATCCCTTCATTTCTTCGATATTCACCGCATTTTCCGTGATCTTTTGAATCGTCTGTACCAGAGCTGCACGAGTCTTGGGATCAAACATCTTAATAAAGCCTACCGGCTTGTCGAAAGGAGGCTTCTGCAGATCGGATACATTTTCCATATAGCCGTTTTGTTCGATATGATTGATGATTTTATGGACGAAAGCGATCTGTTTCTGATTCAGAGATTCGTCATTGATAAATTGTGAAAAAGCCTGCATCGCAGCATCGTGATCCAACTTTGCAATTCTTCGTATCATCAGTCCGAACGGCGTATCGCCGTATTCTCTGACGTAGTCCTCTCTCGTTCCTAATTCACTGGTGAGAATCCTCTCCAGCTCATTAAAATCTCCCGGACTCAGCGCGATATTGTGCTTCAGTTTATAGATCGCAAGCGTATTTCCGTTTTCCTCCACATAACGGCTGACTTTTCTCCTGTAATTCTCGAAATCATATGCTGGCGGCAGCTGCGCCCCTTCTCGCGCTTCGATCACCGGATCGTCCAGCTTTGTATAGATCACCGGCCGGTGTCCTGACCGTTCCTCTTCGAGAAAACGCATCAGACCGCGCAGATCGCTTCTGACAGACTCATATCTGAGGATATCTTCCGATTCCCAGAATTCTTCCGAAAGAATTTGCCGGATTATCTTTATTTTCTCTTTTACCTGAGGAATATTCGCTCTCTGCCCCAACAACTCTGCAGTATAGCAGAGGCTGTTTTTCGTATTTTCAAAAGACGGCGCCGACTCGATATCCTCCAGAATCAACCGATACATGAAGCTGTCAAATCTCTTGGCCGCTTCGTCTTTTTCTTCCATATAGACCAGCGGTGCGATATACCGTTCCAGCTCTTTTTCATCTCCGTCTCCGATAAAGTCAAATGCACCCTCCGTTTTAAACTTTTCCACGTAACGAAGATTCAGCCGTACCGAAATCAGACTGGTATTCAGATTGTGAATCTGATCCGCGCAGACTGCGATTAAGGACTTTCTGTAATTCTGATAAACCCCATCGGCAAAGGCGGCTTCCTGCAGCGCCTTTATGAGACGAATCCGTTTCATGAAAATATTTTCTGTCAGAGTCTTCGTCTCCCTGCTTTCGATTCCATTCGGCTTTTCCTCAAAAAATTCGAAATTGCGGCAGTAATCGAAAATGAGAAACCGGCGCTTTCCCTGATATTCTCCATCCAGGGAATCCATACACATCAGTTCGGGCGCCAATCGGGTGCCGCGTCCTATCATCTGCCAGAATTTTGTCTTTGATCTGACTTTCTTAAAAAATAC
>CAJLHL010000014.1 GCA_905206455.1 uncultured Eubacteriales bacterium
GCATTTCAGAATTTATTCTTAAATAAACTAAAACTAAATTTAATTTATATATTATCATATTTTTCTTTCTTACTCCAATAATATCTATATTTTTCGATTAATATTATATCCATCCGGTTCTGCTGAATTATTTCATATCCAGACCTCTGATAAGCTCAGCTGTCCCGCACAAATACTTTTGAAAATGTCTTCCGGCAATTCTATAAACGCGTAGGAAGAACTGGTGTTTACAGTTTGTTCTTTTTATGATAGAATGTTCGTGATATATGATATGTTACTCTAATCATCGAGGAAAAAGACAGGAGGCGAAATATGGGCAGAAGGTCTCTTCCTACCGACGAATTCAATCTGACCGAAAGAGAACGCAAAGTACTCGACTTTATGAAAAAGACGGCTGCGGAAAAGGGATATCCTCCCACCGTACGGGAGATCTGCCAGGAGCTGAATGTAAAGTCCACCTCAACGATCCATAAGGACTTGGCCTCCCTTGAAAAAAAAGGCTTCATACGAAAGGATCCGGCAAAACCGAGAGCGATCGAGATCGTCGGCTTCGACCGTCATACGGAAAATACAAACGGTCCGGCTTCCGGTCCCGCGTCGTTTGCCCCTTCCGATTCCCGGAATGATCAGAGTTTCTCCGATATCAGCGAACGTTCCGACGTCATAGATATTCCTCTGGTAGGACAGGTGGCCGCAGGTACGCCGATTCTCGCAAAGGAAAACATCACGGATGCGTTCCCGGTTCCCAGCCGCTATGTCAGCAGCGGCGGCAGTCATTTCATGCTGACGGTCAAAGGAGAAAGCATGATCGAAGCCGGTATTTTCGACGGAGATTATATCCTGGTCAGGCAGCAGAATGTCGCAGACAACGGAGAAATAGTAGTTGCTATGGTGGACGGTTTTGAAAGCGAAGCCACCGTCAAGACGTTTTACCGGGAAGACGGTCACATCCGTCTTCAGCCGGAAAACTCCTCAATGAGTCCCATCATCGTCAGAGATGCGCGCATTCTGGGCATCGTCAAAGGCGTGTTCCGTTATTTCAGCTGACACAATTCTCCTCTCGAAGATGGATCACAATATATCAGAAAGCGAAAAAGACGGGAATGGTATTTCAGATACCATTCCCGTCTTTTTCTATTCAGTCCGGATCCCTGCCGTTTTTTTCAATTCCCAAACGTCCGGATCCGCTGTCGCCTCGTATCTTATACACCTGTCTCAGCCATCTTCCTCATCCGATAAAATATAACGATAACGGATTTCCGGATAGACGGTTTTCAGAGTTTTATAAGTAGCTCGCCCTGTCGCCCGATCGGTCTCGGTAAAATAGGACGGCCTTCCGCACAGCTTTGAACCCGCTCCGCTCAGACGACTGACCTCGATGCACGCCGCATTCATTTTTCCCGCAAATTGCCGGTGCTCTCGGATTCCGTTCCCGAGAAGACGGCCGTATCCCAGCGCATGATAATCGTCCGCGGGTATCCAGCCGTCGCACAATTTATAGATTACCCATCTCTGATGTTCCAGGGCAGCCAGTTCGTACTTAAAATCTTCCAGCCGGGATTCGATCATCCCTGCGCTGGCGTCACGAATTCCCGGAAAACGCCGGGAAGAATAGAGCTCGTCATTTTCTCCGGCTCTTACGAATCCCATATCTCTCATCTTGTATTTCAGATGAACCGCGCTGGCAAAAAGCATACGCTTCGTGGATACCGGGAGACGCCCGCCGATCCTTCCTTTTTCATCTTCCGCAAACTCCTGAGGAAAGAGAACTCTCGCCAGTTTCTCCGTATCGGTATTGATGATATTTTCCACACGATACAGGTCGCGATCATTGCCGAAAGGCACGAATCTCAATTCGTCATTGCCGGGATCCGCGGGATGACCTTCTACTTTCAGATCCCACACCGCATCTGAGAGAATTTCATCCCGGATCAGTACGAAAATATCCGGAAGTTTCGTCACATTGACCGGTCCTCCGGTCAGGTAATTCTCGTGAAGCACATGCTTGCGCACAAAGTGAGCTCTCACGGCCATCGCTGTGCGCAGCGTCGCTTCGTCATCGCCTTCATCGATAATGATATAATTGGAGTCCAGACATTTATCCAGCGCCAGCTCCAGTTCTTCGGAAGAAGTATCGGCCGGATGATAAAGCGTTCTCGTCAGCTTCAGAGGAAGATAGAGCTCCGGCGTAATCAGATGACGCTCCTGCATCGCCAGATTTTCCTGTGTCATCTGGGTAAACAGACCGGGACAGCGCCATTTCATTTCGGTCTCCATCGCTTTTGCCTGCGGCCCGATGATATTTATTTTCATGATATAGGATTTCATCCGTCCGCACCAGTGAACGGTCTTCGCCAGCACAGCCACATCATTCCCGCCGCCGATGACGGCGACGCGCAGTTCATCCGCACCGATCCGATCCGGAGCCTCGTAAAGTGGATGATCCAGCATCAGTTTCTGCGCCATGAGCTCTCCCGGATGAATCAGGACGATCTCCGCACAGCTGAGATCAGCCGAATCCAGCACGGTGCGCGCCACTTCGGAAGACGCGAACACATAGATTTTTACGTCGTCCAGTTCCAGACGACAGCATCGTTCCAAAAGGATCAGCGCGTCCCTCAGGTTCTGTTTTTCCTCTTCACCGATGAGAAATACGGAAATCTTATCTCCTCGCATTCCGGTGTCGAGCGCCTCCTCCGCCGATTGAAAATAAACGATGTCTCCCAGACCCTTTTGTCTGATATCCTCCGCGAGGAAATCCGCCCGCCGGTTTCCCGCAGAAAACAGATTGATATACAAATTCAGCACCTACTTTCCGGTAATATCCGTTTTTTCTTCCGAAGAGACGCAGGAACGGCAGTTCTGAGAAATACCGCACCTGCTGCCGCTGCCTCCGCAGCCGTTGACATCCGCTCCTTTTTCACTCATCTTCGCCATCGCCAGAAGCAGACCCGCTACGATAGCTACGCCTACGAGAATTCCGATTATATTCGTCATCTGCATCATCCCTTCCGCCGCGCTATTCTTCGATATGTTCCATGCCGTTTTTCAAAATAGTGGCCACATGCTCATCCGCCAGCGAATAAATCGCTTCCTTTCCGACTTTCTTCGACTTCACCAGCTTACTCTGCTTCAGAATTCTCAGGTGATGCGATACCGCCGGTGAATTCATATCCAGAAGAGAAGCCATGTCGCAGACACAAAGCTCTGAATTCAGAAGATAATAGAGAATTTTTACTCTGGTAGCATCGGAAAAGATCTTGTAGAGATCCGCCAGATCCGTGAGTTTCTCGTCGTCCGGCATTTTCATCCGGACATCATCCACCACGCCCTCATGAACGTGCTGCAGTTCGCAGACTTCCGCTTCCACATTAAGTTCTTTGATCGACATTTCACACCTCTTTTTCTGTCGTCCGGAATCTATCGGGGTGCCTTTTGCGCTGTCTCACCGTAAAGTAAATCTATTTCGCCCGAAGCATTCTCATAGAATTGAGAATTGCGATCACCGCTACGCCCACGTCGGCAAAAACAGCGGCCCACATATTAGCGATTCCCGCAGCGCCGAGAACCAGAATAAGCCCTTTTACGCTCAGCGCGAAGACGATATTCTCCTTGGCGATGATGACCGTCTTCCTGGCGATCCTCACGGAATCCGCGATCTTCGTCGGATCGTCGTCCATGAGAACCACGTCTGCCGCCTCGATAGCGGCATCGGAGCCCATACTTCCCATCGCGATACCGATATCGGCTCTCATGAGTACCGGAGCGTCGTTGATTCCGTCTCCGGCAAAAGCGGTCGTCTTCTTCGGTCCCTCCTGTGAGAGAATTTCCTCGACGATCCGCACTTTATCTCCCGGAAGGAGCTCCGCGTGGCAGCTGGTAATCCCGAGGGCTTCCGCAGTGCATTCCGCCACATTTCTCTTATCTCCTGTGAGCATCACCGCATTGCGCACTCCGATAGCTTTCAGCCGCTCGACAGCGGTTCTGGCAGAAGGCTTTATTTCGTCTCCGATGACAATGGCGCCGGCGTAGACTCCGTCAACTGCTGTATATATTATTGTACCACTTTTATCGGTCCGTTTAAATTCAATATTTTCAAGCTTCATCAGCTTTTCATTTCCCGCCAGTACGTTCTTTCCGGAAATCACAGCCTTTACACCGCAGCCCGCGATTTCTTCCAGACCTTCGATCTCGGCTTCAGATACACCTTTTCCGTAAGCTTCTACCACGGACTTGGCGATAGGATGCGTGGAAGCGCTCTCGGCGTAAGCGGTGATCTTCAGGAGTTCCTCCTCAGAGACATTTTCCGGAAGGAGCTCTTTCACGGTAAAGACGCCTTTCGTCAGCGTTCCCGTCTTATCAAATACCACGGTGTCCATCCGGGCCAGCGCTTCCACATAATTGCCGCCTTTGACGAGCACTCCCTTGCGGGAAAGAGCCCCGATTCCCCCGAAGAAACTGAGAGGCACGGAAATCACCAGAGCACACGGGCAGGAAATGACCAGGAAGGTGCAGGCGCGAATCAGCCATTCCATCCACTCCCCGGACAGCACCAGCGGCGGAAATACAGCGATAGCAGCGGCTGCAGCTACGACTGCCGGCGTATAATATTTTGCAAATCTGGTGATAAAGTTTTCTATTTTTGCCTTTCGAACCGACGCGTTTTCCACCAGCTCTAAGATCTGAGCCACAGTACTGTCGTCGAATTCCTTCGTCACGCGCACTCGAAGTATGCCGGAACCGTTAATGCATCCGCTGAAAATTTCATCTCCCGGCAGAACTTTCTGAGGTACCGATTCGCCGGTAAGAGCGGAAGTGTCCAAAAAGGAATCACCGGACAGGATGACGCCGTCCAGAGGGACTTTTTCTCCAGGGCGGATGACGATAATATCTCCCACTTCCACATCATCCGGGTCCACTTCGGTCATCTGACCGTCTCTTTCCAGATTCGCGGATTCCGGCACGATATCCATCAGCTCTGTGATGGAAGTTCTCGAACGGTTGACCGCCAGGTCCTGGAATACTTCACCCACCTGATAAAATAACATTACGCCCACCGCTTCGGAAAATTCGCCCACCGCGAAAGCTCCGAAAGTCGCCAGCGTCATAAGAAAACACTCGTCGAACATCTGCCGGTTGATTACACCCGTGGCCGCCTTCTTTAAAACATCATATCCCACGATAATATAGGGAATCAGATACATCAGAAATGTCTGTATATTGCGGCCGAATACACCGCCCGGATTGAAATGTGCCAGCAGCAGAGCTGCGATAAAAAGCGCGAAAGCCGCTGCAATCCGGACAATAGTCCTGCGGATTTTCGGTGTCATATCTTTTGCCTCCTTATTATTAAAAGTATCGGAAATGTGATTTCGCCGCGCCTCTCACAGACCGCGCACGCATTTTCTTCTTTCAAAAAAAGAGAGTGCCCCGCTCTTTGTGAATTATTCCGCCGGTCGGGAGACGCCCGGCACAGTGCCGTTCTCTCCATGATCTGACATTGAAGCAGAATTTTCACCCTTTCAGGCACTCTCAAAAGACAGATTCGGATTCCGACCGCCGGAATCTGCCGTTTTGCATGTTTAAATCAGGATCGTGCAGTCCGGCTCTACCTTTCTGCATGTCTTTACGACTTCTTCCATAATGCTGTCAAACTTATCGTCCTCCGCGTCTATGGTAAGCTTCTGGGCCATAAAACTGATTGCCGCGTCATTTACACCGTCGATTTTCTTGATCGCTTCTTCCATCTTTGCAGCGCAGTGAGCGCAGTCGAGATCCTGCATCTTAAATTTCTTTTTCATGGTTGATCCTCCGGTTTTCAAAATTTTCCGTTCAAGCCGCACATCTGCTGAACAGATCTCTCCGGCGAACATACAGGCTGATGCGGCTTAAACTATAGTTCTGCCCCTGCGGACAGTAAGATTACTTTTCAAAACAATTAAGCAATCGTTTAATCGTTTTTCTATATTCATTATATGCTTATATCCCGATATGTCAACTGACTTTTTCTTTTTTTAAAAAAAATGTGCATGAAGAAATACGAAGATTCCCATGCACATATGCCGCCCTCTTCCGGGCTGCGTTTTCCTTTACGAAGTATTTTTGCAGGTCTTTTCCGCCCTACCGATTGACCAGAAGCTTCTTGATCGCCGCGTCCAGACCGCTGAGAGATAGTTCAAACATCGGCACTTCGTTCCGGATGAGGCCGATGGTCGAATTCCCGTAGGTATGAGCCCATCGGCGCTCCGCGATGGGATTCAGCCACACCATATGCGGATAGCGGCTCTTGATCCTTTTGATCCACTCCAGTCCGGTTTCTTTATTATAATCATTTCGGTAAGACGCTCCGCCCGGATACAGGAGCTCCGACGGAGACATCGTCGCGTCGCCCACGGCGATGACCTTATATTCGCTGTCGATATTATGAAGGATCTTCATCGTATCGGCCTTGAAGTTCCTGTGACAGCTGGGATCAGTAAAAAGATCCTGATAAACGCAATTGTGAAAATAATACACCTTCAGATCTTTGAAATGATTCGATTTGTGAGCCGCCTGAAACAGCTGGCTGCACATCTCACTGTACGGCCGCATGGAACCGCCGGAATCGAAAAGCAGAAGCACCTTTACGGTATTTTTTCTCGGCCGGTCAAAGATCAGTTTCAGATTTCCGGCGTTATCACAGGTCTCCTGTATGGTGGCATCGACATTCAGTTCCGTCTTCGGACCGTCGTTTTTGGAGGAAAACTGACGAAGCTTGCGGAACGCCATCTGAAAACTCCGGATATCGAGGATATTGTCCTCCCGGAAATCCTGGAAATTACGCTCTCCCGCCACCTGCAGCGCCGAACGGTGAACACTTTCCCCGCCGATCCGTATCCCTGCAGGATTATAGCCTCCGTGTCCGAAAGGCGATGTGCCCCCGGTGCCGATCCAGTAACCGCCGCCGTGGTGCTCTTCTTTCTGTTCTTTCAGACGCTCCTCCAGCATTTTCTGCAGCTCTTCAAAGTCGTGGGCCTGGAGATTCTGCATTGCCTTCTCCAGCGCATGAGCCGGAATCTGATACTCGTTTTCCAGCCAGTCCCAGACCTCCTCCGGAATATCCTCCTGATGTTCCACACCTTTAAAAAACTCAGCGAAAGCGAGGTCGAATTTATCGTATTCCGTCTCGCTCTTGATCAAAACCGCCCGGCAGAGATAGTAAAAAGACGTCAGACTCGACTGAGCCAGTCCCTGATTGAGAGCCTCCATCAGCGCCATCCACTCATTGAGCGAGACCTTAAGACCGCGCTTTCTCAGCAGATAGAAAAATTCTATAAACATATTTCTTTCCTCTAATCCGTCGGACAGATATTATCTGAAACGGATTCTTCCTTTTTTGTACGACTCAAACGTATCGATATCCTGATTCTTCTTGAGCAGCGTACCGATAAACGGGAAATTGGAGGCTACCTTCTCCGGATCGATTCCGCCGAGGCTCAGCGCCTGCAGCCAGTCCAGGAGTTCCGACGTGCTCGGCTTTTTCTGGATTTCGTTCATGGAACGAATCCAGTAAAAAGCTTCCATCGCCTGATTGATCAGAGTCTCGTCCAGATCCTTATAATGTACGTTTACGATTTCTCTCATCTTAGGCGCCAGAGGGAATTCGATATAATGGAAAATACATCTTCTCAGAAAAGCATCCGGCAGTTCTTTCTCCGCATTGGAAGTGATGATGACGATCGGCCGGTGCTTCGCTCTGACCGTCTCTTTCGTCTCATTGATATAGAATTCCATCTTGTCCAGTTCCCACAGCAGATCGTTTGGGAACTCCAGATCGGCTTTATCGATCTCGTCGATCAGTAAAACCACCTGCTTGTCCGACTTAAAAGCTTCCCCCATCTTGCCCAGCTTAATATATTTGGAGATATCGCCCACATTTGCTTCCCCGAACTGGCTGTCGTAAAGTCTCTGAACTGTATCATAGACATAAAGACCGTCCTGCGCTTTCGTCGTGGACTTGATGCTCCAGATGATGAGCTCCATGTCGAGGGAAGCGGCGATAGCCTCCGCTAATTTCGTCTTGCCCGTACCCGGTTCTCCCTTTACAAGAAGCGGCTTTTTCAGGGCCATAGCTACATTGACCGAATTCATCAGGTCGTCTGAAGCGACATAATCCGCGCTTCCTCTGAATCCATTTAACATTTTTTTCCTCCTCCGTAATCACAATCAAACTTATCCGGTTTCCGGAGAAAATTTCCTTCTCCGGATCTCATGTATTTCCGTTCCGCGCTCTTCAACGCAGATTCATAATCATCGGTACCAGCACCGGAATAATACAGGTCAGGACAAATCCCGACACAAAACTGTAAACTGCCGTCGTGCTTCCCGCGGATCTCTCTGTCACGGGAAGACAGGTGTCCATCGCCGCCGCTCCCGCCGGAGCACAGGACTCGATGTATCCCACATATTTTGCCACAAAAGGAATACAGATAATCGCAAAAATCTCTCTCATCACGTTTGCCAGAAAAGAAATCGCCCCCAGTTCTGCGGAATATTCTGAGATGATGACCGGCGCCAGCGTGTACCAGCCGAATCCCGACGCCACCGCCGCGCTGTCCAGCGGCGACAGATCGGTCATCACAGCAGCTACCGCAGATCCTGCAAAGGTTCCCGCTATGACGAGAAAGGGAACAGCCAAAATCCGGAACCCATTTTGCCGGATATCTTTCAGAACGGTTCCCTGGCGGCCGATATCGATTCCCACCAGAAACAACAGCAGGCACAGACCGGCCGTGAGAACCGGTCCGGTATTTTCGATGAATACCGCCGGCATTACAGAACAGCCCGCTAAAACGCCGGCGATGACTGCAAGAATAATCGCAAAAGTCATATCATTTTACCTCCGCCGCAGGACAGGCTTCGTCTTCCGCGTCAGAAATCTTTCTGCCTTTTCGATCCAGTCCCATGAGCTTTCTTCCGGCGAAAACAAACAGCACACTTCCCGCGACAGCGCACAGCGAGACGATCAGAGCCCTGACGCCCAGCGTACCGACAGAGGAAAGCACTCTCTCATCGGCGCCGATATTGACCCCCATGGTAAAAATCAGGATCATAAGCGCCGCGGTCTGAAGACGCCCTATCCACTTATACTCCCTGTCCGGCTTCAAAACCTTTGCTCCGATAAAAATCCCGCCTGCGGCAAACAGCAGATATAATAACAGTGATGATAACATAGATGATACTCCCGCTCGTTTTTTCTCTGCGCTTTTTTCAGCGTTCACGCCTGTGCACAGTTATATAGATTATATATCCTGCCGGGGATATTTTCCATGACTTTTACCTAAGTTTGTATCAATCGCCGGGAAATCTTCAAATACCGCTGCAGAGAAATTTCCCTTCGATTCATTCTCAATAAACAAAAGTAAGTTGACTGTTATCCGTCTGCAGGCCCGCAGCCCGCTGATATTTCCATCTCTGCTTTTTGCCGGCACAAACTCATAAATTATAAAAAATATGTAAATCTATTCTTGCATTATCTGTCAGCACAGTGTATTATATTCGAGTAGTTGACCTTTGCACGTCAAAATGCAGCAGAATCAGCATTCAAAGAATCGACGGGAGTCTGCATAATTCTCTTAAAATCAGAGAGACTGAAAAAGATAAAAAATCCCGAAAATTTCTTGTTGACAAAGCCGCTTTACGGTGGTAATATTTAATCCGACGCGTTGAACGGTCGTTTTTCGCGGTCGCACACTTGGCGGGATAGCTCAGATGGCTAGAGCGTCCGGTTCATACCCGGAAGGTCGTAGGTTCGATCCCTATTCCCGCTACCAATTGTGGGCGTTTAGCTCAGCTGGGAGAGCGTCTGCCTTACAAGCAGGATGTCATAGGTTCGAGCCCTATAACGCCCACCATTATCATCAACGGTGTCTGTTGCCATTGATGGCTGAAAATATGCGGTCCGGTAGTTCAGTTGGTTAGAATGCCAGCCTGTCACGCTGGAGGTCGACGGTTCGAGCCCGTTCCGGATCGCCATTTTTTACTTAAAATTATCGATTTGGTGGGTGTCGTCAAGTGGTTAAGACCCAGGGTTGTGGCTCCTGTATACGTGAGTTCGAATCTCACCATCCACCCCATCCGTAGTTTTAGTATCCAATTATATATGACGCAGGGGTATCGCCAAGCGGTAAGGCAATGGATTCTGATTCCATCATGCGTAGGTTCGAATCCTACTACCCCCGCCAATTTCAGATAGTTTCTCGATTTGTCGGGAAACTATCCTATTGAAAAGAATATGGCGACATAGCCAAGTGGTAAGGCAGAGGTCTGCAAAACCTTTATTCCCCAGTTCAAATCTGGGTGTCGCCTCCATCTTCAGAAAGACTGCCGGATTGCAGTCTTTTTTCTTTTTGTCTTCTTTTCATACGGCAAAAATAAAAAAGATGTTTCGGGCGCCGGTTTCCCGGCTCTCGAAACACCCTTTCTGTCCGTCGCACTTTTTCTGTAACTTCTGTCTCCGCCTATGAAATACTGTCTGCCGTTTTCAGCGCGATACTCTCCGCCACGCGTAAAAGTTCGCTGTCGCTGAGACTCCCCGCCGCGCACTGAATGCGTATGGAAGTCTCTCCGCGGTCCCAGTACAGCACTGTCTGTCCGGCTCCGATATTGAGAGGATTGCGGTGATATAAAATCGCCTTGCTGCCGTTGACCGAAATATTCTTTCCATTTTTTGCGGCGGCTTCATAAAAATCAAACCCTTTCGGATAATACTGCAGCGTCATCAGATTCTGAGATTCACTGTTTTCAAAGATGATTTCCACACAGTCCCCGGCGGATACGTAAGCTCGCCGATACCCCTCCGGCAGATAATCCGGATAATATACCTGCTCTAAATCCGCCGGAAAATCAGAAATGCCCGCCGCCGAGCTGGAATCCCATCCGTTGGTTCCAGGGCGGCCGGAGCCGCCTCCGCTGCCGCCTGCAGGACTCTCCGGCACAGAAGGATCGTCGGAGGGATCGCCTGCAGAAGATTCAGATCCGCTCTGCGAACTATTCTCCTGCGGAAGATCGGCTTTTTCCAAATACTCCTCATCTGACCGGTGAGAAGCAGAAGGCGAATTTTTCTCTGCCGTGCCCTCGCGGTATATCGTTTCTCCACTCTTGTCCTGAGCGTGTGTATCCTTTCCTTCAGACATTTCATCCCCGCGTCCCGGCCTGTCAGAATCCTCATCATCCCCATCTTCTGAAACACGGGAATCCATGGCATCCGAATTCATCGAATTCCCCGTATCATCCGATCCGCTCAGAAGTGCGTATAACTCACTTCTGAGATGTTCGGACTGCGGTGAAGCGAGAATTCCCGCACCTGCGGCAAAGATGAGAAAGAGCGCGCATACCGCTGACACAGCGCGCATACGCCTCCGGTTTCCAAAGAAAGCCTCTCTTCTCTCTTTGTCTGCCGCCATCTTCCGAAGTTTCTTTTCCAGCCGGGGAGGGATTTCCACGCCGGCCATCTCCCGCTGTACCGCCTCGCACTCTTCCTGAAACTTATGATCCAGATAAGCGGCCATCTCGGAGAGAATTTCATCCATCGGATCTCCGGCCTCTTCCTTTTGAAAGCCGCGCTCGCCTTCTGCCGCAATCGGTCTCGATTCGGCCGGCGTCCCGGCGTTCTCCGGCAGGGACAAATCCGGAGCGAGGTTCTGATTTTCGGATCGTCCGAAAGGAATATCCCTTCTGCATCCCTCGTCATTTTGTGCGTCCGGCTTTCCCTCTGTCCGCTGAATTTGAGAACTGTGAGCAGACTTCAGAGCCGCTTTCTTCCATTTTTTCAAGTCTTCTCACCCTTTCTTTCCTCTGAGATCTGTTCCAAATGCGTCTGAGATTTTTTGCCGGATACGCTGCATTTTCTTTCTGCAGGCGGCTTCCGAAATTCCGAGAATTCCGGCCGCCTCTCTGTAAGAATTCCGCCCGTCATACCTGCAGGAAAGTATGATCTTTTCGTCTACACTCAGATGCTGTTCCGCAAACCGCAGGATCTCCGACACTTCCGCTCTGCGAGAAACAGGGTCGTCTCCTCCCCGCCTGTCTATAAGATAAAACAACTCATCGTCCTGTTTTGTGACATATTTTTCTTCGCGTCTGCGCATATTTGCGGCGGTGGATAACACCGTTTTATAAATATAGCTCTTGACCTGAGGAGAATCCGGCTCCTCCAGCCGGTCCATATACTTTATGATGCGCTCGAATGCTGCCTGAGTACAGTCCTGAGCCAGTTCCGTTTCCGAGAGTTCTTTCAATGCCACTCGGTAGACGAAAGACGCATATAGATGATAAATCTTATTAAATTTTTCCCGGTCCGGATCTGTCATCCCGCTCGTCATCAAAACAAACATCATTGTCTTCTCCCGCTCAGAAATGTCGCGCCATGCAATTATATTTTATTTCGGCAGCCTCACCATATCCGATGTAATGTCCTTGAGGGACAGCGCACCGCACATTTCCATGGTGTCCTTCAACTCTTCGCCGATTTTTTCGATATACGCGGCCACACCGGCCTCCGCACCTCCGTACACAGCGGTGACAAACGGTCTGGCGATGACAGCGGCGTCCGCGCCCATCGCCAGAGCCTTGAATACATCTACACCAGAGCGGATTCCCCCGTCAACGATCACTTTCATCGTGCCATTGACCGCATCCGCAATTTCAGACAGAACCTCGGCTGTCGCCGGACACTGATCCAGTACGCGGCCGCCGTGATTTGATACGACGATGCCGGCGGCTCCCGCCGCTTTCGCTTTCAGAGCACCCTTCACCGTCATAATGCCTTTTACGATAAATGGTCTGTCCGTCCGGGCGATGATCTGAGTCAGCTCTTCCACAGACTTCATGCCTGCAGGGGGTTCCATATTTTTTAAAAACGGCAGCCCCGCCGCATCTACATCCATCGCGACGGCAAAAGAATCCGACTCCCGTATCAGCCGAAGCTTGTCCTCGAGAACCGCGCCGCTCCAGGGCTTTACCGTAGGAATTCCCCGGCCGCCCGCGATTCTGATCGCAGCGGACGCCGCCGCCATTACAGCCGGGTTCGCGCCGTCTCCTGTAAAAGCTGCGATCCCGTTTTCCGCACATCCGCGCACCAGAGCGTCATTATAAGTCATATCATCGTAAGCGTCGCTGTAGTGCAGATTGACCGCCCCTACGGGACCTGCAAAAAAAGGATAGCGAAAATTCTCTCCGAAAATTTCAAGAGAGGTATCCGTCTCGCCCATAGGACAGATAGTATCCATATTGACACGAATCTCCTGCCATTTCTGAAAATTTCTCACGGCAGTATCCCCCGTCCCCTTCGCTCCGGGCCCCGGCATGGTATTCCTGCAGGCTGCGCCGTTACAGATATTACAGGCCCTGCACAGGCCGCCGATATTGTTTTTCGCGTTTTTTACCGCATCTTCATATTTCATAAATAGGGCTCCCTTCGCTGTTTTGATTCTCGGTATTTTCTCTGCGTTATTGTATCATCGTACGGCGGCAAGTTCCATATGAAATTGCGTTCCAATTCTCCGGAAATGCCCGGAAGTTAGCGAAACAAAGACATTCCAGACCAAAAGATATTAGCGCAAGACTCATTGTATTTCCAAATATACCGGCGGGCATTTTTCTGCACTATCTCTGAGAATCGTCCGTCTCTTTTGAAATTTGAACGATGGTGCAAATCTTTATATTTTCTTGACATTCAAAGTTTTTTTGTATATAGTAAGTGGCGGATCAGAACGGGTATAAATGTTGCAATAACAACGCTTCCAGCCGTTTTTAAGATCAGGAACGTCCCTTTTCAGATGTCCTGATCCACGGTGGGACAAAACAGGCACTTTCTTTCGTTCTCATCCGATTTTTATTTTACTGAGACTAATTTTCACAGGAGATTCAGATATGGCGGGAGAAAAGACGCGCGGGGAGATCATCGACTGGCTCGCTTCCTACTACAGCGCATATTACGATGTCCATCGTCAGGAAGAAGAGATGCATCCGCTGGTGCTTCGATGCGATCTGCACGTAAATAATCAGAAGTATTTCCTTTCTCGTAAAAACGTGCTCTGGGAAGCAAACTGTCACGAATATGTCTATGTATTTTCCGTTCCCCGCCTGACAGAGGAAGTTTACCGCCGGTGCGAGGAATTTACCCGGGAGGAGGGATGCAAACTCATCGATCCGAAACCGGGACATATGTACACATATCTCACCTGCCTTATCATCGCGGACGAGACAGAACCTCAGGCCGTAAAAATGCTGAAAAAAAGCCGGATCCAAAAAAGTTTTCGCTTTTCGCTGAGAGGCTGGATGGAATTGCATACAGCTGTCCTGGATCGCTCGGAAGGCCGTACGGTCACAAATCTGAGCGGCAGGGCAAACGCGAAATTATTCAATCATATTATTTAATCAACTTAAAGGAGAGTTATCATGAACGCAGTAGTAATCTTACTCGTCGGACTGGCAATCCTTGTCGTAGCCTATATTACTTACGGTAAATGGCTCGCAAAACAGTGGGGCATCGACCCTTCCCGTCCGACACCTGCTCACGAAATGGAAGACGGCAAGGACTACGTACCTGCGAAAGCGCCAGTTCTTCTCGGCCATCACTTCTCATCCATCGCCGGCGCCGGCCCGATCAACGGACCGATCCAGGCGGCAGTATTCGGATGGGTTCCCGTATTATTATGGGTACTCGTCGGAGGCATTTTCTTCGGCGCTGTCCACGACTTCGGCGCGCTGTTCGCTTCCATCCGTCATAAAGGACAGTCCATCGGTGAAGTAATTTCCGACAGTATCGGTCTGAGAGCCAAGAGATTATTCCTCATCTTCGCTTATCTGACACTGATCTTGGTAGTTGCGGCGTTCGCTTCTATCGTAGCAAATACGTTCAACGCTACTTTTACCGATACAGGTGCGGTAGATATCGCAGCGAGCACGGCAAATGCCCGTACGGCGATGATTTCGATTCTGTTTATCCTGATCGCCGTTCTCTTCGGTTTTTTCGTATACCGCAGAAATGCCGGTCTGGCAGTATCCACCATCGCAGGCGTAGCGGCAATTATCATTTGCATGATCATCGGCTATAACTGGCATCCTCTCTATCTTAGTTCGACTGCATGGATGATCATCATCGGCATTTATATCATGGTCGCCTCTGTAGCTCCGGTCTGGATACTTCTTCAGCCGAGAGACTATCTGAGTTCTTTCCTCTTGTACTTTATGATGATCGCCGCTGTGATCGGCATCATCGGAGCGCATCCGTCCTTCGATATGCCGGCCTTTACGGGCTTTACCGACACGATCGCTCCTACGGGAACGTCTCTGGGAACGCTTTTCCCTGCGCTGTTCATCACCATCGCCTGCGGAGCGATCTCCGGATTTCATTCACTTGTCGGTTCCGGCACCACCGCAAAGCAGCTCAACAGAGAAAGCGACGCCCGTCCGATCGCATACGGCGGCATGCTCATCGAATGTGCTCTGGCGATCATTTCTCTCTGCGCGGTAGCCTATATCTGGAGCGATTATGAAGCGGGCACCACCGTTACGCCGACTGTCGTATTCGCCACAGGTATCTCCCAGATGCTCGATGCGATCCCGTTCTTAAACGGAACCGCTGAAGTGACATACTCTATGCTGATCCTCACGGTATCCGCATTCTGTCTCACTTCTCTCGATACGGCAACCCGTCTTTCCCGTTATATGTTCCAGGAATTCTGGCTGGACGGACAGACGCACGAAGAGGCAGCCGGCTACAAGAAGTTCCTTTCCAATCCATATGTTGCGACAGTGATCTCCGTCGTCCTGGGCATCGGTCTGGGTATGACGGGCTATGCCAATATCTGGGCGCTGTTCGGAGCCGCCAACCAGCTTCTCGCTGCTATCGGTCTACTCGCTGTGGCATCCTGGCTGGGTAAAGTCGGCAAAAATAACAAGATGTTCCTCCTCCCGATGGCATTTATGCTGATCGTTACGATCACATCGCTCTGCTTCACTATCAAGACAAACATCGCCGGCGCTATGGCGGGCGGAGACGGTGTTGCTTGGTGTTGGATCCGCGGCATTATCGCGATCCTGCTGGTCGTACTCGCAGTAATTCTCGCCATCGAAGGAATCAACAGTCTGATCAAACAGCACAGAGAAAAGAAGGCCGCTGCCTGATTCCGCACCTTTGGAAAACAGCAGACCTTCATTTTAAAATCCCAGCGCTGCTGCGCTGAAATTCAAAGCCTTGCGGCGCCGAACCCCGGTTTTAGGTTTCGTTTCGCATCCGGCTGATTTCCGAGCGAAAAAGCGAATAAAAATACAAAACACCGCAGGCGGATGGAGAACCGCCTGCGGTGTTTTACTGCGGACCGCGCAGAAATACATATCTATATTCAGAAGACAGCTCTTCACTGAAATGATAATTTAACCGGCGGAATTCCACAATCTCCTCCAGCCTTTCGATTCTGCGGCCGGCCATGAAATTTACCATTTCTCCCCGGGCCATTTTCGCGTAGGTTCCTTTTTCTCTCACGCCTCCCCGTCCGTCCGGGTCTCCGAAGATCACGTCGGTCATACGCACATGTGCCGGCAGATGGCGGCTGATGCATCGGCTGTATTCCTTAGAGGCCAGATTCAGAATCTCCGTCTCTTCTCTGCAAAGTTCTTCCGCAATTTTGTCTTTCCAGAACCCGTAAAGATCACCCTGGGGAAGTTTCGCCTGCATCTCGAGACGATAAGACACGACGCCGTCAAAAGGCCGCAGCAGTCCGTAAAATCCGGACAAAATGCGAAGATGATCCCTGAGATAATCGAGAGCGCTCCGCTCCATGACCACTGGCGCCATATACTGATACTGGATGCCTTCGTAAGCGAGAATCGCCGGTGTCAGACTTCGTTTCAGATCCATATGCTGAAAGCGTGAGTAATTTTCCCCGGCGATTTTGTCGCTGCATTTCCAGACCGCCTTCGCCTCTTCATACGACAGGGATCTCATCACTTCCATCAGCCGGGCTGCCTGATCAATAAAAACCGGAATGCTTTCCACGGGCAGCGATTCCATATCCGTCACCATCTTTTTGGCCGGCGAAATAATAATTTTCATATCTGCACTCCTTCTTTTTTTATTTTATCCGTCCTTCGATTTTACCTCAGACAGAGCCAGTCCGAAACAAAAAAGAAAGAAAACGGGAAGAAATTCCCGTTTTCTTTCTTTTGAGCTGTGCATTATAACATGTTTAAGGATTTCATAATATGTATGGTAATGCTATTTCTTTGCCTTAGACATTGCTCTGTAGACGAATGTAAGAATGAAGCCTACTACAGAGAGTGCGAGAGCGATCAGGATCGCTGTGCTGTAGCTCTGAGTTTTTGCATACTGGCTGGACATGATCATAGGTCCGAGTACCCCGGCTACGCCGAATGCGATAAACATGATACCGTAGTTTACACCGTTGTTTTTCGCACCGAACTGGTCTGCTGTAAATGCAGGGAAAATACCCATAAATGCGCCGAAGCAGAAACCTACGAAGCAGACACCGAGGATAAAGAGTGTCTTCGACGGATCGCCGATACCGGATTTCCATACCAGAGCCAATCCGATTACCGCGAGAACCAGGCAGATCGCCAGAGTGTTGATTCTTCCGAGTTTATCGGAGATAAATCCGCAGAGCACCCGGCCGGCCGCGTTGCATAATGCGAGAACAGATACGATCGTCGCCGCTGTCGCAACGTCCATGCCGATCATATTCTGTGCTACCGGTGAACACTGGGAAATCATCATCAGACCGAAGAATGCACCGCATACGAGCATGATGAAAAGTACATAGAAAATAGGATCCTTGATCATCTGAGACCAAGTCTTGTCTTCCGGACCCTTCTGTCCCTGTACCGGTGCAGGAGGCGTATAACCTTCCGGAACAAATCCTGCCGGACATGGGGTGATCAGGAATGCGCCCACACAGATAACGATCAGGTATACGATACCCAAGACCTTGAAAGTGCTTGTAATACCCATATTTTCAACCATCATACGGGCAATTGGAGCCAGGATTACGGAGCCGAGACCGTAAGTTGCCGTCGTCAGACCGCCGACCATTCCCCTCTTATCCGGGAAGAACTTAACGGTATTACCGATAGTACAACTATATACGAGTCCCATACCTAAACCTAATATAATACCGTAAGCGAAAATTAAGAATCCGAAGCTCTTTGAAAATCCTGCGAGAAGCGCACCGCCGCCGAACATTAAACCGCCGACGAATACTACCCATTTCGGACCTAACATGTCGTTGATCTTACCGCCGGTAATCATAGTAACAGGACCTACCGCATTACATACGGTAAATGCAAGGGCGGCATTCTGGATTCCCAGTTCCTGTGCCCATGGACCAGCGAATACGCTCCATGCGTATCCTGTACCGATAATAATGTTGACAATACAACTTACTACCAGCACGACCCATCTTTTCTTGTTATAATCCATAACATATCTCCTTTCTTAAAATATGCTCAGACCAGAACCGATGATTAAATCGATTTTTGTGTGAGGAACTGCCGAAAAAGCAATCCCTCACAGGAGAGTTTTCTGTTATTTGAGACCGCCGAAAGATTCTGACAAATCTTAATCTTTCAAATTAACGATCATAAATAACTTTGCTGACCAAATTTAGTTTTATATAAGTGCACTAACAAAACTCTTAATCATACCGGCGCGCCCGCGCGCCTCGTCCGTCCTGCAATCTCCAGACGCCGGCGGAAAGAAAGCGTTTGTCTGAAGATCTTATGTATACTTGATTCTATGCGCATACATATCTTTGATGCAAACATATTTTGTGTTATAATGATTTCAATCATTGGCTCTGCGGCTCCGCCGCAGAGAATGAACCCTCGCGCCATATCCGACGATACGCGGATCGTGCAAAGAATCAAAGGATATGGTATAATAACGATTGAAGCAGCTTCCCGGCTGGCCGTAATGTGGCGTTACCGTGTCAGCATTTTCAGGCGATCCCGCTTCCGGTGAAATTCTATGGACTGTGTTTTGCAGCCATATTTCTGCCGTCTATTAATTTATATGCCGGTCTTTCAACCTGAGTATCATAAATTTTACTTCGTTTGCTAACTAAATATTAAAAGGTTTCCGGGCAAATAGCAATGATTACCTTTTTGTAAGTAAGCTACCTTCAAGTAGCCGGTTACCTAATAATTCGTATGTCTATATTTGGTCAGCAGATTTTGTATGTTTATATTTTATGCATGCTTATTATATGGCGTGATCTGAGTGGCAAAAAGGAGAGTTTGAGTATGTCAAAAATTCAGAAAGGTGAATTTCCCTATGGTCATTTCTTCAAGATGATCAGCGGAAAATGGAAGCCGTATATCCTCGTGGCAATCGATTACGAAGGCTGTATCCGTTTCAATTCCATATTGAAATTCTGGGGGGAGATCTCCAGCAAAGTACTGTATCAGAATCTCAGGGAACTGGAAGAAGATCAACTGATCTGCCGTTTTACCGATCCGGAAAAAAAACAGCATGTAGAGTATCGCCTGTCGGAAAACGGAAAAAAAATCATGCCCGTCATCAAATCCATCTACAAATATTCTATCGATGATATGATCGAAAAGGACATTCTCATCGATTCCAGAGCGTTTGATTACTATAATCCTGCGCGCAGAACATCCGAGGAAAAAACAGCGGATCAGACGCCAGAAGAGGATCAGATTCCGGAAGAAAAAGAAGAGCGCGGCCTTTCACAAAAAAAGACAGATACGATGACAGCGTAAGTCAGCGGAAAAATATATTCAAAAAAAGAGAAAACAGAAGGGGTCGGGGCATCTGCACAGATGTCCCGGCCCCTTTTTGATTCGACCCGAAATCAAAATCGCCCGAAGTCCGGAAAGACCGCTGCAGGCGGCGGAAGTTTACGGCTACCTACATCCCGCAGTTCCGAAAGCGGAACCCTCCCCTCCGAATCGGGCCGCCTTCTGCCGGTATGAACTGCCGCAGAAAAAGTTACATATTTTTCGATTTTTCCGCCGATGCCGCAACCGCGCTCATAACGGCATGCCGGAAACGTTCTGCTTCCAAGGCCCGTACTCCCTCGATAGTCGTACCGGCCGGAGAGCAGACAGCGTCTTTCAGCTCTCCGGGATGCCGCCCCGTCTCCAGAACCATCCTGGCGCTCCCCAAAACGGTCTGCGCCGCGAATTTAACCGCTTTCGCCCGCGGAAGCCCCGCAAGCACTCCTCCGTCGGCCAGCGCTTCGATAAACAGATAGACGTAGGCAGGACCGCTTCCGGATACGCCTGTCACCGCATCCATGAGACTTTCCTCTACTTCTTCTGCAGAACCGATTCCGGAAAAAATCTTCATGACAAACTCGAATTCCTCTTCCGTCACATATTCATTCCGGCACAGGGCCGACATTCCCGCTCCCACCATCGCCGGAGTATTCGGCATGACGCGGATGATTTTCGTTTTTACACCCCGCGGACCACACCCTTCCTCTGCCATCCTCTGCAGATCTTCGACAGACAGGCCGGCGGCGATAGAAATGACGACTTTTTTCTCTGTCAGATACTGCGCCGCCTGCTTCAGAACCGATTTTACATCTTTCGGCTTGACGGCGATCATGACAGCATCGCATTTCGTCACCAGATCGCCGATATCCTCACAGAGCTGAATCCCGGTCTCCTCTGCAAAAGCCGCCGTCCTGCGTGGATCGCGCCCGGTTCCGAAAATATTCTCCGGCTTCATGCCGGAAGCGATACATCCTTTGATAATGGCGGCGCCCATATTTCCGACGCCGATCACTCCTAATTTCATATTCTATTCCCTCTTTTATTCACTGCAGAATACGGTGGCTTTTTCCTCTCCTGCCGCCAGCCGGTTCAGAATATCCGGCCTGCGGCTGTTGGTCAGAATCATGGAAATACCGTATTCATTGACCATCTCTGCCGCGTGAAGTTTCGTCACGATACCGCCCGTGCCGAAACTGCTCTTTCCCTTCGTATCGATCGACGCCCTGATCTCAGCTACATTGCCGATATGCTCGATGAGAACCGCATCGCTGTAAGTATTGGGATCTTTATCGTACACGCCGTCGATATCACTCATGAGAATCAGCAGATCTGCGGCCCACAGATTGGCCGTCAGAGCGCTCAGCGTATCGTTATCCCCGATCTTGATCTGATCGACGCTGACACTGTCGTTCTCGTTGATGATCGGCACCACGCCTTCGTCTACCAATGTAAACATCGCATTGCGAATGTTGAGCTCTCTCGTATGGTCGTGAAAATCCTCGCTGGTCAGAAGGATCTGAGCCACATGAATTCCGTACTCCCCGAAGAGTTCTTTATACATGTTCATCAGCTCAACCTGACCGATGGCGCAGAGCGCCTGCTTATAATTGATATCCCCTTTGCGGCTCCATTTATTGATAGCGGAAACGCCGCAGATTCCTGCGCCCGAGGAGACGAGAATAACCCGTTTGCCTTTTCTGATCATAGAGCAGACCTGCCCGATGATGTCCCGCATCAGTTCTCTGTTCACTTTTCCGTCAGCGCCTGAAATCGTATTGCTCCCCAGCTTGATGACGATTTTATTCGCTTCCTCTATGAGTTGTTTCACACTTTTCATAGTAATCTATACCTTAAGATCGATATCTTTTCCGAGATACTGTCTGTTTGCTTCTATCACAGGGCGGATATATTCATCCACGAATTCTTCCGTCTGCTGCACAGAACGGCCGATGTAATCAGAAGGCTCCGTCAGCTTCTGCACATCCTCCTGTGTCAGTCCGAACATCTCGTCGCCGGCGATGCGCTCCAGAAGATCGTTCGGTCTGCCGAACTCCTTGACCTGTCTGCCCGCCTCCATAGAGTGGACGCGAATGCTTTCGTGGAGTTCCTGACGGTCGCCGCCCTTCTTCACCGCCTCCATGATGATATTTTCCGTGGCCATAAACGGAATTTCGTCCATGACATGCCGGCGGATAACCTCTTTGTATACCACCAGTCCGGAACACACATTGACCGCGATATCGAGAACCGCGTCCACAGCCATAAAGCTCTCAGGAACCACGAGTCTCTTGTTTGCGGAGTCGTCCAGGGTTCTCTCAAACCACTGAGTGGACGCCGTCATTGCGGGAGACATGGAATTGCTCATGACAAACCGGGACAGAGAAGCGATTCTCTCACTTCTCATCGGATTTCTCTTATATGCCATAGCAGAAGAACCGATCTGCTTTTTTTCAAAAGGCTCCTCTACTTCTTTCAGATGCTGCAGGAGACGGATATCGTTCGTCATCTTGTGAGCGCTCTGAGCGATACCGCTGAGAACAGCCAGCACTTTGGCATCAATTTTTCTGGTATATGTCTGACCGGAGACAGGAATCGATTTTTCAAAGCCCATTTTCTTTACGACTTTCCGATCCAGCTCTTTGACTTTTTCATGATCCCCGTCAAAAAGATCCAGGAAACTGGCCTGGGTACCTGTCGTACCCTTTACCCCCAGCATCATGAGGCTGTCGATGAGCTGGCAGACGTCCAGATAGTCGAAATAAAAATCCTGCATCCACAGGGTGGCTCTCTTGCCTACCGTGGTCAGCTGAGCCGGCTGAAAATGAGTGAATCCCAGAGTAGGCACGTCTTTGTTTTCCAACGCGAATACGCTGAGCCGGCTGAGCAGATCCGCGATTTTATGTTTTAAGAGCGTAAGGCCTGCTCTGATCTGGATGATATCCGTGTTATCGCCCACATACGCGCTGGTCGCTCCCAGATGAATGATTCCCTTTGCCTTCGGGCACTGAACTCCGTAAGCGTAGACGTGGGACATGACGTCATGCCTCACTTCTTTCTCTCTGGCCCGGGCCACTTCATAATTGATATCGTCTTTATGCGCCTTCAGCTCATCGATCTGCTCCTGTGTGATATCCAGCCCCAGCTCCTTTTCAGCTTCGGCCAGAGCGATCCAGAGCTCTCTCCATGTGGTAAACTTTTTATCAGGAGAAAATATCGCCGACATTTCCCGGCTGGTATATCTCTCGATAAGAGGATTCTGATAGGTATCTTTTTTCACGTTCTTCCTCCATCCGTATAAAAATTTCAAGGCAAAACGAGTCTTTCTGCCCTTTCACCGATATTGACGAGAACACTCTCACAGCATTCCGCCGCGCTTCTCCCCGCCGCAGACGAGGGATCATTCCAGCCGCGGCTTTTGCAGGCGAACACTGTCTTTCAGCGGTTCAAAGAAGCAGACGTTTCCCGGCTCCCGGCCGAATCCCGCCGCACACGCTGTGCGGCCGGCAGAAGGCTTTACTCCGATTTAAAATCTCTGAAATGAAAACTGCGTCTTCCTTCCGCATAATCGGCGACGATATGTCCGTCGCCGAACAGCTTATATTTATAAGTCACAAGGCCCTCCAGTCCCACCGGACCCCTGGCATGGATCTTTCCGGTGCTGATGCCCACTTCCGCGCCGAAACCATAGCGGAACCCGTCGGCAAATCTGGTGGAACAGTTGCAGTAAACTCCCGCAGAATCCACCAGCTGCATGAAGTATTCCGCAGCTTCCTTGTCCTCCGTGAGAATACAGTCCGTATGATGCGATCCGTAACGATTGATGTGCCCGACGGCTTCCTCGATGTTTTCCACAGTCTTCGCCGATATGATGTAATCGAGATATTCGGTGCGGAAGTCCTCTTCCGAAGCCGGTTCGCATTCGATGATTTCCCGGATCTCTTCGGTGCCCCTGAGACACACATGCGCCTGTGAAAAAGCTCTCGCCAGCGCCGGCAGAAGTTTTCCGGCGATGTCCCGGTGCACCAGCAGGGTTTCCGCAGCGTTGCAAGCTGCAGGATACTGCGTCTTCGCGTCCAGTATGATCGGCACCGCTTTTTCGATATCCGCGCTCCGATCCGCATAGATGTGGCATACACCGTCGGCATGGCCCATCACAGGAATCTTTGTATGATTCATGATATGCTGAACGAACTCGTTGGATCCTCTCGGAATGAGAAGGTCGATAGACTCATGACATTTCAGCACATTGTCGATATCATCGTGGGTTTCCGCCAGCATCAGACATCCCTCCGGTAGTCCCGCGGAAAGGGCGGCTCCGTAAATGACGTCGAAGAGTTTCCGGTTCGTCCGCTTCGCCTCACTTCCGCCTTTCAGCATGGCGCAGTTTCCGCTCTTGATGCACAGAGAAGCCACCTGAACCATAGCGTCCGGACGCGCTTCAAAGATCACGCCGATGACGCCGATGGCGCAGGTCTGACGGCAGAGACGAAGACCGGCGTCCAGTTCTCTGTCCAAAGTGATTTTATTGAGAGGATCCGCCAAACCGGTGAGTTCGGCGATTCCCGCCAGAACTTCTCCGATTTTCTCTTCTCCAAATTTCAGACGTTTGAGCACAGGTGCGGGGATTCCTTTTTCCTCCGCGGCTTCCAGATCTCTGAGGTTCTCTTCGATAATCCGCGGTTTCTCCCTCTCGATGGCATCTGCAATCGCCTGAAGAGCCTGATTTCTCATGTCTTCGGATGCTGCCGACATAAACGGGCTGACGGCCTTCATCCGCGCCGCCTTTTCTCTGATGTCCATAAGTCACCTGCCTTTTCTGACTGAGTTTTACCGGCATGCGTTTCCGCAGAAACACATGTTAACTCATTTATTTTACCGCAATAAACGCCCCGGGGAAACAGCTTTTTCCGCCTTCCCGGCGAAAACACAATTCACTGAAGCACCCCGCCGAGAATATTTTTGATCAGAGCGTTGATCTCCCGGTAATTCAGACTGTCTCCCTCCTTCAGAATCAGAAATCCGCTCTCGTATCCGCCCATCTCGCGGATCGAAGGACAGTCGGCATTCAGCAGAACGGTGTCCGCCACAATGCTCCCGGATATGTTCTCAGCAAAAATATTCAGTTCAAAATCCGGCGAATCTCCGGAAAGAACAAACTCATAACCGTCTCCAAAACACCGGTAAGAAGCGTGCGGTCCGTAAACCTGCCCCTGCACATGCACCGTGTTTTTCTTCGTTCTGATCTTTTCCACGCGAATCCCGGTCTCGCCTGTAAAAGCGGGAAATCCTTCCGCATACAAAATCTCGTGGAGATTCAGAGTCCGCAGGATGCGCATCATATCCGCCAGCCTGACGATATCGTCCCGATTGTGAAGTAAAATCGCATTTCTCAGGGATTCCCGCTCTCCTCCGCTGCTCCTTCCGTATTCATAGTAAAGCTCCACGCTTTTGGCGCCGTCGATTTCATCCTTTCGGTCCGCGGCATCGCCCAGATAGACTTCCACGGTTTTCTGCTTCAGATTAGGAAGAATCTTCGGCAGATGAGAATGGTATTTTAAAATCCGGTAGATGTCCATGGAGTACAGCCGATCCAGACAGGACGTATCTATCTTGTGCCTCTCCATCCGAGCCCTGAGAAAAGGCAGATCAAACCGCTGTCCGTTAAACGTCACCACCACGTCCGCCCGGGACAGAAGCCGCGCATAGAGAGTCAGAAGTTCTCTTTCCTCACCTACGGTATCGGCGAAAAACTGAATCGCCTTTCGCCGTCCGCCCTCTCCAGTCACAGCCCCCGCCAGAACCACGGCGGCTTTCGCCGGTGACAGGCCGGTGGTCTCGATATCGGCCACCACCACATTCATACCGGAAAAATACTCGGAAAAAATAGGCGAATCAAACAACGTCCCCTGCAGATGTTCTTCGATAATATGTACCATAAACCTCACCTCCCCGTACGTTCTATAAAACAATCCGGTTTTATCATATCATAAAAAAGAAAGACCCGCCCCTCTTTCCGCCGCAAGCAGAAGAGAAACGGGTGCGTTTACTGTTTGTTCTTTTCCGGACAGATTTCCTCAGAGAGCCTCTTCTCCCGCCAGTTTGATATCTCCGCCCATCATACACTGAATGATCTCGTGATTTTTCACCATCACGCCGGCCTCTACCACGCCGCCCGGCTCCGTAAATTTCAGTTTGTAAATTCCGTCCTGATTGAGCATTCCTGTACTCGCCGCCAGATACCAAGCACAGGCTACGCTTCCGGACCCGCAGGAGGACTCCCAGATCAGAGACTCCGTGCTGCGGACATAGACCACCGGCGTCATCTCATCGCCCTTCAGAAATAAGATTCCGCAGGCGTTAGGCTGCCATTTTCCCATAGCGCGAAGAGCATCCTCCGCCAGTTCCTCATCTGCATCCACACCTTCCATGATCACATGGTCAATCCCTTCCATATGCACTACCGGGCGCATCGTATCCTTGACGAGCACCTCTTCTACGCCGAGAGGCTTCGGCATCTGCACGAAAGCCAGACCGGCGCTGAGATCCACATTGGCCATTACCGGATTCGCCGCTCCGGAGATCTCCACTTTCACAGCGTGTCTGCCGCCGGAATGCTGTTCAGACGCCTTGAGATAGGCGAACGCCCGCACCGCGTTTCCGCAGAATTCTCCCCCCATCATCTCCAGCCTGCAGTCTCCGCCATTGACAGGAGGCACTTCAAATCCTACCTGCTCCGCTTTCTCCTGCTGAAGAATCTGCTTCGCCAGTTCTACGCGCTTCTCATTGCCGAATTCTCCCCGTACGATCGCCGTCATGTTTCCTGCAGGATCTACGTAATGTATCATAGCCATTTTTATTCTCCTTTTGCAAAACGTGCTAAAAACTGTCTGGTACGCTCTTCTTTCGGATGTTCGATCACTTCGTGAGGATCGCCTTGCTCCACGATGTAGCCTCCGTCCATAAAGACGACCCGATCCGCTACATCCCGTGCGAATTCCATCTCATGGGTGACGATCACCATCGTCATCTTTTCCTTTGCCAGCTGACGGATGACCTTCAGAATCTCTCCGGTCAGTTCCGGGTCCAGAGCTGACGTCGGCTCGTCAAAAAACAGAATATGCGGTTTTATCGCCAGAGCCCGGGCGATGGCGACTCTCTGCTGCTGCCCTCCGGAAAGCTGACAGGGATAATAGTTCTCTTTTCCAGTGAGCCCCATTTTTGACAGCAGTTCTTTCGCTTCTTTTTCCACATCCTTCTTATTTCGCTTCTGCACGTGAACAGGAGCGTCTATGATATTCTTTATCACGGAATAATGAGGAAACAGATTGAAATTCTGAAAGACGAGTCCGAAATACTGCTGGATCTTTTTCAGCTGTGCCTTAGGCGAATAAACGCTTTTACCGCCCTCACTGCGCACTGCGGACTCATTCAGATAGATCAGTTCCCCGTCGTCCATTTTCTCCAGCATCGTCGCGCATCGGAGCAGCGTAGATTTACCGGATCCCGACGGACCGATGACCGCTACGACTTCGCCTTGTTCCACCGAGAGAGAAATATCGTTGAGTACATTCAGATCGTTAAATGACTTTTTACAATTTTTAATTTCGAACAACTTCATGAATGCACCTCCTTTACTGATAATAACTCATCTTCTTTTCGACTTTGCCCATGATGCCCGCCACCAGCAGGTTGAATATGTAATAGAACGCCCCCGCTACAAACAGAGGAACAATCGTCGTCTGTGCCGCGGCGACCTGCTTTGCGATCGTAAAGATTTCCACATAGACGAGTACAAAAGCCAGCGACGTATCCTTTACCAGCGTGATGATCTCATTCGTCACGGGAGGAAGAACCTGCTTGATCATCTGCGGGAAGATCACTTTAAAAAAGGTCTGCACCCTGTTGTAGCCCAGCACTTTGGCCGCTTCCCTCTGACCGACCGGAATCCCCTGAATTCCGGAACGGAAAATCTCCGCGAAATATGCGGCGTAATTGATGCCGAATCCCAGAACGGTTGCGGCAATTCTCCATTCCGGCGTAAGGCGGATACCGAACAGGTAATAAGGACCGTAGCACCAGACGATGAGCTGAAGCATCAGCGGCGTACCTCTCAGCACCGAAATAAAAAACTGCATGATGAGACGGATCGGATTAAATTTTTTCAGCAGCCTCGCGCCTCTTCCGTTAGACTCGAGCCTGCGAAACGGCCGGATATCGCTCATGCGGGCAAATGCTACCAGAAGGCCCAGAGGAAGAGATATCACCAGAGTTGAAAAAAAGATTGTCAGCGTAGCGCCCGTACCGGAGAGCACCTGCTGGATCATGCCAGACAGAGTCATGACACACCCCACTTTCTAAATTATGATTCTTTTCTGTACAAGCCAAAAGAAGAGGCAGGCTCTGCCTCTTCTCTGTAAGTGACTTTCCGATCAGGTTATTCTTTGTCGCTCTTATCTCCGCCGTCCATATATCTCTCGATGCAGATCATCTCAGGAATGTTGTATTCGGCGTACTTTTCAGCGATCTTCTGGAAAGTGCCGTCCTCATACATTTCAAATAATTTTTCCTGAACGGCATCGCGAAGTTCCTCATTTCCCTTCTTAAATCCGATACCGTACTGTTCTGTGGAGAGCGGCTTTTCCAGCTTGCGGAAAGTATCGCCGCGGGAAGTCAGCTGATACTGCGCAACGCCGATATCTACCGCGATACAGTCTACCGCTCCCGATTCCAGATTGAGGAATGCGCTGTTGTAATCAGGAACTTCCTGAAGTTCAGCGAAAGAATCCTTTAACGCCAGGTTTTCTTCATTGTCTTCCGTGGAAGTCAGCGCTGCCAGAGCGGAGGAATCCGCCTGCGTCACCACGACCTTGCCCGCCAGATCTTCCGCCGTCTGAATATCGGAATCGTTCATGACGATAAATACGATAGAGTTATCTACATACGGAACGGAGAACGTGTATTTATCCTCGCGGCCTGTCATTGTAAAACCGTTCCAGATGCAGTCGATCGTACCGGAATTGAGTTCCATATCCTTGGCATCCCAGTTAATCGGCTGTTTTTTGAGCTCCCAGCCCATACGATCGCAGACTTCCTGTGCGAGATCAAGGTCGAATCCCACATACTCGCCGCTGTCGTCCTTATAGCCGTACGGCGCGTATTCCGCGTCAAAACCTACGGTCAGCGTCGTCATCTCAGACACAGGAGTGATCCCGGTATCCGCAGATCCGCTTCCGTCTGTTGCATTGTCTTTTTTGTCTCCGCAGCCGGTGAACACACCGAGAACCATGACGAGACATAACATTACAGCTAAAATCTTTTTCATATTTCCTCCTCATACCCGAAAAACCGGGCACCTACTTTTTTCTTTTGTGCATTTCAAAGCACCGTACTTATGATTTATTTTATCATAAGCGTTTTACCTCTGCAACAATTTATTTTACCGAATTACCACGTTATCGCTTTATTGTCAAAAAGCAAAGAGTGTTCTGAAGATTTCACACAAGTCTTTCCAGCCTTCCGCGCTTCATTTCGAAAGGTAAGGAATATTCCCTCGGACAGCCTCTTGCAGCAGACAGATCTCCGCTTCCGCCCCTCTCCGAAAAAAAGGAAAAAATTCCTCTGTGAAAAGGACGCTGATAAAAAATATGGTTGACAAAATGCTTCAAACGTTATATTATAATTTAGTCGGCAGAAGCTGACAGAGATAAATGTGCACGCGTGGCGGAACTGGCAGACGCGCACGGTTCAGGTCCGTGTGGATTAACCTCCGTGGAAGTTCGAATCTTCTCGCGTGCACCATCGAACACGGTATCGGTATCGGTACCGTGTTTTTTTATTATCCTCGACATCGCAAAGAAAGGAGAAGAAAATCATGACCTCAAAACAGAAGATAAAAAAATCATCACTGCAGGCAGACTCTCAAAAAAAGACTGTAAATAAAGCATTGTCTCTATTTTATCTCTTATTGAGAATTTCCGTCATCGGCATTCTCATCGCCCAGTTTTTTAATGGAAATTTTGAAAATGTCATGCTCTGCGTTCTGACGCTGATTCTCTTCGCCATACCGCCGCTTATCGAGCGGAGACTCAAAATCGAGATTCCGGATACGCTGGAAGTGATTATCCTTCTATTTATCTATGCCGCCGAAATCCTCGGAGAGATCCGTTCCTATTATACTGCGTTTCCGGCTTGGGACACGATGCTTCATACGATCAACGGTTTTCTCTGCGCTGCCATCGGTTTTTCGCTGATCGACATCCTCAACCGCAACGACCGCTTTAAATTTTCTCTGTCCCCGTTCTATCTGGCGCTGTTTGCATTCTGCTTTTCCATGACCATAGGCGTTCTCTGGGAATTTTTTGAATTCGGAATGGATCAGTTTTTCGGAAAAGACATGCAGAAAGACACGATCATTCAGAGTTTTCAGACGGTCCTTCTCGATCCGGCAAAGGGCACGCTGCCGATTACAGTAGACGACATCCGCGATGTGATCATCGTGAAATCCGATGGTTCCCAGACCGCACTCGGACTCGGCGGCTACCTGGATATCGGAATTATAGACACGATGGGCGATCTTTTCGTCAATTTCATCGGCGCGTTCGTATTTTCCATTCTCGGCTTTTTCTACATCAAGAACAGAGGCAAAGGAAAATTTCTCCGCCGTTTTATTCCGGCCAGAATAAATTCTCCTGAAAACGGCAGCTGCTGCGTCCCCGATCCTGATTTCTCCAGCGACAGCCCAAACGGACGCAGCGAAAAGGATCGCGGCCGAAAGGATAAACGCCGCGCGAAAAGCGTCTCCGAAACTTCAGGAAACTCTGACGGAGAATGCCGGCGGAATACCATAACCCCGGTGAAAAAATCCGGTACGGAAAGAGGAAAAAGCAGCTCTGATGAAAATGAAAAAACCGGCTTCGAGACGACATAACCGTCCCTGACAGAACGGCGCGGTGAAATATAAAAAAGAGGCGATCATCCGCATTTCATCGTACGATCGTCTCCGTATCTGAAACCCGCTCGGTACCACAGGCGAGTGTTGCTGTTTTTTCTTTTTCTGTATTCTAAGCTTTCTGTGTGAAGATTTTCTGAATGAAATATGGCAGATTTACGAAAATATTTTTACGAAATTCCGACGACAGTTTACCGCCTTAGGAAAAACACAAAGAAGGAGCAAAATGATATGACGAAAGAAGTATTGATTCAGACTGCGGCAGACAGCCGGAACCGCGCTTATCATCCCTATTCGGACTTCGCGGTAGGCGCCGCTCTGGAATGCGCCGACGGCAGCGTTTTTACAGGATGCAATATCGAAAATGCATCCTATTCCCTCACCATCTGCGCGGAACGAACCGCCGCAGCTAAAGCGGTCAGTGAGGGACACAGGCAATTCACGCGAATCGCCGTAGCGGGCAGCGGCGCCGATCCCTGCATCCCCTGCGGCGCCTGTCTTCAGTTTCTTGCAGAATTCTGCGAAGACATGGAGATCATATGCGTCAGCAGCAGCGGAGATTTCCAGACGTACCGCCTTTCAGAGCTTCTGCCCCACGTCTTTCGGTAAGGCGACGGGAAAAATTGCGCTATGCCGGACTTCTTCAGCGAACAGAGACGAAGAGGAGGGCGGACGCATTAGACTTTCATCTAATG
>CAJLHL010000015.1 GCA_905206455.1 uncultured Eubacteriales bacterium
CAAACTGGAGAGAAACAAAACTACCGCCCGGCGCGCAGTGCGCCGGGCGGTAGTTTTGTTTCTGGTTAAAAAAAGCTTTTCATCAGAATTTCGACGATAATTAATTCGGCTGCAATCAGTCCGACGATGACGCCGACAGCGATGAGAGCTTTTTTTCTGCTGTTTCCTTCGTTGTTGCTCATTTAAGCGTTGTTCTCCTTTTTGGGTCTGACCCACCAGTCGAGATCCGTATATTTCGCCTGAAGTTCTTTGATCTCTTTTCTCGTGTCGAGGAAGAGCTGTTTTTTTTCTGCGAGATAGTCCGCGTGGATGTCCAGACTCCTGTGCGTCAGGTGGTGGTTGAAAGAAGGATCGTAATCCATTTTGAGGCCGTTTTCTCCAGGGACAAGTTTTCCTTCGCCGGCGCAGACACAGCACCGTATCTTACCGTCAGGATGAATATGAAGGGCTGTACTGGAGCAGAACGGACATTCCAGCGCTTCGGAAGTCGGTGCGGGCAGACCCTTACTGCCGTTTTCCAGCAGGGATGCCAGGCGGCGGAGTTTCTGCAGATTTTCGCCTTTGACGCTGTCTCCCGGCAGCGTAGCGAGCATCAGTTCCGTACCGATGACATTGCAGTGAAATTTTCTGGCGAAGAGCACGAGGTCTTCTTTTGACATACCCTCCCATCCATCAAATCCGTAGGAGACGGCGATGACGCAGTCTGCGGGACCGAAGTTCCGGTACTCGCTGACGAGACTGATCAGGCGGTCTAAAACGCGTTTGATCGTAGTGTGGCCTCCCAGCATATAAGCGGGTGCGGCGACTACAACTTTATCCGCCTGACGGACCTGTTCGACGAGAAAGCCCAGATCGTCTTTGAGTTTGCACAGAGAGCCCTGCGGGACACAGGCATAACAGGCGGTACATGTTTTGATGTCGAGATCGTTGATGTTGATCATCGCTTTTTCCCAGGAATCCGGGAGTGTATTCAGAATTTCTTTGGCTGCTAATTCGGAATTTCCGCCTCTGCGGGGAGATGATATGATTCCTAAAACACGCATGGTAATCCTCCTTTTTAATATGATTATTTGAATTGTCTACAGTATAGCATAAACGCCGGAGAAAATCTTGTAATATATGCATGAAAATATTATGCAGTGCAAATTATATGAAATGACTGGGAGGAAAAAGATTTCTCCCGGGGAATATCCGGCAGAACCGGGGCATAAAAATAAAAGATAGGCGAATGTGGGATGAGCTGTGATTTCCAGGGGAATCAAAGGAAAAATCAATTGCTTTATTGATAAAAAATATCAATTATGATAAACTGTTTCCGCATAATAGCCTGAACTAACTTTAATTCCGGAAAAAGTTGATGAGATAAGAAGATTTGATGAGGTGATTTTGTGACTCTGGACATACTTCCCATCGGGGAATCAGCGATGATCACTGCTGTCGGCGGTCAGGGCGGTCTGCGGAGGAGGCTGCTGGATATGGGGCTGCCGCCTTATACCAAAGTGACGGTGCGCAAGGCGGCTCCTATGGGTGATCCGATTGAGATTACGCTGAGGGGATATGAATTGACACTGAGGGTAGAAGACGCCCGAAAAATTGAAATAGAAGAGATCAGAGATATATGAAATTTGCATTGATTGGAAACCCGAACTGCGGGAAGACGACGTTGTTTAACCAGCTCACAGGGAGCAAACAGCATGTGGGAAATTTCCCGGGAGTTACGGTGGATAAAAAAGAAGGCAGAATCCGCAAACATGAGGAAGCTGCGGTTGTGGATCTGCCGGGGATTTATTCCCTGTCTCCGTATACGGCGGAGGAAATCGTCACCAGAGATTTCCTGATTAAAGAAAGACCTGATGGAATTATAAATATCGTCGATGCCACCAATATAGAACGCAACCTCTATTTGACGCTGCAGCTTCTGGATCTGAATATTCCGATGATTCTCGCGCTCAATATGATGGACGTAGTGACGTCTAACGGCGGGAAGATCGATGTAGAGGGCATTGGAAATCGTCTGGGGATTCCGATTATTCCTATTTCCGCTTCCCGGAATCAGGGCGTGGATGACCTGATCAGCCGCGCGGTAAAGATGGTACATAACAGAACAAAACCGGAGCGGAGGGACTTCTGCACCGGAGATGTGCACCGGGCGATTCATTCCATTGCGCATCTCATCGAGGATGAGGCGAGGGCCGGCGGAGTTTCGCTGCGATTTGCTGCGATTAAGCTGGTCGAAGGCGATGAGGTGATAATGAGAGAGCTGCGGATTCAGGAGCCGGAGCAGGATATCATCCGGCATATCGTCGATGATATGGAGTTTCACTGCGGTATGGATCGGGAGGCGGCGCTGGCCGATGCGCGGTACAAATACATCGAGCAGCTGTGCCGAGATATGGTGGTCAAGCCTCATGAGACGAGAGGACAAAAGCGGTCTGTCCGCATCGACCGGGTGCTGACTCACAGGATCTTTGCGATTCCCATTTTTCTGGGGATCATGATGTTTATTTTCTGGATTACTTTCGGTGCGGTAGGCGCGACTCTGAGCGACTGGTTTTCCATGGGGATCGATTTTTTTATCGGGCAGGCGGATCGTGGTCTGACCGCGCTTCATATCAATGAAACGCTCCGGTCTCTGATCATCGATGGCGTATGCTCGGGAGTGGGCAGTGTCCTGTCGTTTCTTCCTACGATCGTTCTGTTGTTTTTCATGCTTTCGATTCTGGAAGACAGCGGTTATATGGCCAGGGTGGCTTTTGTCATGGATAATCTGCTTCGGAAGATCGGATTGTCGGGCAGGTCTTTTGTACCTATGCTTATCGGATTCGGCTGTTCCGTTCCGGCGATTATGGCGACGAGAACCCTGTCAAGCGAACGGGACCGTAGGCTGACGATCATGCTGATTCCGTTTATGTCCTGCAGTGCGAAGCTGCCGATTTACGCGATGTTCACCGCGGTGTTTTTCACGGAATACCGGGCGCTGGTGATGATCAGTCTCTATCTGTTGGGAATTTTCATCGGAATTTTGTGCGGTTTTGTCATGAAAAGACGGATGTTTGACGGAGAGCCAATCCCGTTCGTCATGGAACTTCCGGAGTATCGGATGCCTGCGGCGCGCAGTGTGATTCTGCATATGTGGGAAAAGGCGAAGGATTTTGTACGAAAGGCTTTTACCGTGATCTTTCTGGCGACGATCGTCATCTGGTTTCTGCAGACCTTCGATGTCCGCTTTAATCTCGTGGCGGACAGCAGCGACAGTATGCTGGCCGGTCTGGGGCATCTTTTCGCACCGGTTCTGGCGCCTCTGGGTTTCGGCGACTGGCGTTCAGCGACAGCGTTGCTTACCGGTTTTTCCGCAAAGGAAGCGGTAGTCAGCACGTTGACCGTGCTGACCGGAGCGGGCGATTCTTCGCAGCTTGCCGTTTTGCTGGGTGATATTTTTACGCCGCTTACAGCGTATTGTTTTTTGGTGTTCTGTCTGCTGTACACGCCTTGTGTGGCGGCGGTGGCGGCAGTCAGGCGCGAACTGGGCGGAATGCGCCGTGCCTGCGGAGTCGTCGCATTTCAGCTGATTGTGGCTTGGGCGGTTACTTTTATCGTATACCGCGTGGGGTTGCTGTTCTTCTGATCGTGTGAGAAAAGCATGAGTTTTTGTATACGAAAAGTATAGAATCATGTTTCGCTTATGCGTATTTGCGCGGCTTTCGCCGCATTGTAAAATACGACAGCGGAGCTCACGAAGCGAGCGAAGGAAGACGGTTTCTGCTGTCTGTTGCGCGCGGTAGAAATGTGCATTTTACATTGCGACTGAAGTGCGGATGAAAAACCTCCGAATATTTCAGGTTTCTTTTGTTCCTGAGATATCCGGAGGTTTTAATTTTTGATTTTCTGGGTGTAAAGGTCCCGGGTCGGGTGATGAAATGTTTTTCTTCGGGGGAATATCCCGCTTTTTCTGTTTATACGGTCATAGATGCAGATGCGTTCCTGCGCTGTACTGCGCATATTGGAGGTCGGCATGTCATATTGTTTACAGGAGGTTAGTTTATTGTGGAGAGAAAGCGAAATTACACACAGATCGGATCTGTAGGGATCCGGAGAATAAAAATCATTTTCTTCGCGGTCTGTTTCGCGGCGGGAGGATGTCTGCTGATGCAGCAGATATTTTCCGTCGAACCTCTGACGGTATTCGGTATCGAAGAGAAACCGCTGATACTCATCGATCCCGGTCACGGAGGGATCGACGGAGGCGCGGAAAATGCCTCGGGAACCTGTGAAAAGGATATTAATCTGGCGATCAGTTTTCTGCTGAAGGAAAAGTTGGAGCCCTATGGTGTGGATATAAAAATGACGAGGGAAAAGGACGAGGGTCTTTATACCGGCGTTAAAAACGATGGGACCGACGATATGGAAATCGAAGGGCACCGCAGTATCCGAAGTCTGAAAACAGAAGATCTGAACGCGCGCAGAGATATGGCGCAGGATCTGGAGCCGGAGGTATTTATCAGCATTCATCTCAACAGTTTTAAGCAGGACCGGTCTGTCTGCGGGGCTCAGGTTTTTTTCAGTCCCGGGAGTACTCAGGAGATCGGGGAACGCAGCCGTCAGCTGGCGGAATTAATTCAAAAAGCGTTCCGGGAACAGAGCGGAGGCGTCAATGACCGGACGGCGATGAGAAAAAACGATGTTCTGATTATGAAAAATGCCAGCGTTCCTACGGTTATCGCTGAGTGCGGTTTCCTTTCCAATCAGAATGAGGCAACTCTGCTGGTAAAAGCGGAGTATCAGGAACAACTGGCGGAAGCGATGAAACAGGGAATTCTCACATATCTGGGAATCGATGAAAACGAGGCGGAAAAATCCGGGGATTCTGAGACGAACGGTGAAGCATCCGAAAAAAGGAAAGACAAAAAAATTGTGATCAGCGGCTGATCAGTCGAAAATTTCCGAAATAATTTCAGAAGAACCTCGCTTGTGGATAGTTACTATAAAATGTGGATAACTTTTATGGAAAAATTTGTATTTGTGATTAAAAAGCTATAAATTACAATGGTTATAGCTGTTTTTGTTTTGCACACAGAGCTGTGGAAAACTGTGTGGAAATTGTGCAAAACCCGTGGATAACCTGTGTAAAAGCGGAAAAAAGTTTGGAATTTGAGCATAGGAGAATATTCTTCAGTTATCAACAAAATGATGAAAAAGGTTTACTATAATCAGTCGAAAAAAGTTATGAAAGGAAGGGCGCCGGCGAAAATTTTCGAAGGACTGCGAAAATCAGAATTTAATGTTCCGAAGAGATGCAGGTATGATATACTGATAAGCAATGAGTGCGAACATTTGCGATGAAAAAGTGGGAGGTTTTTCGTATGAAACACGTATTATATGCTTTGATGGAGAATAAGCCAGGCGTACTCAGACGCATTTCGGGACTTTTCGGCAGAAGAGGCTATAATATAGATTCCATCGTGGCCAGTGCGACAGAAGATGAGAATGTCACCAGTATGACGATCGTCGTGGACGGTGATGAGTATATACTGGATCAGGTGATCAAACAGCTGGCGAAACTTCAGGAGATTATCGATGTCGTCAACGTTTCCGATCTGGCGGCGGTGAGAAGACAGCTGCTGCTGATGAAGGTTTCGGCAGCTCACGATACGCGGCTGGATATCATACAGCTGGCAGATGCCTTCGGAGCGAGAATCGTAGATATCAAATCGGATTATATCATCATAGAAGCTACTGCGGAGGATGAAGTCACTTCTTCGATTGTAGAGACGTTCGAACCTTACGGCATCATTTCTCTGATCAAGACGGGAACCGTAGCTCTGAAAAAATAGCAGAGCGCGCCGCGGCAAAAAACACGCGGCCGGCGGGAGAGCGAGGAATCCGTGAGATGAAGGAAAGACGCGGAGGATATAGTTTTAGAAGAAAAGCCGGAGATCAATTCTCCGGCTTTTTGCATACCAGACTGAGAAATTCATCGAAATCTTCAAAGTCACTTTTGATGAATTCATAAACTACAGGTTCTTTGAATTCGAATTTTTTTATGACCTGCATGTAATTCGGCATCATAGCGAAAGTGATGTGGAGCTCCGCTTCAAAGACAGCTTCGAAGGTATAAGCGATAACCAGCAGCTGATTGCTGTCCGTCAGATAATACATGGCGCGGATGTCGTCATTCATCTTGTAGACCTGGCGTCCCACATGATCGTTTGTGTCATAAAAATCGATATACAGACGGCCGTTGTCATAGGCGGTTTCGGTAAATGCCTCTACATAGGCGCTGAAAGAATCCTGGAACATCGTGTTGTCGCTGTCGACCTCATAGACGGTGATGAATTCGGAACAATTCATAATCATGGCGGCTTCCGCGCTGGTGATCGTAAAGGCGGAGCACCTGCGGGCGGAGACGACGCGGCACGGTTTCATCTGCAGCTTGATTTCTGACGTGATGATATGATAACGATTTCCGTATTCCACTACCGATTCGCACATGTAAGTCCGGTCGGACAGATTGCCGAAGGATTCTATCGTATTGCGGCAGAGAGCAGCCGGCTGTTTCAGCGGATAAATGCCGAAATCCGGGATGTCCGGAAGATAGTCGGGCGTTACCGTGACCGGTGAAGCCGGAGCAGGGGGAGTTTCACTGTTTTGCCGTTTTTCAGAACGGACGGTATCTCCGGGTGGTGTATTCTGTGAATCATCCGTCTCTTTCGCCTGCAGAGCCGAAGGCGCTGTGAGAAAAGCGGCGCCCCGTATATCTTTCGCAAACGTTCTCATCAGAAAATAATTGAGGATATAGTTCGGCAGGTCGATATGACCGCAGATACGGCTGACGAGAGACTCGTAGTTCTCCAGGGACAGCGTCTGCTCCGGCAAAAGGAGAAATTTATAATTTTCATAGCCTTCGGCCAGTTCCTGCTTAAATTTTTTGTTTATTTTTACATAGGACTGTATGAGAAAACGCGCTTCCTCTTCTGTGACGGGGACGACGCTGCCTCCAAGGGCGCCGATCAGCCGCCTTCTCTCTGCCGCAATGAGTTGCGGATTGTCGCCATATGCTTCCGTATAGGATTCCAGGCCGAATTCTTCGGCGTCGAGATAAAATATCTGATTCAATGTTTTCACCTGGGAATCTTCGACGACGTCCCATTTCAGTTCCAGACCGATGACTCCCATGAGGCGGGTATTTGTAGCGTATCCGGAAACGAACTTCCGGCCGCGGCATTCGGGGGAGAGACTTTTTCCGCCTCTGATTACGGTAAAATTCGGTTTCATAGAAATCTCCTTTTCAATTATCTGAATTATAGCGTATTTGACTGCCGATGTGGATACCTTATGAGAAATCGGGCTTAAAATTATTTTTTTCCGCAGCGTGCGCAGGGCAGGCTCTCCTCTCTTCCGCTGTGTTGAAAAGGCGCGTTTGCGCGATATTTTCAGACTGCGGAGTAGACGCGGTAAAAAGCGGCGGTACAGGGAACAGCGCCGTGGCCGCCGCGGTTTGTCTTGAAGGACTTTTTGAAAACGGCGGGAAAAATTTGGACTCCGCTGGAATGTGTGTGAAGGTTGTGTGTTTTTTTTAAGCTTAAGTTGACCGAAGAGAGCAGATATTATAAAATTTTTAGTTAGATATGACCTGAAAATATAAAACGGCATACTTTTGATATAAATGGAGAAATGAGCGCACTATCTGAAAGACAGTATATGAAAGGAAAATAAAAATGGGTACGAAAGTAGTAAAATTCGGCGGTTCCTCTGTGGCCGACGCCATTCAGCTGAGCAAGGTAAAAAATATTATTCTGTCGGATCCTGACAGAAAATATGTGATCGTTTCAGCGCCGGGAAAACGTTATTCGGATGACAATAAGGTGACAGATCTTCTCTATCTGTGCAAAACCCATGTAGATCACAATATTCCGGTTGACCATATTTTTCAGGTGATCTGCGACAGATTCCGAATCATGGAAGTGAACCTGAAAGTCGATGTGAATATCAGCGCTGAGCTGGAGGAGATCAGAAAAAATCTCAAACCGGGTGTGACGGCCGATTATATCGCCAGCAGAGGCGAATATCTGTGCGGACGTCTGACCGCGGCTTATCTGGGATATGATTTTGTCGATCCGGCCGGTCTGATTCTCTTCGATGAGAAGGGCAGATATCTGTCGGAGGAGACGCAAAAGACTCTGTCCGCGGAGCTGGCAAAGCATAAGAACGCTGTAATTCCAGGCTTTTACGGGTCTATGCCGGACGGTTCTATCAAGACTTTCTCGAGAGGCGGGTCCGATGTCACCGGGTCTCTCGTAGCGAAAGCGGTCAACGCGGATATCTATGAAAACTGGACGGATGTTTCGGGTTTCCTGATGGCGGATCCGAGAATCGTCGAGAACCCGAAGCCTATCGAGAGAATTACATACAAAGAACTGCGGGAACTGTCTTATATGGGAGCCAGCGTACTTCATGAGGACGCGGTTTTCCCGGTGAGGGAAGTAAATATTCCGATCAATATCCGAAATACAAACGAACCGGAGAATCCGGGTACGATCATATCCGATACGCCGTCTCCGACGCAGAATATTATCACCGGAGTGGCGGGAAGGAAGGATTTTGTCGTCATTGCGCTGTATAAGAATATGATGAATTCCGAGATCGGATTTGTGAAACGTCTGCTGACGATCCTGGAAAACAATGACATCTCTTTTGAACACTTGCCGAGCGGAATCGATACCGTCTGCGTCATCATCTCCGAAAAGCAGCTGGAAGGGAAAATGCAGGATCTCCTGTACGATATCGAAAAACGTCTCAAACCGGATTCCATCGACATCTATCAGGATATGGCGCTGATCGCTACGGTAGGACTGGGGATGAGCCGAAGACTGGGCGTATCCGCGACCTTGTTCGGCGCGCTGACGGAAGCCGACGTGAATGTGCGTATGATCGATCAGGGGTCCAGCGAAATGAATATCATCGTCGGTGTGGAAAACGATCAGTTCGAGGCTGCGATCCGTGCTATCTACGGAGCGTTCGTATCATAAAACAGACCGCGGCGGAACGCCGCAGAAATCACGGTCAAATAGAGAAACGTCCGTCGAAGGCGGATGGGGATACACAGGATGTGTCATAACAGGAAAAGAGGAAAAGTATGGGTGTAATGGAATTGGTGTTCGGAGACCTCAATAAAAAAGAGGTGAAGAAACTGGAAAAAATCGCGCTCCAGGTGGAAGCTTATGATGAAGCGATGCAGCAGCTGACCGATGATGAACTCCGGGCGAAGACAAAAGAATTTCAGGACAGATGTCAGAACAAAGGCGAATCTTTAGACAGTCTTCTGCCGGAGGCTTTTGCGGTCTGCCGGGAAGCGGCCTTCCGCGTACTGGGGATGAAACATTTCCACGTACAGATTATCGGCGGTATCGCTCTTCATCAGGGCAGGATCGCTGAGATGAAAACCGGTGAAGGTAAGACCCTGGTAGCGACGCTGCCCGCATATCTCAACGCGCTGGAGGGAAAAGGCGTTCACGTGGTAACGGTCAATGATTATCTGGCAAAGCGAGATATGGAATGGATGGGAAAGGTCTACACTTTCCTGGGACTGACCGTAGGAGGCGTCTTCCACAATGTGGATCCTGCGGCGAGAAAACAGGCTTATCTGGCGGATATTACCTATGGTACGAACAACGAATTCGGCTTTGACTATCTCCGAGATAACATGGTCAGTTATAAGGAAAATATGGTGCAGCGAGAGCTGAATTACGCTATCGTGGACGAGGTGGACAGTATTCTCATCGACGAAGCGAGGACGCCGCTGATCATTTCCGGCGTAGGTGAGAAATCTACGGATCTCTATCTTCAGGCAGATCGTTTTGTCCGCGGATTTAAAAGAGATGCGGATTTCACGATGGATGAAAAAGATAAGACGATTTCGCTGACGGAAGAAGGCGTGGACCGCTGCGAAAATTATTTCGGTCTGGAAAACTTTTCCGATCCGGAAAATATGGAACTGAATCATCACATCATGCAGGCTCTCAAGGCCCATAACATTATGAAGCGCGATGTGGATTATGTCGTAAACGACGGCGAGATTATCATCGTCGATGAATTTACCGGACGTCTGATGTACGGCAGAAGATACAGCAATGGTCTGCACCAGGCTATCGAGGCGAAAGAAGGTCTGTCTGTACGCAGCGAATCAAAGACGCTGGCGACGATCACGCTGCAGAATTACTTCCGCATGTTCAACAAATTAGCCGGTATGACCGGTACTGCGAAGACGGAAGAAGAAGAATTCCGCGATATCTATAATATGGATGTCGTGATTATTCCGACCAACAAAGAGATCAAGCGCCGGGATCTGGAGGACAGTGTCTATCTCAATGAACAGGCGAAATTTAAGGCGATCGCCGAAGAAATCGTGGAAGTCCACGCTACGGGAAGGCCGGTTCTGGTGGGAACGATATCGATCGAAAAGTCGGAAGCGATCAGCGAACTTCTGAAAAAGAAGGGAGTAAAGCATAACGTGCTCAATGCGAAGCATCACGAGAGGGAAGCCGCTATCGTCGCAGAGGCCGGACGTCTCGGGATGGTCACCATCGCTACCAATATGGCGGGACGAGGCACCGATATCATCCTGGGGGGAAACCCGGAATTTGAAGCAAAAAAAGAGATGCGCAAGCTTGGGTACGATGAAAATACGATTTCCTATGCGTCCAGCCGGATTCCTCTCGAGGACGAAGAACTCATCGCGGCCAGAGAAGAATACGATAAACTCTATGAAAAGTATGCAGAGGAACGCAGGGAAGAACACGATAAAGTCATCGAATTGGGAGGTCTTCACATTATCGGTACCGAACGCCATGAATCCAGACGTATCGACAATCAGCTGCGGGGCCGTGCCGGCAGACAGGGAGATCCGGGTTCCACCAGATTTTTCGTGGGACTGGACGACGATCTCATCCGTCTTTTCGGCGGGGAGCGGATTCAGGTTATGATGCAGAAGCTGGCGTCTTCGGGAGACGAGGCTATCGAATCCAAGATGCTGACGAAGACCATCGAAAATGCGCAGAAGAAAGTAGAGGGCCGAAACTTCACTTCCCGTAAATATGTCCTGCAGTATGACAATGTCATGAATAAGCAGAGAGAAATCATCTACTCCGAGAGAAGACGTGTTCTGGACGGGGAAGATCTGCGGTCTCACATTCTGTCCATGGCCGAGGAATTTGCGGATGAAGCGCTGGAGACGTGTACTGCGGAGTCCAAGTTCTCCGAGGAATGGGATCTGCCGGCTCTCGAGACGACGATGAAGCGTCTCTGGGGAGGTTTCACTCTGCCGGAATACGGCGACAGCCCGGATATCACGCCGGAGCAGTTAAAAGAAGACGTGCACCGCATTATCGAGGAGGGTTATGCGGTGAAGGAAGCTGAGATCGGCGAAGACCGCATGAGAGATCTGGAACGTATGATTCTCATCCGCGTCGTGGACAATAAATGGATGGACCACATCGACGCGATGGATCAGCTGAAGACGGGCATCGGACTGAGAGGTCTGGGTCAGCAGGATCCGGCGATGGCTTATGCGGCGGAAGGCTTCGATATGTTTGAGGAAATGATCGGCACTATCAAAGAAGAAGCGGTCAAATTCTGTTTTAATGTCACTGTTCAGACGAATGCCGAGCGCAGGCAGGTGATGGAGGCTAAGAGCGCGGAGAAGGAAGAAGCCGCTCCTTCCGTGGGCGGAGCAAGAGCCGCCGCGCAGCCGAATATACCGAAAGAGGCTCCGTCGGCCCAGTCGGTTAGCAGCGATGCGAAGCCGGAACCGGTACGGCGTGAGACACCGAAGATCGGAAGAAACGACCTGTGTCCGTGCGGTTCAGGAAAGAAATATAAAAATTGCTGCGGAAAGAACGAATAGCTCTGCGGCGTCCCGCCGTACCGGCGATCCCCGGGATACCCTGCGAAAAAAGGTAATTCCGGGATGACGGAAATGGACGCCGTCTGCGCGGCGGTTCGTTCTGCCGACAGCACAGGTGAAAATCCTGTTTTTCGTACGGATAATGTATATATGTGTAAATTTGAAAGGATGTGAGAAGTATGCTGGAACTGGATCAGATCAAGTACGAGATGCCTTCAGTCCGCAATAATTTGGCAGAACTGGGTGAGTCCCTTTGACGTCGCGGGACTCAGAGATAAATTAGAAAAGATCGATCAGGAGCTCCAGAAGGAAGGTCTCTGGGATAATCCCGAGGCGGGGCAGAGACTCATGAGAGAAAAAAAATCCGCGGAACGAAAGCTGGCGGATTATGAAAAATTAGAGGAGGCTCTTTCCGATATCGACGTGCTGATCGAAATGGCAGAGGAAGAGGAAGATCCTTCTCTAACGGAGGAAATCACCGAAAGTTTCGTATCGTTAAAAAACGATATGGAAGATCTTCGTCTTCAGACGCTGCTCAACGGAGAGTATGATGGGAACAGCGCGATCATTTCTATTCACGCCGGTTCCGGCGGAGTGGACGCTCAGGACTGGGCCGGCATGCTGCTGCGCATGTACACCCGATGGGCGGAGCGCAAGGGATACCGCGTAAAAACGCTGGATCTTCAGCGGGACGATGAAGAGGGCATCAAAAATGCCACTCTTCTCATCAAAGGTGAACGCGCTTACGGTTAGCTGAAAAATGAGAGGGGCGTTCACCGTCTGGTACGCATTTCACCGTTCGATTCCAACGCACGGCGTCACACGTCTTTCGCGTCGCTGGACGTATCTCCGGAACTCGACGATGACGTTACGGTGGAAATCGCTCCGGAGGACATACGGATCGATACTTATCGTTCCAGCGGTGCCGGCGGTCAGCACGTCAACACGACGGATTCGGCCGTCCGTATTACGCATCTGCCTACCAATATCGTCGTATCCTGTCAGAACGAACGATCTCAGCACCAGAACAGAGAGGTGGCCATGAAAGTGCTGACAGCGAAACTCATCGAGCTGAAAGAACGGGAACATAAGGAAAGGATCGATGAGCTGAGAGGCGATTACGGGCAGATCACATGGGGCAATCAGATTCGTTCCTATGTGTTTCAGCCTTATACTATGGTAAAGGATCACCGTACAAACGCTGAAGTGGGAGATGTAAACCGTGTCATGGACGGGGATCTGGATTACTTTATCAATGAAAAACTGAAACAGAAATAGCTCGAAGAACGCCGCGGAGACGGTTCCGGACACTTTGGCGGAACCGGGCGGAGCTGGCATTTGCACAGCGCGGATTTCCGCATGTGCGAAGGCCGGTATCGCAGAGCCGGATTTTACGGCGGCAGAATGATGTTATCAGAAACAAATCGTTACCCGGATTTTTCATACTGAAAAATCCGGGTCTTTTTTATTTGCTTCGAGCGCGGTCCGTCCGGTTCTGACGGGAAGAACGGGAAAAGCGCGGAGCAGGGAGACAAAATTCGACGTGCGGAGGACGGAAAATCGTGGTATACTTCAAGAATATATTGACAGCGTTTTGCTGGAGTATGAATTGTAAAAGGTGTGAGGAATGAAATGAACATTGCAGAAAAACTGGCTCAGGAATTTGGAATTCGTCTGACCGCGGTGGAACAGACGATCTCGCTGATCGATGAAGGTAATACGATTCCGTTTATCGCCCGCTATAGGAAGGAAGTGACCGGCGGTCTGTCGGACGTGGTTCTCCGGGACCTGGACGAGAGGCTGAATTATCTCAGAGGCTTGGAAGAACGCAAGGCCGAGGTGATCAAGCTGATCGAGGAGCAGGGAAAATTGACGGAAGAGTTGAAGTCGGAGATTGAAAAGGCGGAGATTCTTCAGAGGGTGGAAGATCTCTATAAGCCGTTTAAGCAGAAAAAGAGCACCCGGGCGTCTAAGGCCAGAGAAAAGGGCCTGGAGCCTCTGGCGGAGAGCATCTGGGCTCAGGACAGACAATCCGGAGATTTGCTGAAAGACGCGGAGGTTTATGTAGATCCGGACAGAGGGGTGAACACACCGGAAGAAGCACTGGCGGGTGCCTGCGATATCCTCGCGGAGCGGATTGCAGACGATCCCGAAATTACAGATATGGTGCGTACTTTTACGAGAGAGACCGGCGTTCTCACATCGGAAGCCGCAGATCCCGATGAGAGGACGGTATATGATATGTATTATGAATACGCGGAGAGTATCTCTAAAATTCCCAATCATCGTGTGCTGGCCGTCAACCGGGGGGAAAAAGAGAAAAAACTGAAAATAAAGCTCAAAGTCGATATCGAAGCGGTGCAGCAGCGGATTCTGTCAGCGGTGGTTACCGATGAACACAGTATCAGCCGTCCGGTGCTGGAAGATACGGCTGCCGATGCGTACAAACGCCTTATGGCCCCTTCCGTGGAGAGAGAACTGAGAAACGAACTGACGGAGAGGGCAGAAAGAGAGGCGGTAAAGGTGTTTGCGAAGAACACGGAGAATCTGCTGATGGTGCCGCCGGTCAAAGGCGCGAGAGTACTGTCCGTGGATCCGGGGTACCGTACCGGCTGTAAAGTGGCGGCTCTCAGCGATACGGGCAAACTGCTGGCCTATGCTACGATTTATCCCACGGAACCGAAAAATGATATTCCGGGTTCGGAGCGCATTATTACAAAACTGATCGACAAGTTCAGTCTGAATACTATCGTCATCGGAAATGGTACGGCCTCCCGTGAAACCGAAAAGTTTGTGGCAGATTATATTGCAAAGACGGGCAGAGATCTCAAATATACGATTGTAAATGAAGCCGGAGCATCTGTATACTCCGCTTCAAAGCTGGCGAGTGAGGAATATCCGGATCTGGATGTGACGACCCGGGGCGCGATGTCTATCGGCAGGCGGCTGCAGGATCCGCTGGCGGAGCTGGTGAAAATTTCTCCGAAGCATATCGGGGTAGGCCAGTATCAGCATGATATCAATCAGAATTTACTGGACAGCGCGCTGACCAACGTAGTGGAAGATTGTGTTAACCGGGTGGGCGTCGACCTGAACACGGCGTCGCCTTCCCTGCTGTCCTATATTTCCGGAATTAATTCCGGGATTGCGAAAAATATCGTCGCTTACCGGGATGAACACGGCGCTTTCAAAAATCGGAGGCAGCTTCTGAAGGTTTCAAAACTGGGAGAAAAAACGTATAAACAGTGCGCGGGCTTTCTGCGCATTCGGGATGGTGAAAATCCGCTGGACGCGACGGCGGTTCATCCGGAATCCTACGATATCACCGAGAAAATGCTGGCGACGCTGGGACTGGACAAAGATCGCATTACCGCCGGCGGAGCGAAGGAAATCGAAGAGCGGATACGAGAAAAATATCCCGTACCTGTGAAATCGGGAAAAAAGAACGGAGACAGGAAACAGGGCGTGCAAAACGGCGCCGGTTCGGAAAAAAAAGGCGTTCGTCCGCTGCCGAACAACGGTTTTGCCGCTTTGGCCGTTTTGCTGGAGGATGATGAATTCACCGGAAAGAACAAAAAGAAAAGAAAGCCGGACAAAAAAGAACGTCAGGAAGAACAGAAGCGCAGGCAGCAGGAATTGTCTCTGAGCATTGAAAAAATGGCGCAGGATTTGGGAATCGGTACGATGACACTCACGGACATCGTGGAGGAAATCCGGAAACCTGCCAGAGATCCGCGGGAATCCATGCCTCCGGTAGTTTTCCGCCAGGATGTGCTGAGCTTTGAAGATCTCAAGCCGGATATGGAACTGACGGGAACAGTCCGCAATGTCGTGGATTTCGGGGCTTTTGTGGATATCGGCGTCAAGACGGACGGCTTGGTCCACATCTCCGAGATCAGCAATCGCTTTATCAAACATCCGATGGATGCGGTGAGCGTAGGAGATACGGTAAAAGTCCGGGTTCTTGAGGTAGATCACGAACGTCATAAGATCGCCCTGACGATGAAGCTGTAGCAAAGAAAGCACATTGCAGGCACGAAGCCGCCATGTCGATTCTCTGTGTGCCCCAGATTTAAGACCTCTGTTATCTTAACATTCCGGATCGAAAAGCTGCTTCTGTATCCGGCGGGAATGCTTTTGTTTTCTGCATACACGATACATGCGCGGATGGAAACTAATTGATTGCTAACATTAGTGTACAATGATATAATAAGTATGCACATTGTTATAGCAGGCTTTTCGGGGACGTCAAGCGGATGTTTTTTCGCAGATTCCGAAAAGGCGATGCGGCCGGAAACCTTTTTCGGGCGGACACCGGTCCGTATGTATACCGCGGGGATTACAGCTTCCCGCGCAGAGTAAAAACTATTACAGGAGGTATGAATATGCAGGCTTATCCCAGCGACAAAATCAGAAACGTAGCGCTCATCGGTCACGGTGGATGGGGTAAGTCTTCGCCTATGGATCTCGCACTGTTCGAGACGGGCGTGATAACCAGAGCGGGAACGATAGAAGACGGAAATACGGTTTCTGATTACGATAAGATGGAAATCGAAAAAGGCCATTCGATCAATATGTCGATCATTCCTATCGAATATAAGGATGTAAAGATCAACTTTATCGACACACCGGGCCTTCTCGATTTTTCACATGAGATGTATACTGCGATTCAGGCGGCTGCGGCGGCTCTCCTGATTGTAGATGCGGGATCCGGTATCCAGGTGGGAACGGAAAAGGCGTGGAATTTCTGCAAAGAACTGAAGAAGCCTACATTTATCATGATAAAGCGCAAGGACAAGGATACTTATGATTTCGATGAGCTGGTGCAGTCTATCCGGGACAAATTCGGCGCGGTCTGCGTACCTGCCAGCTATCCGATTAAGCCTGAGATGCTGGAGGCTCTGAACGAACTGATTGCAGAGACCGACGAAGAACTGATGAATAAATACTTCGATGAGGGGGTCTTTACTGACTGGGAATTCAATAAAGGTCTGAGAAACGGTGTGGCAGCGGCGGAAATCGTTCCGGTGTTCGCTTTCGATCCGGAGGGCGGACAGGGAGTCACCGCAATGCTGGACATTATCAGAAAATTTTCGCCGTCTCCTCTGAGACATGCGCCGTATAAATATATCGACGCCAGCGGCGGTGAAGATTATGCGGTTCCTGACGCTGATGCCCCGGTTACGACGCTGACATTCAAGACGTTATCCGACCCGTTTGTGGGAAAGATTTCCATTATGAAAGTGATCACTGGAGAACTGAAATCAGGGATGGAACTGATCAATACGAGAACCGGTAAGGTGGAGAAGCTCAACAAGCTGATTTTCCTGAGAGGTAAGACTCAGATCGATACCCAGTCTGCCAGCATGGGAGATATCGTAGCGGTGCCGAAGCTGACCTATACGGAAACGGGAGATACTCTCTGCGATAAATCGAAATCCAGAACTTATGTGAGCCTCGAATCACCGGCGCCTACGCTGTACACCGCAGTCGCTCCGGCGAAAAAAGGGGAGGAGGAGAAGATGGGCACCGGTCTGGCGCGCCTGAGAGAGGAGGATCCGTCTTTCGTCGTACGCCAGGATACCGAGACAAAGCAGACTCTTCTGGGAACCCAGGGAGAAATGCAGCTGGGCGTCATCATCTCCAAGCTGAAGGAACGATTCAACGTAGACGTGATCACAAGCCCGAGAAAAATCGCTTACAGAGAGACGATCAAAGGACATTCCGATGTTCAGGGCAAACATAAAAAACAGTCGGGCGGTGCGGGACAGTACGGCGATGTACATATCCGATTCTCACCTTCTCACGATAAAGTGCTCGACTTCTCTGAGCAGTTATTCGGAGGATCGATCCCGAAAAATTATGTTCCGGCGGTGGAAAAAGGAATCGTGGAATGTATGGAAAAGGGACCTCTTGCGGGTTATCCGGTAGTAAATATCAAAGCCGTGCTGTATGATGGTTCTTATCACGATGTGGACTCCAATGAAATGGCCTTTAAGATTGCAGCTTCTCTGGCCTTCAAGAAAGGGATTACAGAGGCGAATCCGGTCCTGCTCGAGCCTATCATGAGACTGGAAATTGTCATTCCGGACGAGTACATGGGCGACGTCATGGGCGATATGAACAGGAGGAGAGCGCGTATCCTGGGGATGGAACCGATGGGTCACGGCGTGCAGAAGCTGATGGCAGAAGCGCCTATGGCGGAACTTCTGGATTATTCTATCGCGCTGAGAGCGATGACTCAGGCCAAAGGCTCTTTCACGCAGGAATTTCTGAGATATGATGAAGTGCCTCAGCATCTGGCGACAAAGATCATCGCAGAGGCCAATCAAAACAAATAAGTCGTGCGGAAAAACAACTCGCCGGGATGGTGGGAATATCGTACAGAGTGAATCCCAGCCTGCAGGCGGGAAATCGCAGTTCTGTGAATTTTCTTAAGACAGTGCTCTGCGTCATAGAGTTTGCGTATACCGAATAATCTGCGGGACGGTATAAAAAATACGGGAAAAACCGGGCAGCCGGAGCGACAGGTCGTAAGACCGAGTCATCTCCGCCGCCCGGTTTTTAGTTTTTAAAACCTTCGCCCAGGACTTCGTTGGATTCCAGAATAATGATAAATGCCTTCGGGTCCGCTTCCTTGACGGCATTCTGAATCGGATACATCTGTTTGTTATCACAGGCGCACATGACGACAGATTTGTCTTCTTCGGTAAAGCCGCCTTTCGCTTTTAGAAATGTAGTGCCGCGTCCTGCGATATCATTTATTTTCTGGGCGACAGTCTGCGGCTTATCGGTGACGATGAGGGTCAGCTTGCCCGCATCGATACCGTACATCACTTTGTCGACCATCAGAGAAATCAAAAAGCTTACGATCGCGCCGTAAATCAGTCCGTCGATATCCCTGGAGATCGCCGCCGTACCGATCAGAACTACGGTCAGGTCAATGACGAAGGTGATTTTGCCGATAGACATATGAGGACGTCTCGCTTTGACGGACAGGATGATGAAATCGACGCCGCCGGTGGAAGAACCTCTCATGTAGATGAACGCATATCCCAGTCCTGACAGGATGCCGCTGCACAGAGCTGCCAGAAGCCGATCGCCCGTATAGACGGGAAACAGAGGAGCGACGTAGTCCATGATCAGAGACGTTATGATAATCGTGCGCACAGAATGCATGAAAAAGACCCTGCCCAGAATTCTGAAACAGAAAATTGCGATCGGGATATTCAGAATCAGAGCGACTGTACCGATCGGACTGCCGAACAGGTGATAGAAGATGAGCGCGATGCCGTTGACCCCGACCATGGGGAAATCAGCTTCCGCGGCAAAATTATATGTTCCCAGCGCGATTAAAATACCGCTTATCACGTCGATCAGAATATCGAGCGACAAATTTTTGAAATCCATTTTTTTCATTTTATATACCTCCATAGTTTTCACATGATTTTACTTTATCAGATTGTGCGGGGAGTCAGATATTACTGTTATATTCAGATCCTCTCGGTATCGTTATGCCGGCATTAAGAATGCGGTAATATTCATTTTATCGAAAAAAACAGAATCCACAAGTCGTATATAGTAGAATAAAATCGACGAAGATCATCTTCATACGGGAGACAGAGTGATCTGTTCAGAGATAAATAATATTTTAACGAACGGAAACATTTTTTTATGTATACTGTACAGCCTGTTTATCAGATCCTGTCAGAATGGTTCGCGAAATAAATAAAAATAAATCAATATATATTAAAACAAATATAGACAAATTAAAACAGAGTTGGATTTGAAAGGGAGATATTCGTTAAAGGCAAGATTAATATTGTGGTTTTCGATAGAGAATGCCTATAATATATTCATTGATGTTTGAACAGAGTATCGATTGTCAGTGTCACAAGAGGGACGTACGGAATGAAAAATAAGGAGCGGAGAGAGGTTACTCTCCAGGAAGCCTGTATCATAACGAAGCAAAATACCGCCGCCGTGACGGAAACGGAGATGATCCCCATAGAGAACGCCTGCGGACGAATTGCCGCAGAAGATGTTTCCGCTGATTTTGACCAGCCTTCTTTTGACAGATCCCCGCTGGATGGATTTGCGGTGCGTTCGGCAGATATCGCGGAGGCTTCGCCGGAATCTCCGGCAGAGCTGTCAGTGATCGATGAAGTCTGTGCCGGGGAGATTTCTTCTTCCCGCATAGGACCCGGACAGGCGGTGCGGATTATGACAGGAGCACCGATCCCTTCGGGAGGGGACTGCGTCGTAAAGCAGGAAGACACGGAGTCTGCCGCCGCTGACGGCGGTTTTGCCGGCATGAGGAATGATGAGGGCTGCGCACAGCGAGGGGAGATTGTGAGAATCTGTCGAAGTGTGGATCGTTTGCAGAACTTCTGCTCTGCAGGAGAAGATTTTCGGCGGGGACAGATCATCATAGAGCGGGAAAGGAAGCTGAATTTTACAGACGTGGGTCTGCTGGCAAGTCTGGGAAGGACGCAGGTAAATGTGTTTCGAAGACCGAGGGCGGCGGTGATCGCTACCGGGGATGAAATCGTTCTGCCGGGGAAGCCTCTTGCGCCGGGTAAAATTTATAACAGCAACATGTTTATGATACGGGCCGGCGTGACGAGCTGCGGCGGCGAAGTTCCTCACTGTGTGCAGTCAGAGGATTCTTTGGAGGCTATCATGCGGCATCTGTCGGCGGCGGTGGAAAAAGCAGATATGGTAATTACCACAGGAGGCGTTTCTGTAGGCAAGAAGGATTATCTTCCCGAAGCTCTGAACCGTCTCGGAGCGGAAATCCTCTTTCAGCGGATCAGCATAAAACCCGGTTCGCCCACGACTTTTTCTCTCTTATCCGGTAAGCCGGTTTTGAGCCTGACGGGAAGTCCTTTCGGAGCCGCGGTGAATTTCAATCTTCTCATCCGTCCGATGATCGGAGTTTTGAGCAGAGATTCCTCCCTCGATTTGGGTTATATCTATGCGGTCTTTCGAGGCACGTTTGAGAAAGAGAGTCCGAAAACCCGCTATATCCAGGGAATCCTCGGTACTGACGGGAGTGTCAGACTGAAGCCGCTGAAAAATTCTGCTGCCGGGAAGGGCGGAAACTTCAGCGCCTGCAGGACTGTTTTGCCGAAACCGGAGGAGAAAGACTGTTACATCGAGATCCCTGCGGGTTCGAAAGGACTGAAAGGCGGAGAGATCCTCCGGGTGGTCTGCATATGAAGGAACAGAGGATTTTCGCCGTCAGCGGAGTGAAAGATTCAGGAAAGACAACGCTGATCTCACGGCTGATACCGCATTTTAAAAGAAAAGGACTGTCAGTTTCCGTGATCAAACACGACGGACATGATTTTATTCCGGATGTACCCGGAACGGACACTTACCGGCTGCGGAGCGCCGGAGCGCAGGGAGCGGCGGTATTTTCCGGCAGCCGGGCGATGGTTATAAAGGATGATGTTACAGTTTCGGAGAAAGAGCTGATCAGAGAATTTCCCGATGCCGACATCATTATTTTAGAGGGCTTCAAATATTCCGAATATCCGAAGGTGGAAGTGGTACGAAGAGAAGTTTCCTCCGGTCCTGTCTGTGATCCGGTTTTTCTCTTAGCTGTCGCAACGGATCTTTCTCCGGAGGAATTTTCCGGAAAATACAGCGGGATTCCGGTCTATGGCCTGGAGGAACGTGAAGCGGAACGGCTGGCCGAATATCTGTGCTTCTCAGCGCAGGGACTAAAGAACGGATGAGCCGATCTCATACTCAAGACAGGGCCCGCGGGAGCCGGTGCATTCCGGCGATCTGCAGAGGAACGCGTGTCGGAGCCGAATTACTGACGTTTTCGCCGCTGTCTCACAGCGTTCAGAAATATTGCAATAAGACAGGAGTAATGTAAGGAGAAAGTGAGGAAAAGATCATGTTTACGCCAGCAGAAGTAGCAAAAAATGTAATCGGTATCGGAAAAAACAAAGCGGCGCTGCCCGCCGGAAGGATGCTCGTGCTGAGTATTATGGCTGGGATATTTATCGCTCTGGCGGCGGTGGGAAGCAATACGATTTCCTGTACGGTGGAGAGCGGAAGCATCGCGAAGATTCTCAGCGGACTGGTGTTTCCTACCGGGCTGACGATGGTGCTTCTGGCGGGCAGCGAACTGTTTACGGGCAACTGTCTGATGGTGATCCCTCTCATCGAAAGAGAGATTAAGCTGAAAGCGATGCTCCGGAACTGGATTATCGTTTACATAGGAAACTTTATCGGGGCGCTTCTCGTAACGGTGCTGGTCTATTACGGAGGTCAGCTGGATCTGTTCGCGGGAGCTCTGGCGGTCAACACGATTAAAGTAGCGGCGGGAAAGACGTCTCTCACTTTTGTGAAGGGATTTTGTCTGGGAATTTTATGTAATTTCCTGGTGTGCATCGCCGTCTGGATCAGTTTTGCGGCAACTACGGTAGCGGGGAAGATCGTCGGGCTCTTTCTGCCGATCATGCTCTTTATCCTCTGCGGATTTGAGCACAGCGTAGCCAATATGTATTACGGGATGGCAGGCCTTCTGGCAAATACGAATGAAGTCTACCATGCGGCAGCGGCGGAGACGGTATCCAATATAGGGAATCTTACGGCGGGTAATTTTTTCATAGGAAATCTGCTGCCGGTCACACTGGGCAATATCGTCGGCGGCTCTGTGCTGGTGGGATGTGTCTACTGGTTCTCCTATCTCAAAAAAGACGGAGAAGGCAGATAAAATACCGGCAGGCGCTGTGATTCGGACGGATGCGGGTGCGTTCCTCTTGTGCGGCGGATCTGTCGGAGGCGCTCTGAGGGGGCGGCCGGAAAGGATGAGATGACGAAAAGAAACGAAGGCAGACATCATTACGCGCTGATTCTGGCAGGCGGAAAGTCCAGCAGGATGGGAAGAGAGAAAGCGCTGATCCTGGTCGAAGGTGAAACGCTTCTTGCACGGGCAGTCCGGTTTTGGAATCTGTCCGGACTGGCGGACCGGATTTTGTTGTCCGTAGGTTCTCCCAGCCGCCTGCAGTTTCTGGAACCCCTGCCGGAAAGAGCGGAGCCGATCTGCGATTTTTTTGAGGACAGCGGCCCGATGGCGGGAATTTTATCCGCATTCCGGCAGACAGATGCGGAACTTCTCTATGTCAGCGCTGTGGACATGCCATATCTCAGAAGGGATGCAGCTGAGATACTTCTGCGTGAAATTTCTAAAGTGTCGGAGACAGGCAGACTTCCGGATGCAGCCGTTTTTCTGAGAGACGGCCGGCCGGAACCGTTGTTCGGCGTGTACCGGCGAAGCGCGGCAGGTGCTGCGGAACGCCTGCTGCGTTCCGGTGACCGGAAGATGTCGCGGCTTCTAAATTCCGTAGAGACGGTATATTGTCCGACAGAAGACGGTATGGCGGAGATTTTTCGAAACATAAATACTCCGGAAGATCTTCAGCATCTTCTCCGACGGGAAAAATAAACAGAAGACAAATCTGCGATATTCATCTATAATATTCACGCGATCATTTGCTGTGAGATATGCGAAACCGCATATCTCACATTTGTTTATACAGGAGGTCAAAACCGATGAGCAAGATTTATCTCGCGGATTCAGACAATTTTGATAATAAAATCGAAGAATTGCTGAACCGTTTTCAAAGTAAAATAACAGCCTGTCCTCCCGGAACCTGCCCGCTGACCGTTCAGCTTTCCCTGCTTCAGACGTCGGCGGCGCAGACCTGCGGAAAATGCGTCCCCTGCCGCGACGGTCTGCCTCAGCTGCAGCGTCTTCTGCAGAGTGTGTTAGACGGCGGCGCGGCGCCAGAGACGTTGGAGAAGATGGAGTCTCTGGCGGAGATGATCCGGGATACAGCGGACTGCGCCATCGGCTATCAGGCGGCAGCAGATGTGCTCTGGGGCCTGGAAGCTCTGAAAGAAGAATATCTCAGTCATATAGAAAACGGCTGCTGTACCGGGGAAATCGGTCAGAAGGTGCCGTGTATCAATCTCTGTCCGGCGCACGTGGATATCCCGGGATATATCGCGCTGATCGCTGAAGAAGATTACGCGGGGGCTGTAAATATGATCCGCAGGGACAATCCTCTGCCGACGGCCTGCGCTATGATCTGTGAGCATCCCTGCGAGGAACGCTGCCGCCGGAATCTCATCGACGATTCCGTCAATATCCGGGGGCTGAAAAAATATGCGGTAGATCAGATCGCCGCGGACAGAGTAGCGGTCCCGAAAGCCAATGTGGCTACAGGAAAGAAGGTTCATATCATCGGCGGAGGTCCTGCGGGGCTGACGGCAGCCTATTTCCTGGGGCAGATGGGACATAAAGTCACCATTTTCGAACGCCAGAAGGAGCTGGGCGGCATGCTGCGCTACGGCATTCCCAATTACCGGTTTCCGAAGGAGCGTCTCGATGAAGATATCCGCGCCATTTTGTCTGCGGGAGACATCGAAGTGAAGTGTGAAGCGGCGGTAGGAACGGAACTTTCCATCGAAGAGATCCGCGGAGGCTGTGACGCTATGTTTGTGGCTATCGGCGCGCAGGCGGGCAAAAAGCTGCGTATCGACAACGCGGACGCGGAAAATGTAGAGTCTGCGGTGGAGATGCTCGACCGCATCGGAAACGGAGAAATTCCGGATTATACCGGAAAGACGGTGGTCGTTATCGGCGGAGGCAATGTGGCCATGGACGCCGCGAGAAGCGCCCTGCGCTGCAATGCGGAGGCGGTGCGCGTCGTCTACCGGAGACGTCAGAGCGATATGACGGCGCTGGAGAGTGAAATCGAGGCGGCGGTGATGGAAGGCATCGATCTGATGACGCTTCAGGCACCGAAGGCTGTGGAGAAAGACGCGGAGGGCAGATGTGCGGCGCTCATCACACAGCTACAGATGATCGGTCCGTACCGCGGCGGCCGGCCGGCTCCGATAGACGCGAAAAAAGAACCGGAACGCATTCCGTGCGAGGTGATTCTCATCGCGGTAGGTCAGGATATCGTCAGTAAGCCGTTTGAAGATTTCGGAATGGAAGCGGAATGGGGAATTTTCAAGGCGGGATTCGACACCGAGGTAAAAAATATGCCGGGCGTCTTTGTGGGCGGCGACTGCGCTACCGGACCGTCTACTGCTATCCGCGCCATCGCAGCGGGAAAGACCGCGGCCCGGAATATCGACGAGTATCTCGGTTATCACCATAAATTAAACTGCGATGTCACAGCTCCGGAAGCGAAAGAGAGCAGCCGGATCCCGACGGGCAGAGCGAATATCACCGAACGGCCGGCATACATCCGGAAGCACGATTTTGACCATGTGGAAAATCCGTATACTTATGAGGAAGCGATGCAGGAAGCAGGACGCTGTCTGCGCTGTGATCACTTCGGATGCGGTGTGATGAAAGGGGGCAGAGACCAATGATAAATCTGATAATCGATGGAATTCCTGTTGAGGCGGCGGAAGACGCGACGATTCTCGAAGCGGCCGCGGCGGCGGGAATCGAAATTCCAACTCTCTGCTATCTCAAAGATGTGAGCAGTATCGGCTCATGCCGCATGTGTGTCGTGGAAATCGAAGGGACTGATCGCATGGTCACCGCCTGCAATACGAAAGTGAAAGAAGGGATGACCGTCAGTACGAAAAGCGAACGAGTCCTTTCGGCGCGCAGAACGGTTTTGGATCTGCTTTTGGCAGATCACCATCAGGATTGTTTTTCCTGCGGCAAGAACGGAGCTTGTGAGCTGCAGAAGTACTGCAATGAATACGGAGTGGAGCATTCCTCCTATAACTCCTGCAGGGCGGATGACTGCGAGGATGTGAAGAACAGCCATCCATTTCTCAGCTATCGTCCGGAGCTCTGCATCCGCTGTCAGCGCTGCGTCAATACCTGTGAGAAGATTACGGGCAGAAAAGCCATCGGCGTGGGGAAGGCAGGTGTCTTCAGCATAATCGAAGCTCCTTTCGGTCCGGACTGGAAAATGTCTCTTTGTGAATCCTGCGGAAACTGCGCCCAGGCATGTCCGACCGGCGCGATTACAGAAAAGAGAAGAAAGCATTACCGTGAGTGGGAAGTGAAGAGAGTTCGCACCACCTGTCCGCACTGCGCTACCGGCTGTCAGTATGATCTGCTGGTAAAGGACAACAAAATCGTGGACGTACAGGCGGCAGACGGTCCGTCCAACCGGGGGCTGCTCTGCGTAAAAGGCCGTTCCGGAAGTTTTGATTTCGTACATTCCGGAGATCGTCTCAGATATCCTCTGATTAAGAATCAGGAGACGGGCGAATTCGAGCGTGCCACCTGGGAAGAGGCTCTCAGTCTGACAGCTTCGAAGTTTATGAGCCTGAAAAAGGAATACGGAGTGGATTCTCTGGCCGGTTTTGCCTGCTCCCGTTCCCCGAACGAAGATATCTATATGGTTCAGAAGATGGTGCGTACCTGTTTCGGCAGCAATAATGTGGACAACTGCGCCCGCGTCTGCCATTCCGCATCGGTTTCCGGTCTGGCGATGACGCTGGGCTCCGGCGCTATGACAAATCCGATTGAAGATATCACCCACGACGTAGACTGCATTCTGCTGGTGGGATCCAATCCTGAGGAAGCTCATCCGGTGGTGGGAACGCAGATCCGTCAGGCGGTACAGAACGGAACGCGGCTCATCGTCGTCGATCCGAGAGATATCGGTCTGACGCAGTACGCGGATATTCATCTGAAACTGAAGCCGGGAACGAATATCATGTTCGCCAACGGCATGATGCACGTGATGATAGAGGAAGGTCTGATCGACGAAAAATTTATCGCCGAGCGTACCGAAGGTTTTGAGGAACTGAAGGAAATCGTAAAAGAATACACGCCGGAATATGTGGCGGAGGTCTGTCACATCGACAAAGATAAGCTCGTCGAAGCGGCGAGGATGTACGCTTCCGCTGAAAAGGCGCCGATTATCTATTGTCTCGGGGTTACAGAACATTCCACCGGTACCGAGGGCGTAATGTCCATGTCGAATATGGCGATGCTCTGCGGCAAGCTGGGCCGGCCGGGCTGCGGCGTCAATCCGCTGCGCGGACAGAACAATGTCCAGGGCGCCTGCGATATGGGAGCGCAGCCCACCGACTTTCCGGGATATCAGAAGGTTACAAATCCCGAAGTGGTGAAGAAATTCGAAGACGCCTGGGGTGTTTCTCTCAGCGATAAAATCGGAATTCACGCTACCGACGTATTCGGCGCAGCCATTCGCGGAGAGATCAAAGGCCTGTACATCTACGGCGAAGATCCGGTGGTGACCGACGCCGATACCAATCATATTATCAAGGCGCTGAAAAGCCTGGATTTTTTCGTCATTCAGGAATTATTCATGACGGAGACAGCGCAGTATGCCGACGTCATCCTGCCGGGCATGAGCTACGCGGAAAAAGAAGGAACCTTTTCCAATACAGAGCGCCGGGTTCAGAGAGTGCGCAAAGCTGTGGATCTGACGAAGGATCCGTCTTTCGACATCCGTTCAGACGTGGATATCATCATCGATCTGATGAATCGTATGGGATATCCGCAGCCGAAACTGACGCCGGCGGAGATCATGGACGAAATCTCCTCTCTGACGCCGAGTTTCGGGGGAATCAGCCACTCCCGTCTCGACAGTGCGGAAGTCGGCGGAAAAGGTCTCCAGTGGCCTTGTCTGTCACCGGAACATCCGGGAACGCCGATCATGCATACAGGAAAGTTTACCCGGGGTCTGGGCTGGCTGTATCCGACGATTTATACGCCGTCGGCAGAATTGCCGGATGAAGAATACCCGCTGTACCTGATGACCGGCCGCATCCTTTATCACTACACGACTCGCGCCATGACGGGCAGGACGCCGGGACTGATGGAGATAGAGGGAAAATCCTTTATCGAAATCAACGAAGAAGACGCTGCCCGTCTCGGCATCGAAAACGGCGAGTTGGTACGGGCTTCCTCCCGCCGGGGCTCCATCGAGACAACCGCGCGGGTGGGTACGAAGGTATCTCCGGGCGAAACCTGGATGCCGTTCCACTTCCCTGACGGCAACGCCAACTGGCTGACCAATGCGGCTCTCGACAAATTCTGCCGCATACCGGAATACAAAGTCTGCGCTATCCGCGTGGAGAAAATCGACCGATGAAAACAGGAAGAATACCGGAAAAGAAAACCGGAAAACCGGAAAAAAACTGCGCTGCAGACTGTGGAAACAGAACCGGGCAGACGGACGGAACGTACGAAAGCCCGGAGAATCCGGAGATAGCCCGGCGTGTCTGCGGTCCAGGAGAAGAGACTGGTCTGATAAAAAACTGCGGATATACTCTGATTTACCGGAACGGGCGAAAGGAAAACCTCTTGGAGCAGGTGCTGACAGAACACAGTTTCACTATCCGCATCTGCGGAGGCAGAGAGATCGAAACCGTGTGCACGCCTCGGCATCTAAAAGAACTGGTGGCCGGCAGGCTGTATGCGGAGGGGGTGATTTCTTCAGCGGAAAGTATTCAGGAGATCGTATTCCGTCAATCGGCGGAGTATGCGGAGGTACGGTTAATTCCTGAAGCGGGAATGCCGGAGCGCGGGAATCTGAAAGATGTAAAGCCCGGTTACTGGGCGCCGGAATGGATTTTTGCTCTGGCGGATCGTTTTAAGGAAGGCATGCCTCTGCACGATCGGACCCGGGCAGCTCACAGCTGTTTTCTCGCCTGTGGAAACCGTCTGCTGTTTCAGTGCGAAGATATCGGCAGACATAACGCTGCAGATAAAGTGATCGGATTCGCCCTTTTAAAGGAGATCGACCCGGCGGAATGTATCATCTATTCCAGCGGAAGAATTCCGGCGGATATGGCGGCAAAGGCCATCCGCGCAAAAATTCCGGTGCTCGTCAGTAAAGCCGCGCCTACGTCAGAGGCGGTGGCTCTGGCGAAAGAATACGGGCTGACGCTGATCGGCGCCGCCCGAAGCGACAGCATGAGGGTATATTACGACGGACGGGTTTCAGAGCGGCAGGAGACGATAATAACACGCTGAACCCGGCAGATCGGGCCGATGATTTTGAAAGAGGAAGCAGCCAACGGCGATTGGCGGTTTCCTTTTTTGTTTCCGAGAGCTGTAGATTACATAGAAAAATACGGATAAAAATAGATGATAAATGAATTATAATAAAACTGTGAAAGTATACCCGGCGGATACCGCGTGTTTGCGGCAAAGACGCGGATGAAACAGAGGACGGGGTGCAGGGCAGTGTGCAGAGACTGCGCGAAAGGAGTTTGAATTATGAGAAAAGCATCGGTGGAGCTGAGAGTCGCATTTGCGGATCTGGACGGAATGCGGGCAGTATATCATACAAATTATATCAGATGGTTTGATTTGGCGCGGACGAAACTTTTCAGGGAAGCGGGGTTTTCAATGGAAAAATGGGAGGGCGGAGGCATCCTTCTGCCGCTGGTGGTGTGTCACTGTGAATATCGGGAGGGCGCGGTCTTTGACGATCCTCTGAGGGTCACCGCGCAGATCGCGGAAGTACGCGGAAAAGTGGTGACGATCGAGTATGAGATCGAAAATCTGGATAACGGCCGAGTGATTTCCACCGGCCTGACGAAACAGGTATTCTGCGATGAGAATTCAAAGGCTTTTGTTTTGAAGGAAAAGTATCCGGAATTGTACGATCGTCTCACAGAGGACGCGGCGTCCTGCGCAGAGTACGGAAAGATGCTCTGATGGGAATGTAAAAAATTTTTCCGTATGAGAGAAAAGAATCTGACATCGGGAAAAAATATGCCGGTCGAAAGTATATAAAAGGACTTCGGATCTGTCGGCAGCCGGAAGACGGTACAGAGAGGAGCGAAGATGATACAGAATAAGAATCCGCGGGGAAAAGACTGTATCTTTTATGTGCTGTGCGGGACGCGGATCTGCGTGCATGATTGTGAGTGTAATTTTTCGGTTTGCAGGAAATAGCGGCCAAAGGTGTGCAGATGGGAGTACTGCAAGATGATGTCTATTATTATTTGTCCGGCGGAGATTTTTATCTTTGGACGGATAAAGGCGGTATGCAAAAATGGAAGGAACCAAAGAAAACGAAGTCGGTTCGTTTTCCTCAGGGAGCTGTTTATCTGGAGAAACGGGGCGAGGAAAGAGGAACTCTCTAATTTCGTCCGGAAAGTGAGAACAGCGAAACTTTAAGCGATGAAGAGATTCTTCTGCTCGCGGATACCGGGATGAAGTACCTGATTTCCGATGAACGCGGCAAAGAGGGGGATCTCATCGGCTGGGCGGCACAGTATAATGAAAAGCGTCAGGGAAAAACCTCCTGTTAAGAGATTGTGTTCGATGAAGAAAGACGGGAAGTGTCGGGTCTCAGATTGATAGATGTTTTTTATGACTCGCGGGATGGTTAAATGATATGAGATAGAAAAAGGGCAGACCCTCGGGGCGGCACTCATAAAACAGCATAGGATTGTTTTCGTGAAACGGCGTAGCTTCGGCTATGCCGTTTCTCCGTTTTGCAGGCTATTCAGCAAGGACGCGGGGAGTATCCCCACAAGATCATAGGAAATGTCTATCTGCTGTTCCCGATAACCCTTTGACTTATCCGGTGCGTGAACATACACCGCCTTTACCATGTCATTTAAGATAGCGGGCGTTAGTTCGTCCAAGTCGAGATGCTTTCGTACCTTGCCGATAAACCTGTTGATGTTTTCTGCCTGTTCTTCCTGCCGGTTAATCTCTTCATTCAATCGCAACAGCTTTTCCCTCAGTTCTTTCTGCTCCTGTTCGTAATCATCCGAGAGCATTTGAAATCTGCTGTCAGATAATTTTCCATTGGCGTTGTCCTCGTAAATACGCTTGAATAATCGGTCAAGTTCTTCTATCCGTCGTTCCGCTTGCGTCAGTTGCCGCCGCTTTGCCGCAAGTTCTTTTTTCGCTTCGGCTTTCTGCTTCGCGCCCATAGCTTTGCGGAATTGTTCCTCGTGGTTCGCAACGCAGGCAACCGTCATTCTCATGTGGGCGAGTACGCCCTGTTCCAAGACAACGGCGCGGATAAAATGCGTCGGGCAAACCTCTTTCCCTTTGAGCCTTGAAGTGGAGCAGACAAAGTGGTCTTGCCTTGCTTCAAAGTTCTTGCTTGTGCAGTAATACAGCTTTTCGCCGCAATCGGCACAGCGCGCAATGCCGGAAAACATATTGGTTTTTCCTGTCCTCGTCGGGCGTCGTTTGTTCTTCCGTAATTCCTGCACTCGTTGCCATGTATCAACGTCAATGATTGCTTCATGAGTATTTTCAAACACAAGCCATTTTTCTTCGGGATTGTAGCAAGTCTTTTTGCTCTTGTAGGACTGCTTGTAGGTCTTGAAGTTCACCGTATGCCCCTGGTATTCCGGACGTTCCAAAATGTCGGCTATGGTATCGCCCGTCCAGCTAAAGGGATTGTCCGGCGGCGCGTTCCTCGTTGCCCTGCCTGTCTGCTGAAAATGGATTGTCGGCGTTATGACTTTA